>JBHHUS010000034.1:0-19947 GCA_046861615.1 Fidelibacterota bacterium
ATCATGCCAGTTACCGGAAGCATCTTCATATTTCAGGTTTTTGGCTTTGTAAACAACAACAGTGCGGCCATCCCCGAAAGAGGCGGAACTACCGGGGTTTAGTTGAATCCGGTAATCATTCCCGTAAGCATTATCCACCCAGGCGCCTTCCGGTAATTCTTCATTCCCGTGTGCCTGGAAGACGGCTCCGGGATAGTCCTGGTGTCCATATACTGTTCCCGGGGAGGGATTGTCCTTAATTGTTACACTGATGGCGGAACCTTTGGCCAGTATTCCGGTCAGGGTGTTATTTAATAAAAATGGTGCCGGAGTGTCCTGAACGACGATATTCTGGTAAGTCAAGGGTTCATCAGAGGAAGATAATGGATTCTGCTCACAACCAGAAATCAGGATGAACGCTAGTGCAGTCAGGATCATTAATATATTTTTACGCATAGCTATTTCTCCTACTTTGATATTCTGTTAACGGTTGGATTATAAGCAGAAAAACGGCACAATGGCAATTAATATTATATAATAATAAAAATTATTGATGTTTTTCTCAAATTATGTTTTAATTTAGGGTGTATGCCAGTCTTAGGAATTAGTGTAAATAAAGAAACCATGATAAGTAAAATGAGAATTATTTCAAACAGTTGGGGGGAAGAAGGAAGCCAATTGGTTTTCTATGGCGATAACAATTTTTTTGCTGCACGTGTAACTTGTATGGATCCTTGTCTTGTTAACAGACGGGCTAATGGCACTCCGTTCCTGACGGGGTGCCGGAGGCCCTGTTTAAGGCATTTGTGGGTTTAAAGTAATGTTGAGAAAAAATAGTCGGGAGTGTAGTTGGATCGACTTGTTAACAGAAATTTGATTATTGGTTGTTAATATTGATGGCTATGGAAATACCAATCACAAATGGCAGAAAAAATTTACCGGTGAAGTTATTTAACTCCGGTCAGGATGTGATTATTTTTTTCGATCGCCAGGGGAATTTATTAGACTTCTGGTCACCAGGGAAGCACGGACAACCGGAGGATTCCAAAGGTCTCTATGGGAAATCATTGCGGGATCTTTTCCCGTTGGAGATTGCAAAACTGCATTTTTCCCACCTGACTAATGTTATTGAAACAGGTGTTAATGAAATCTATTGTTACGAGCTGGACTCCGTTTCCGGTAAAACGATTGAATGGGAAGTCCAAATGATTGCTATCCCGGGAGATCAACAGAGAATCTGCTGCATCCTAAAAAATACAACTGAAAAGCAAAAGATTATTAAGGCGGTTGAACAAAAGCAACAGCAGGTTCAGAACATGATGAAATTTACCCTGGAACGGGAAGATCGCATGTTTCAACTCAAGCAGGAAATCAACAGCCTCCGTAAAAGCCTGGGTAAACAGCCAAAATATATGTCGTACATTTTTGATACCGGATCCGCAAAGGATAAAACTGATTTAGGATAGAAACCTGAAACTGGAAGTTTCTGTATCGAAGTTCAGACCATGGGAACGAAGCGAACCGGTAGGGAGCGGTTCGAATTTAATTTTCCCTGATTATCTTTGGTGATTATTTGTAAATATTGACCGGTAATTAAGCGGCCAATTGGTAATACCATCCTTCCACTATTTGTTAACTGTTCCGTGAGCGTAGCGGGTATTTTTCTGGGTGCTGCCGTACCAATGATACGGTGGTAAGGAGCCTCCGGTAACCAGCCCCTTTTACCATCACCCGTGAAAATCCGGATATTTTTGTAACCTAATTTTTCCAATTTTTGCCGGGCTGATTCAGCCAGCGATGGAATAATTTCAATGCTGATAACTTCACCAGCTAACTGGGCCAGAACAGCAGTCTGGTAGCCGCTGCCGGTGCCGATTTCCAGAACCTTGTGGCGCTTAGTTATTTTCAACATATCGGTCATAAAAGCAACAATATAAGGCTGGCTGACAGTTTGACCCTGACCGATTGGAATTGGATGATCACCATAAGCCCAGTCCCGATCCTGATCATCAACAAACTGGTGGCGTGGCACCGTACGCATGGCCTTCAATACCCGTTCGTTGTGAATCCCCCGGGCTTTGATTTGTTCCTCCACCATTCGGCGTCGCTGAGTAAAATACATATTTAGCTTGCCACTGTCTTGATTTTCAGTCAATTTCCCGGTCAAATTTAAGTGCCCTTTGTGAAAACTTTTCTAACTATTGGTCTGCTGTTTTCGAGCCTCCTGAATTGTCAGGAGGTTCAACCAATCGAAATCCCGCTCACCGGAGAGGCGTCTAGCCAGGACCTGGAAATGTCAAGCCTGGCCTGGTACGGTGATAAACTTATCCTGATGCCTCAATATGTCCACCGCGATGCACCAGCCTTTTTTTATTTAACCAAAGATCAGTTGTCTGATTGGGTGGCGGGTACTCGTCGGGACTCCTTGAAGCCGCAAAGAATCAATTTGATCAGCCCGGACCTTGAATCTCAAATTAACGGTTATCAGGGTTTTGAAGCCATCTGTTTTGAAGCAGATACTGCCTTTTTACTGGTAGAATCCAACTACCAGGACGTTATGACCGGATATTTATTCCGTGGTGAGGTAAATCCGGATTCTAATTATTTAAAAATTCTTTCTGAAAGAACGATACTAAAACCGCCGGTGAATATTAAAAACATAGCCTATGAAACCCTGATAAAAATGGGGGATCAGTTAATCGCTATTTATGAAGTGAATGGCGCTAATGTTAATCCTGTGCGCCGTGCGAAAATATTTAACACCCTCCTGACGCCAGTGGCTGAATGGCCCTTCCCGGTGGTAGAATACCGAATAACGGATGCCACTGCTTTGGATTCGGACAACCGGTTCTGGGCCATCAATTTTTTCTGGCCTGGTGAGCGGGAACGTTTAAATCCGGCACCGGACCAATTATTGGCTACTTTCCCCCAGGGTACAACCCATGGTCAGTTTCAACAGGTGGAACGACTAATTGAGTTTCAAATTGAATCCGGCAGAATTGTAATGACGAGGAAACCTCCCCTTCAACTACGTTTGGAAAAAAGCTCCCGAAACTGGGAGGGAATCGTCCGGCTTGGTCAGCATGGTTTCCTGTTGATTACAGATGAATACCCCCGGACGATCCTGGCTTTCGTTCCCTATGACCACTAAGAAACCAGGTCACCACCAGCGTAGTTTACTCCGAATTCTGACAGCTGTTTTTTTTAATACCGTAATATTATTCAGCGCTCCGCCCTATGTGTTGCTGGTTTCCTTTGACGGTTTCAGGGCCGATTATCTGGACTGGTATTCAACACCGAATTTTCATCGGATGGCAGCCGGGGGTGTACAGGCTGAAGGACTGACGCCAGTTTTTGTAACTAAGACATTTCCGAATCATTATTCCATTGCCACCGGAATGTATGTTGAGCACCATGGGTTGGTGGGAAATGAATTTTTTGCTCCGGATTTAAATACATTTTATCAGATTTCAGACCGTACCAAAGTAGAGGATGGAAGATTTTATGGAGGCGAGCCGATTTGGGTCACGGCCGAAAAACAGGGTATAAAAACTGCTTCTTATTTCTGGGTCGGCAGTGAAGCTGCCATTCAGGGAATCCAACCCTCGATTTGGAAGCGTTATCGTGGTAGTGATCCCTTCGAAGCCCGGATCGATTCAGTGGCCGCCTGGTTTCAGTTACCGGCAGAAAGACGGCCCCATCTGGTCATGCTGTATTTTAACGAACCAGATGACACCGGTCATCGCTTTAGCCCCCGGTCGCCCCAGACAGCGGCGGAGATTCAAAGTCTGGACCAGCTTCTGAACCGGTTATTAATGAAGATGGATTCTTTAACGATCGCTGACAGTTTGAATATAATTCTGGTGAGTGATCACGGCATGGCGGAGATTAGTCCCGAACGCCAGATTCACTTGGATCAATTGATTAATCTGGATGGTTTAAAACTGGAAGGGGGAAATCCCTACGTCTTTATTTACGGTGCCAGCGAGGACCGACTGGATTCAATTTACAAGCAGTTACGTTCAGTCCCCCATCTTAAAACCTATAAAAAAGCCGACATTCCGGATCGGTGGCATTTCCGGGAAAATAACCGCATTAAGCAATTGCTTGTCCTGGCGGATGAAGGCTGGTCTCTTTTCTGGAATCCCCGGCAGAAATTAGAACAGGTAGGCGGGGCTCATGGGTTTGATAATGCTTTGCGCAGTATGGCGGGGCTTTTCGTTGCCGATGGCCCGGCCTTTAAGGATGGATATCGCCGGCCAGCTTTTGAAAACGTTAATATTTATCCCTTAATCACCTACATCTTGGGACTCACACCAAATCCTGAGATCGATGGTGAATTATACCGGGTTCAGGATTTATTGCGGAAGGAATTGTTAAAAGGCCAGAAAACGAATCCCGGCGGTCAGATACAACCCCGTTGAAGTAATATCCGGCCCGCCTTTATGGTTTTTATTCCAGACAGCATCATAGGTAACCGGTTCATTTTTATCATTTGTTTTGGAATAAGTCCAGTTACCCGTGCTGGAGCCAAAGACGTATTCAACACTAAAAAACAGGTCCCGCCGGGGTGCTGACATGATGTTGGCTTCCAAACCAATCCGTGGATCTGTAAAGAAAGCTACTACCCGGTTGTGATCATCGTCGCGGCGGAACGCCAGGTTTATTGGCAGGGTAACGGCTGAACCCAGGGAAAAAATTGGTGTTTGTATCAGGTTGTAGCAAAATCCCAGCGGTGCTCCCAGAAAGAGATTACTTGTATTCCAATTATCCTGGACTGAACCTAACTGAAAGCCGATTTTAAAATTGTATTTACGAAGCGGACGGAACACTCCTGAAAATTTGACCAGCAGATTCCCGTGTTCCAGGTCGTATTGAAGGGCTAATATTCCTGCCGGTGTGAAATGAATCTTTTCCACGGCCCGGTAACCTTCCTGTATTTTACCCCACTTCCGGATGACAAGACTACGGTTGGCATCGGGACTTAGATCAACAACCCGCACCAGTGCAACGGAATGTCCGGGGACCGAGATTTCACGCCCCTGGAATGCCTTTTTTCTGTCCAGAGAAGAAATCTCGAATAAAGTTCCTTTTTTAACGCCCATTTCTGAACCCAGATACAAGGTCACTTCCCGATCGTTAACATTAACAATCTGGCTGGTGAGCGTGTACATTCCACGTAGTTTCAGTGAAACCTGAGACCGTACTTTGGCCAGGGCATTTTTAAGGGATTTAGCTCGATTACCACCGGTGTTATCCACATCAATATAGTAGGAATCGATGGATTGGCCGGTTTCGATATCCAGCTTGGTAATACTGAAGGTAATAACGGTTTGAATATTATTCGGGAATGGATCAGAATCATCTTTATCCTTGGATAGTTCAATAATGGCAATTACAACATCAAAAAAATTAGATCCATCCTTGTCATCGTCATTGTCTTCTCCGCTGGAGGGAACACCCTTCTGGTTAAAATTTAAAAGATTAATAACCATACCCTCTTTGGCACCGGCCACCCGACCAAAATCAACCAGTACAGAATCGTTAACAATCCCGGTCATCTGTAGGGCCTGTTCCTGGAGAATATTTTTCAGTTTGGAACGATCAATAACATCGTATCGACCCAGATTAGTAGCCTCAGTAGCGACAATTTGGGTGAGTTTGGACTCGACTGAATTGGGGTCGTCCCCGCCACTGGAGGGTAATATTAGCAGGGGCTGTTTTTTAAAGGTGACCTGGGGTGCCACCTCCTGTGCCTGCACCAGTGGTAATACCAGCAGTGTGAATAGTATCAAGAAGGAGGCTTTTCTTATTTTATTTTTCATATGTCACCCATTAAAGTATGAACCGAGAGAATGATTAAAAAATCAATATTTCCATGATAATGAACCTTGCCAGCCCAGGGCAATATTAATAGAGTTGGCATCCTGTTCATTGGCTGAAAAGTAATTTTCGGATTCAAAATTAATATTCAGGCTGAATCCGTTTTTCAACGGTAAAATTACTTCCGCCAGTATTTGCGCCCGTGTGAGGTCGGTCACATTCAGATCACTGATCTGGTAAAAATACTCCACTTCTAATTTGGTAGCAAAACGTCTCTGGTCATGATCCCAGTAAGCACCACCTTTGAGGTAGGAGGTTTTATGGGTGTCGTTTAAATAATCAGACATGTCGTAAGCCAATCCGATTTCAGCAGTTGTGTGCCCGGAACCATATTGCATCAGAAAAGCTCCCAGACCCTGATTGTACTGGTACTGCAGACCAACCCCGGTACGGGTGTTTTTCCGGTAAGCCAGCGTAGTAAAGCGATAGAGCTTCGTAAGGGTTTGGTATTTTTGACTGTTTTTAAAACGCAAATAAATAAAGGTATTGTCTTGCAGTCCGTAGGCAAACAGGCGCAGATCGTGGAAACTGGTAGCGGTTCGGCGATTCAACCGGTAATAACCAAAACCACCGGTGATGTTTTCACCCCGGGCAGCGCCGGCCTCAGTGTATTGTTTCCAGGCAGGGTCGGACTTAACTTGGTTCGACGGTTGAGCAAGAATCTGGACGGTTGAAAAAACCAGAATGACGCTGAGGGCCTTCAAGGACATCGAAATTACTGTTTAATTTTTCTACCGCTGGCCATTAACAGGATAGCGGCGGCAGTAAAACCAATGGTCATCAGCAATACTACCCAGAAACTGGTGGCGGGAGGTGAATCGGAAATTCCCAGGACGGTGTGCCGGATCCCATTAATCATATAATAGATCGGATTCCAGAAACTGACTTTCTGAGCCCAGTCCGGTAACATTTTAATGGAATAAAAGATTCCACCCAGAAAACTGAGGGGGGTGAGGAAAAAATTCTGCATCATGGCCAATTGATCCCAGCTTTCGGCTAATTGCCCCAGTACCAGTCCGATGGCAGCGAAAGTCCAGGAAACCAGTATAATGAAACCAATTGTCAGGAAAAAATGATTAACAGGTAATCCGATTAAGGCCATGCCCAGTAACATGACCAGGATACCGTTCACGGTCCCGCGGATTGTGCCACCGACGATGTAGGCCAGTGATATTTCCAAACTGGAGAGTGGCGCCTGGAGCAAGTCGGGCAATTGTTGCAGCAGCTTCATTTGCAGCATGGAGGAGGAAGTATTCGCCGATGCATTAGTGAGTGTATTCATCATGATTAAACCGGGAATAATGAACAGGGTGTAAGAAACACCGTCAATTTCAGCAATGCGACGCTGGAGGGTAAAACCGAAAATCAAAATATAGAGTGCCGAAGAGATTAAGCCTGGGAGAACCGTCTGACGATACACGGAAAAAAAGCGCCCTACTTCCCTGGAGGTCAACGTCCAGAAACCAATCCAATTGACTCCTTTCATTCGTTAATCCCTTTACCGGTCAAACTCAGGAATACATCTTCCAACGATGACTTGGTTGTTTCGATGCGGTGAATATGGCAGTCCTGTTTGGACAGCAGACTGATTATTTCAGGGAGTGCCTCTTCCGGGTTGCGAACGGTAAAATGAAGCCGACCTTCTTCCTGGGTGTAGTGAAATTTTTTCAGACCTTCCGGTAATGGTTTATCACTGCAGGAAAGATTAATTGAAATACCGGCCTTTCCCAGTTGGCTGGTGAGTTCCCGGGGAGAGCCTTTGGTCATTACCTTTCCACGGTCGATAATAGCGACATTCTCACACAGCATTTCCGCTTCTTCAATATAGTGTGTGGTTAACAGAATTGTTTTCCCCTGTTGGTGGAGATCCCTGAAATACTGCCAGAGCTCATGGCGTAATTCTACATCCACACCGGCAGTCGGCTCGTCAAAGATGATGATTTGGGGGTCATGGACCAGTGCTTTAGCCAGCTGAAAGCGGCGTTTCATGCCTCCGGAAAGCTGTCGTAGCCGGGAATGACGTTTTTCGCTTAAGCCCAGACGTTCCAGCAAATTTTCGATTCGTGTCTTGGCCTTGGATTTTAGGATACCATAATAACCGGCTTGAAAATACAGGAGTCGTTCAATGGGGAAAAACCAGTCCACGGACAATTCCTGGGCGGCCACTCCCACCTGCGAGCGCGTATAGCGGTAGTCCTTGAAAGTGTCGCGGCCGAAAATTTCGGTGATACCACTGTCTTTACTCACCAGTCCCGTGAGAATATTGATGGTAGTAGTTTTCCCGGCACCGTTGGGTCCCAATAACCCGTAAAATTCACCGTCATTAATGGTAATATCGATCCCCTTGAGAGCCGGTGTATTGTCATAGGATTTTTTCAATCCCCGGATGCGAATGGCAGGGGTCATTTATCTGAGAGATCGAATCCGATATGCTGGTCGAAAGAATTAGGGAAATCAAACCCCTCAACATTGGGGAAATGGACAATGGAGGCGATAAATTGCCAGGGGATTAACGTAGATGCAGTAACCTGTTTGAACTTGGGTTTTCCCTTTCCTTTGGGTGGTTGATCCGGATCAGGAATCGGGAAATTTGGATGTTTCACCCAGACCCCGTATTCATCATAGCCAACCACCTTGGCGTACAGTTTATTGGATTCCAGACCTAACTCTTTCAGGGGCTCGTGGTCTCCTAATACTAACAAAACAACATCTTCAACAATATCTTCAATTTTCATCATTTGATTATCCTGTAGATAAAAATGTTTCTTTACATTGACTAATCAATCTACACAACGTACTGATAAGATTCGCCTCTCATTGTAACTGGAATGTAAGGATCATTTCGGGGTTATTTAAAACGATAGGGTGATTTTAATCAGGGGTGGAGGTACGGTATTTAAGGTATGTCGAACGGATTTATTCAATCCGGAATAGATCAGCGATCCCACTATCCAACCGGTAATCCATCCGGCAAACACGTCACCGACAAAGTGGTTACCAACATAAACCTGACTATAGGCCGAAAGACCGGCATAGCCAATTAATAAAGGCAATGCCCCGGGGTAGAAATGGCTTAAAAAGGAAGCATAAGCGGCGCTGGAAGCGACATGGCCGGAAGGGAAGGAAGGTGTAATCCGGGTATTCCAGAAATGAGGTTGGTAGATTCGCTGGGGCCGTGGCCGCTGGATGGAATACTTGGCTACTATTACGGGGAGTTGAGTTATCACCAGAGTGGCAGCCAGGGCAGTGGCTACCTCCCGATTTCCCGATTGGTACCAGTTAAAAGCATTTCCGAATTCCAGGAACGGTGTGCCCAGGGAAATGGATTCGAAAAAAATATCCTGGTATTTATGCCGGTTATTTCCCTGAATTCGATAGGAAATATTTTGATCAAATTGGCCAATCCCGGTGCTGTAAAGCGATTGAAGGCTGATTAAAAGTATCAGAACAGTTCGGAAACGGGCTTTCATTCCTGATTTACCAGCTTTGAAAATTCTTCTTCATTGAGAATTTTTACACCCAGCGCTTGCGCTTTTTTCAGCTTACTGCCGGCCCCGGGTCCAGCCACTACGTAACTGGTTTTACGGCTGACTGAATTGGTTGCCCGGCCGCCCAGCCGTTCTACTATTTCCTGGGCTTCCTGGCGGGTAAATTGTTCCAGGGTGCCCGTAAAAACGAAGGTTGTATTGATCAGTGGTTTGAACCCGGAATCAGCCGCCTGGGCAATAGTGACGCCTTGATCCAGGCAGGACCTGACCACCTGCCGATTGGTCGCATCACTCCAAAAGCGGACAATAGCATCAGCCACAATCGGCCCCACTTCATCCAGAGCTTCCAGATATTCACGTTCTGCCTGCATGAATGTCTCCAGGTCACTTTCAAAGGCCTGTTCCAGCACTTGTGAGAGATGGTTACCCACGTTCCGGATCCCCAGGGCATTAATAAAGCGGGCAAACGTTGTTTGTTTGGCTTTATCAATTGCCTTTAACAGATTCCCCGCGGATTTAGCACCCATCCGCTCCAAATTTTCCAGGGTATCGAATGAGAGCCGAAAAATGCCATCTACGGTCTTCAGTTCACCGGTTTCTACCAGTTGATCGATTAATTTTTCACCAAATCCGTCAATATCCAGAGCGCCCTTGGAAACAAAATGTTTCAACCGTCCTTTTATCTGGGCGGGGCAGGAGAGATTCTGGCAGCGGGACACGGCTTCTCCCGGCGGTCGGTAAGATTCATGATTACAGACCGGGCAGCGGTCCGGTAGTTTAAACGGAGTGGTTCCTTTGGGTCGCCGGGCCTGGATTACCTTTACTACTTCAGGGATTACATCGCCGGCCCGCTGGATTAATACGGTGTCTCCCACACGAATGTCTTTCCGGTCGATTTCATCCTGGTTGTGGAGGGTGGCATGGGTGACGGTGATACCACTGACCTTAACCGGTTTCAATTGGGCAACGGGTGTCAGGGCGCCGGTGCGACCGACGGAAACAGTGATTGCCTCCACCTGGGTTGTGACTTGCCGGGCTTTGAATTTCCCGGCAATGGCCCACCGGGGCGAACGGCTGCGAATACCCAATTGGTTGCGTTGGTGATAGGAGTTGACTTTTATAACTGTTCCGTCGATTTCGTAGGGCAGATCATGGCGCCGTTGTTCCAACTGACGGTAATACGCTAAAGCGGCTTCAATATCTTCAAGGGCTTTGATCTCCGGATTTACCGGTAATCCCCAGTCTTTCAGGGCGTTTAACAACTCCTTGTGAGTTGAAAATGACCTCCCCCTGACGATGCCAATTTCGTAACAATAAATTGAAAGCGACCGTTGGGCCGTTATTTCCGGGTCCAACTGTCGTAGACTACCGGCAGCGGCATTCCGAGGATTGGCAAACAGCGTATTCTGGTCCTGTTCACGCTGCCGGTTTAATTTTTTAAAGCTTTCCTTAGTCATGAATACTTCACCCCGGACTTCCAACAGCTTCGGTGCACTGGTTGTCTCCGTCCGTAATATCAGGGGAATGGCGGGAATCGTCCGCAAATTCGATGTAATATCTTCACCGGTGAAACCATCGCCCCTGGTGGAACCATTAACGAATCGTCCGGCTTCGTAGACCAGTTCAACTGCTAAACCGTCCAATTTTGGTTCCCCGACGTAATCAATTTCTGCGTCGGTGTTAATACCTTTTTTCACCCGTAAATCAAAGGCCCGTAGTTCCTCTGTATTCATGGCATTTTCAAGGGAAAGCATGGGGATACGGTGGGTGACCGAACCAAATGTCTCCAGTGGTTTGGAACCGACCCGCTGGGTGGGAGAATCCGGTGTTACCAATTCTGGGTGTTCGATTTCCAGTTTTTGTAATTGTCGAAACAACCGATCGTATTCAGAATCGGAAATGAGCGGATCATCCAGAACATAGTAACGATAATTATGCTCCCGTAATTGATCTCTTAGAATCTGGATTTGTTTATTAACCGGATTCATTGTCGCAATTCAGACCTACGTTTGAAATATTCCGTCGGGTCCAATAAGAATTTGGTAATGGGGTTTAAGTTTCCAAGACTGTCAACCGGAGTAGCATAAAGGGCGCCATCTTTGGTAGTAACGGTAAAGAAATACGTTATTTGGGAGGCGGGATGTTCCAGGGGATCGTAGCGGAACAGAAAGCGGGGAGCGTTCAGCGTCATGGGAATTTCATGAAAGCGGGGCAGAGAATCGGTTTTGTAAAACAGACTCACGGATTCCAGGCTGTCCCGGGGGAAATCAATAAATACTTCCAAGTTAAAGGGACGGGTGTTGAACAGCACCCGGTCGGGGAGATGAAACACGCGCGGGGTGCTGGAGAAATGAGGCTCTGAAATCAGGTTTGAATCCGGTGGTGTTTCTTCTAAGGGTAGCAGAAGGGTAGCCAGTAATAAATACCAGTTCACAGCTCTTCCAGGTAGCTTGCCACTGCCTCTGCAATCCGGAAATGGTTCACCGATTCCATTTTAAAGGTTTGGTGGACATAATCGCCATTTTCATTTACCTGGTAGTGGGATGATAACTCCGCTTTCCGGGAAACAATTTCCTTTAAAGATGTAATCAGGGTCTTCACATCTGCCGCTGTGTTGTAAAGACCGAAGGAAGCCCGTACCATTCCCGCCAACAGCTTGTACTGGTGGCGTTGACTTCCGTCAGGAACGGAGCCGAACGAATCGATGATTTCATCCAAAATCATTTCCTTCACATAGGGATGGGCACAGAAACATTCGTTCCGGACGGCAATGTTAAAGTAATCGTTCAGGATTGCTGCGGTCAGCCCGTGATGTAACCCCCGGACGTTGAAGGAAATGGAGCCTGCCCGGGGGCAGGTGCCCGGGCCGGTTTCACCGTAAATGATTAAATCGGGAATTGTTTGCATCGCTTCCAATGACTGCTGTAATAAAGTATCTTCTTCCCGGCTGAGGGACTCCATCCCGATATAATTCAACACTTCCAGGGCGGCTGCCAGAGCTATTACTCCGGGAATATTGGGCGTACCGGCCTCTTCCCGGTCGGGGAAGGTCCGTTTGATTTCGTAGTTTTCAATGGAAACATTTTCCACCATTCCACCACCCACTTCTTCCGGCTCAATTCCTTGCAGGATTTTTTTTCGGCAGACCACTACCCCCGGTGAGCCAGGGGCATAGGTTTTATGTCCGGAGAAAACAAAGACATCGATATCCCGGGCCGGATTGAAGTGCCCGCCTAACTGAACCGGTAAATGTGCTACCATTTGGGCTCCGTCCACTAAAATAATTGCATCATGACGATGAACGACTTTTGCGATCTTGTGAATTGGATTAATAATTCCGGTGACATTACTAACGCCGGTAATGGCCACGTAATTAACGCGGCCGGCCTGGCGTTTCAATTCCTGCTCCAACGCAGCCATATTCAGACACCCGGGCTGGTCACCGTGGCGGGTATCCAGGGGAATATGAATAACTCTCCCGGCGTGCTTCCGATGGGGGAGATCGTTGGAATGATGTTCCATGAGAGATACCAGAACAGTATCCTTCTCCGGCCGGTAATCCCGTAGTACCCGGGCCATCCGGTTCAGTCCGCCGGTGGCACCGCTGCCGGTGAAAAAACAGGTGTAATCCTGTGGATCGGCTTTCAAAAAAGAAAGAATTCTTTCATGAGCCCAGCCGTATTCCCGGGTGGTTATTTTGGCCGAAAAGTGTAACAGGCTGTGGGAGTTGGCATAATGATCCAGGAAGGTAGTTACTGCCCGGTGAGCAGCTCCCATCATCAGCGTGGATGCAGTGGAGTCGAGATACACACGCCTGGTTTTACGACCGTCTGCCAGAGTGTAGGTAGTGTTCAGTCCGATAAAATCCCGCTGAATTTGTTGCAATAAATTGTTTTTTTGTACGGTAAGATTCATGGTTTTGGTCGTTTTTTGAACCACAAAATTAATATCCCCAGGATCACCAGCGTACTGATAAGAATTGTTGTCTGGATTCGCCTGGCGGAATACAGAATGGAGGTTGCCTGGATCTGGTAATCGTCGTTGAGGAAATCATCCAGCGTGAAATACCATTTCAACGTATCACCGAAAATACTGTCAGCGTTGGTGGAGGTCACTTGACCGGGCAGCAGCGCCTGATAGATGAAATTGTCATCACGCAGGCCGGTGGTCACAGTTAATTCATCTTTGTAAACACGGATAGATTTCAGTAATGCCGGAAGATAGCGCTCCGGCAGTTGAGGCAGGAAGGGACCAAGGGAAGAACGAATAAATTTTTCCCAGGCAGTCAGATCTGCAAACATGGACTTTTCATGCACGCGGTAAAAGATGCCTCTCAAATGATTTTGAATCCGCTCCAACAGAAGCCGGTTAATGGCAATTTCCGGTTGCGCTTGCAGGTCTTCCATCGCCTGGTTAACCATGTAAAAAAGCGCTTCAGCGATCCAGCGGGTACTGTCGGAATCCAGGTTTTCCAGGCTTTTGGCAAATTCAGGGTATTTCTGAAAGGCCCGCCGCCCGGTAAAGGTTTGATTCAATTTGTAAGTGGTGGAGAATAAACTTCGTTCCCGTTTAACTAACAGGGGATAGGTCAATGGTGCCGGTGAAGGTATTGTTTGAAAAAAGCTGGAATCTGTTAACAATGCCTCCGACTTTTGGATCCAGATCGTATCCTGATTGGAGCTATTAATTTCCTTATCGGTAAAAGTGGTCCACCGGGAACCCCGGGGGTGGAGAAAGTCGTTATCAAACACATCGACTGAATCTCCCCTGGTGGTAAAATTCATCAGGTAACGTCCATCAGGTATCACCCGAATGGTGATCAATGTTTCAACACATTGTAAAGACAGGAAGGCACAACTCAGAATTAGTATTGACTGCCAGGATTTACGCATGGGTCTGGAATTTAGGGTATATCCGGGGGAAAATGTAGAGGGCAACCACGCCGTCGATAGCACCCACCAGAGTATCTATACTGTAATGATAAGCACAGGCGACAGTAGCCACCAGAATGCTGAAAAGAAATAGGATCAGGGGGTATTTCCAGCGCGGGAAAAACAGGCTAGCGTAGGCCGTCATAACTACTGCTGCCGCAGCGTGCAGGCTGGGAAAAGCACCGCCATAAACGGGGACAATACTGTAGATGAAATTCATAATATTAGTAAACAGGCTGCCCTGATTAATCATGAGAATACGGGCATCAGCCGGTCCCCGGGTAGGGAATAAAATAATTATCCATAAATGTACGATCATGGTAGCTATAACGGTAAAGAGATATTCATTCACTTTTCCCCGGTGTTTCCAGAAGGCCAGCATGGCGAAGACCCCCAATCCCAGGTAATAAAGAAAATAGGAACCGTGAAAAAATTCCATCCAGAAGTTGTTCAGGGATTGGGGTAATAGTTCAAACCAGTAATTCCGGAAAATTATTTTTTCCCAGCGTAGAATCACCGCGTCCAGATCGTTGGTAATTAAAGTGTGCCGCAGGACGGTCGCCTGAGGATAAAGCCAGATAAACAGAAACAGGGGATAAAAGGTTCGGATAAAACCAGGGGTCGTCGATTGGCGTTTCTGCCGTCGAACCACTGGAAGTACTAAGATAGTAATAATTACCAGGTTGATCAGCAGGTGCAGGGTAAAATATTTCGGCGGGTGTGGTGCCAGGATAAGATGGACGGTAAGCGTCGCTTCGTAGAGTAATAGAATTAATTCAATCGGTCTCAGAGCAACCATAGGGCTGAAATTAGGAAAGGACTAATGATTTCCCTGCTGATTTTAGCGGTTAAAGTCAGTGATAAAAGCGGAAAATAAAAAAGGCCCGACAGTCGTCGAGCCTTTTTTATGCGTTCAGATTTTAACTAAAATGTCATTCTCAGGGAAGCCTGCAGAGTGCGAATAATCAGTAAAGCATCCGCTCCGGTGACTGGTCCCGTGGGATTGAAACGTCCGGTCATAACGTCCGCCTGCATGATGCCTCTTTCAACACAGAGGGCCATGGCGTTGTAAGCCGGGTGACTGCTGGGCACGTCGCTGAAACGACTGGGACTTTCACCAAAGTAGCGCATTTCAAGGCTTTCGTCCCGGGTGGCTGCTACTAACAGTCGCTGAACCGCAATGGCATAATTAGCCCGGTCCACTACCTCGTTGGGATAGAAGTTTCCGTCCGGGAAGATGTCCAGAATGCCGTAGCGCAGCATATCTTTGACCCACGTTTCCGCCCAGTGTCCCTGGGCATCGGGAGGCGTTGGAGTGTTGGATGAAGCCGCCATCTGGGAGGGAGTCTGAAAACCTGTATTCTGTTGGGGCAGTTTGGCGAACAGCTCCCCGATCTTTAGTTCTTCTGCAAACAGAACAGCCAGGTCTGCCCGGGTAATCTTTTCTTTAATGGCGACTTTTTTCCCAGCAGGAGTTCCGGGCATGGCGCGAACAATCTTCTGGGAAAGTTTCCATTTAGTGTCGGCTTTCCCGGCATATTCTCCCCGCATATTTACGACCTTGCGGAAATTCTTTTCGGCCTGATCAAAATTGTAATTGTAGAGATTAGCAACACCAAGCCAATACAGTGCAGGTTCATGATTCTCTTTTCGTTTCAGGGCCTTTTTTAAATAGCCTTCTGCTCGCTTGAACCACTTCTTTTCCGAATCCCGCATAGTAATCCAGACCCGTCCGCTGAGAGCCAGGGCATCAGGGTCCTTACTGCCCTTGTTGGCACATTTGGCGGCGTTGGACTTGGCTTCGCTGTTGTTCCCCAGATAGGCATTAGCTAATCCCAATCCCCCATAACCTAAGGCGAACTTTTTATCCAGATCGACGGAGCGTTGGAACGATTTAAGCGCCTGCTGATAATCGCCGTTATCCACCGCGCGCATACCTGCCTTGAAATGATATTCAGGTGTATCCATATCGCTCTGTGGTTTCGTAGCGCAACTGGTTACCAGAGCCAGCAGAACCAAAACGAAAAATGATCTTAATATGTTTTTCATGGGCTTATCCTCAGAAAGATTAATCAAGGTGAATATAACTGTAATCAGGATTAAATAAAAACCCGTATCGGACTATTTGATCCAGATCACACTTTCTTTCTTTTAATCGTTGTTTCAATTTAATGAATGCGATAACTTACGCTGTTTCAGTGCATAATAAATTCCCGAGGGGACATGTTAAAAACCAGCTATAAATCAACAATTGCTATCATTGCTCTGGTTCCGGCATTAATCTGGAGCCAGGCATTAACGGCCACCGGTACCGGATACGGCCAAACCAAAGACGCTGCCATTGAGCAGGCCAAGCGGGATGCGGTTGAAATGGGATTGGGAGCCTACATCTCCTCCAATACCAAGGTAACAACCACCTCCATTGAAGATAATATCTATTCCAAGGCCCAGGGTTTTGTGAAAACTTTTAAGGTGGTCAAGGAAAGTCAGGGTCCTGATGGTCTGTGGGAGGTCACGATTGAAGCCCAGGTCACCGATATGATTAACCAGGTGATGGCCGATGAGGCCGCCCTGCAAACGCTGCTGAATGCCATGAACCGCCCCCGAATTGTATTTCTGATCCGGGAAGAAAATATGATTGATAATTCGCCCACTGATTTTGCCGAAACCAAACTGCTTTCCATGTTTTATGAAAAGGGTTTTGATGTGGTAGATCGCCAGTTGGTGGCCTCCCTGAAAGGCAAGCCGGATTACAATCAAGCCCTGTCAGGGAATGTGGCTGCGGCCGCGAAGATTGCCAGTCAATTAGGGGCGGAAGTAATTGTCCTCGGTACAGCAAAGATTTCTTCCGGCGGAAAAATTTATAATATGACTGCCGGCCAGGCGGATATGAATGCCAAGATTATCCGCACTGATACCGGTGAAATTTTAGCGGTAGTCCCCCTTTCCAGGGGAAAGAAGCCCCATATTTCTCCATCTACAGCCGGCATCAATGCCGTGAATGAAGCAGCGGAAAAACTGGGGAAAATGATTATTACCCAGCTGATAACTAAATGGAGTACGCAGCAATCGAATTTTACCAAAGTATACCTGGTACTGAAAAATGCAGATTTCGGTTCTTACACTATGTTTGAGTCTTTCCTGCAGGCCCAGACCGTGAACGGGATTCGGAATGCCTATGCCAAGACCTTGACAGATGGAGTGGCTGAATATGAAATTGAATTTGAAGGAAAAGCCCAGGATCTGGCCCTGGGTCTCTCCCGTAGTGCCCCGGAAGGGCTTACTTTTAAAGTTACCGGTATCTCCGGTAACCGGGTTACAGCAGAGATTGTAGAGTGAAAAGGAGGTTTAGGATGAAGAAAATTTTAATTACGCTGGTTTTATCGTCATTGGTGTTTTCACAGGCTGTGGTACAGCAATTTGACAAGGGCAGTATCAATTATTCTGACCAGACCATTTCAGCCATCGGGATTGGATTTGTGCCGGAGAATGCCATCAATGCCGGACAGGCCCGCCGGGCCGCTCTGAGAATTGCCAAGGCCGATGCCATGCGGCAATTGATTGAAATCGTGAACGGTGTCACGGTAAACAGTGAAACAACCCTGAGTGGCGCAATGCTGGATGATGTAATTAAAACCAAAGTGGAGGGTGTCATCCGCGGAGCCCGTCAAATGGGAGATCCTAAATATTTAAGCGATACTTCGGTTGAAGTTGAGTACCAGGTTCCCATGAGTGGTATCTCCGAAATCATGCTCCCGCCGGTAACCGTTCCGGCAGCCGCCACCGGAGTTGCCCCCGGCGTCGCCACGACTCCTGGAACAACCCAACCGACCACCAGCGGTATAACCGGTGTTATCATCGATGCCCGGGGATTGAATGCCCGACCGGCCATGGCACCCCGGATTCTGGACCAGAACGGTAATGTGATTTACGGTCCCGGTAATTACAGCCGTGAATATGCTGTGACTAACGGTGTAGTAGGCTATTCCAAAACCCTGGAAGCGGCTCAGTCCGACACCCGGGTACAGGGGAATCCCCTGGTAGTAAAAGGAGTTGCTTCCAGCGGCACCAATCGGGCTGACGTTGTCGTGAGTAATGCGGATGTCTCCCGGATTAACGCGGCCAACAGTTCTTATGGCGTTCTGCGGGATTGCCGGGTATTAATTCTGTTAGATTGATGGTTATCCTGAGATCAGGTAAAAATAAATATTTATTAAAGCTAATTATTAAGTAAGGGATGCGGATTACTATGAAGATCAAGTTGCTTCCGATGCTGCTGTTTGGGGTCCTGTTGAGCACTGGATTTGCTCAGGAGGAGAGTAGGACACCCGGTATAGAGAATGGTGAATCGAAGGATTTAAAGGTGGGCGATATTGCCCCCTCCTGGGCGCTCATGTACGCCCCGGCGAAGTTTGAGTTCCTGAAAAACTGGACTGAAGAAAAGGGAAAACGGTTGCGGAAATTTCAAACTCAACCGGACCGTTATGTGGTGGTTATGAGCTTTTTTGCCACCTGGTGTAAACCATGTATGAAGGAACTGCCGATTCTGGAGGAAGTGTACCAGAAATACAAAGATGAACGGATCAAATTTTTTCTGGTGGATATTACCGAAGCCACCCGCAATAATCCCGGGTATGAAAACATGCCCAAAGCCGGTCCTTTCCTGAAGGACAAAGGTGTCACTATGCAGATTCTGTTTGACACCCGTGGAACGGTCATGCAGCGTTACAACGCCGAGACCCTCCCCCGTTTGTTTATCATCGATGGAAACCGTACTATTCGTCTGGCCCGCAGAGGCTTCCAACCCGGAGAGGACGAAACTTTTAAAAAAGAGTTAGCGGAAACGATTGAAAAGTTATTGGTGGAATTGCCGCCTCCTAAAAATGGAGCTGCGGGCAATAACGGTAAATAACTAATTTGTGCGGGGGAACACAGACATATTAATTCAATTTCCCTAAACTATGGGAAGAAAATGGGTGTAAGCCAATGAAAACAATAAAAAAATTCAGCTATCTAATTGTAGTGGGCATGGGTTTCCTGTTGGCCCAACAGACCCCCGGTGCACAAACCACCATTAACGACGACGTTCGTACCCAGTTGGTTGAGGGGAAGCATACGGTGGCTGTTCTGGACTTTGAAGGCCGGGGCATTTCCCAGATGGAAGCGGCTACTTTGACGGACCGACTCATGAGTGAACTGGTGAAGACCGATGCCGTCATTCTGGTGGAACGGAGTCAGATGAATGAAATACTGGAGGAGCAGGGGCTTCAACAATCAGGATGTACCACGGCTGAATGTGCAGCGGAGGTAGGTGCACTATTGGGAGTGCAGAATATGATCTCCGGTTCGTTTGGAAAGCTGGGGAGTACCTACACCATTGACGCTAAGATGTTTTCCGTGGAAACGGGCCAGACCACCGTCAGTGTCAGTAAGAGTTACAAGGGGGAAGTGGATGGCCTCCTGACAGTGATCCAGATCGTGGCCTGGGAACTGGTGGGGCTTCAACCACCTCAGGAATTGCTGGAACGGGCGGGGGTAGCCCAGCCACAGGTTGTCCAGCAGGAAGTAAAACCCAAGAAAGAAAAGAAACCCATGGGCAAAGGATTAAAACGCCTGATCTGGGGTACCTTAATCTTAGGTGGCGGCGGTTACGCCGCCTACTCGGC
>JBHHUS010000035.1:0-19608 GCA_046861615.1 Fidelibacterota bacterium
GCAGCATTATAAAAGTCATCGGTTGTTGCCTTGCGAAAACTGGGATTCGGTGATTGAGACCGGGCATAATCCAGGTTTTCGGCGTTGACAAATCCTTTGATTGGCGTTACACCCTCGTATTTTGAAAATGGTTTCTGGAAGATATATCCGTCGCAGAACATTTCCAGTGTAAAAATATCATACCCATATTTGTAGAAGCTCGTCTGAGATGTCAGCTCACCAAAAGGGCTCCCTTTGGTATCAAAGCCAACCCGTTGGTCAGATGGAGGAAGTTCAGCCATTATCGCATCAATAACTCCATCAACCGGATAAACCGCTTTTTTACTATATCCTTCTGCCGATACCCATGGTGCGTGTAAAAATATCGTGACAGCCGATTTGCCGATCTGCTTAAAAACAAAATTACCCATACGGGCGGTCTCGAACCGAATGAACTTATTTTCGCTTACATTATAAATAGGTTGCTGGTATTCCGTAAAAGCGTGATGAATACCGCTGTAAACAAGGGCTTGCTCTCCTTTGGCTACAACTTCATTTAATATTACCTGCGCCCAGAAATATTCTCCTCCGCCTTGCCATACTCTTTTCTTGATTTCATCGTTTTCACGATCTTCCTGCGTTTTGATTATACTCCAATCGGGAGAATCGTTTAGTCCGAGAATCCTGAATTTTCTGCTTCCGGCCGGTAAATTCTGGTTTAACTGCCAGGCTGCTTTAAAAATATCCACATATTCCTGATATCCCCAGTGTACAAATTGTAAAAAGGTTATTTTTTCGGCTAACTTTTGATTGTATTGCTTGCCATACAATAGCGAGTCAATTAAATATTGATCCTCACGCCGGGCATATTCAGTTGCCAAGGTGTAAATACCGGCGTCATATAATCGGGGGATTAAATTTTGTATAAGTTGCACATCATGTTTGATGCGGTGCCATTCACCAATAAAAATAATGTCGTGGTCCCTGAACTTATTGATTATATAGTCTTCCGGAGTTAAATAGTTATTCTCAATATATTTAATAAGCTTTGCTTTTACTTCCGGATCAACATCTGGTAAGGGTGTTTTTGTTGTCGAGCAACCAATTAAAAGGAAAGCTAAAATCGAAAATCTCAAAAAAGTGATTTTCATTTTTACGCTTTTGAATATTGCCGGACAATATTAGTACGTGGAAACATAATTTGTCATCCGGTATCGATTATACATTTTATATCGTTAGCGACAAGATGTGAACCTACTTCAAAGTTAATATTGTGGAATTAATTGACCAACCATAAACAAGGATTATGCTATCCAAAATCTGCAGTTGACAGATACGATAAACCGTATTACGATTTGATTCAACAATCGAATCAGGTCCCAAGTCCCTTTTCTGAGGAAATAACCGGACTGACTAAGCTATTGATCCCTGCCGTTTTCGTTATTTCCAGCCAGGCACTTTTCGGCGCCCGCTGCCAGTGCGATAGTGCGCATCGGGATAGTATCTTTTTCATTACCTGGTTTGAGTTTGGAAGCAGACATGAATCAGAGGCTACTGATTTACAAATTCGATTGATTTTTTCAGCCGGGGATCATTCACCGGAACCAGGGGATGCCGCGCCAACAGAGACCACAATAGACTTAAGAAAATGCCCCCAATACCTATAAAGGTTGTCAGGTCCAGCCAGGTTATTCTCCCGGGCTTTACGCAGAATCCATCCATAGAGGGGTAATCCTTCGTGTCGGTCGCTCTCCCCAATGAAAATTCGCAGTAAATGACCTTTTTCAGGTAGAATCATATCTCTTAATCTCCCAGCATGATGATTGATAAACGATAGCCAACTCAAACCATACCCAAGGCAAAGATCATGTGTATCAAGACATTGACCAAGGCTGAGAACAATTCACCGTTACTGGCAAAAGAAAAGACTTCATAGCCGAAAGTGGAAAAAGTGGTAAAGCCCCCTAAAAGACCGATAAAAAGGAACAGGCGCATCTCGGGGTTGAACAGTTGCCTCGTTTCAGAGACACCCGTGAGAAATCCGATTAAAAAGCAGCCCAAAATATTGACGGCCAGCGTACCATAGGGGAAATAGGGTTTGCCCAGTATTCGATGCACAGAACCGCTTAATAGGTAGCGGGTGACGGAACCGATAAATCCCCTGGTGCCGATGATAAGAAACTTTTGCATGAATCACTCCTTTAAATTTGTGTCAAACAGGAGTCATCAGCACTAAAGGCGGTTCAAGGTGAACTCCATCACCCTGTTTCAAATAAGTGTTAAATGAAGAATAGTCTTAAAGCACTTGATCAATAACAATCAGAATCAGAACCAGAGGCAGGTAGAGCACGGAGGCTTTAAGAATTGTCCGTGCTGCCGGAGCTGTTTTTGCTTTAATAAAAGAGCGGGTAGAGGCGAGAAAGCCAATGCCAAGGAGAACAACGCCTGCGAAGTACAATCCTCCAGAGAAGCCGACAATGGCGGGGAGAGCCGAAACCGGAATCAGGGCGATTAAAAAGACAATGATTAGAACAGGAGTCCATTTTTCGCTGTTTTTAATCCCGGAGAGCATTTTAAAACCGGCAGAATGATATTCGGCTTTAAACATCCAGTCAATTGAGTAAAAGTGGGGATGTTGCCACAAAAATAAAATGGCAAATAAAATCCAGGCTTCCAGTTCAATCCGGTTCGTGGCGGCTGTCCAGCCCCCCATAATGGGCAAGGCGCCTGGAATGGCTCCAATGGTGGTATTCAACCAGGTAATTTTTTTCATGGGCGTATATATGAGGATATAGATAAACGCTGACAGCAGGCCCAGGAAGGCAGTTAGTACATTCACTCCCCATAAAAGGATGGAGATTCCCCCCAGAATCAGGATCAGGCCGAACAGGAGGGCCTGATTGGGCTGCAATTGACCGCTGGGGAGGGGACGGTTGCGGGTGCGGGCCATCAAAGCATCTGTATGGCGTTCCAGATAGTGATTTAGGACACCGGCTCCCCCGGAAGTGAGGGCAGTTCCCAGTAAGGTCCACAGAAAGAGTGGGCTGAAAAGGGTCCCGTTACTGCCTAGGTAATACCCGATGGTTGAACTGACCAGAACCATCGCCAGGATTCGTGGTTTGGTCAATTCGAGGTAAGGGCCGAAAGCATAAGCATTTCTTTTAATAGTTTTACTAATCATGAGGGGTTCTCCGATTGACGGACCAGTTCTTTCAGATCGGTTTTCAGGGCGGCAATGCTGGTTTCTTCCGTACCGTTGTAATATCCCCTAATGTTTCCATCCTTGTCCACCAGAACCAGCCGGGTGGAATGACCCATCGGCAGCTGCTCTGCTGGAAGAAGGAATCCCTCTTCCGAAAGGTGGGCAATGGTCTCGATCGGTCCCCTTAAAAAATACCAGTTGGCATTGGAAGGAATCCTGAACCGCTGAGCATAGGATTGAAGCACTTCTTCCGTATCCACCTCCGGGTCCACGGATATGGAGACAAAGCGCACTTTTTTAGAGGGACCAAAGTTGTGATAAAGCTGAGCCATATTGTCCGTCATAATGGGGCAGGGTCCCTGACAACTGGTAAAAATAAAGGCCACTACACTTGTCTGCCCTTTCAGGTCTTCCAGTCCAAAAGGATGACCGTACTGATCGCTGAGCTGAAAATCGGGCACCGGCTGAATCACCGGAATCCGGGTGCGGGACTGGGAAGCAGTTTTAATCACAACGGATGCACCGACCCCCAAGAGAATAATCGTCAAGGGTAGGATGAAAAACAGAGCTTTTTTAACTTTTTTCAAGGTGGGTCTTAGCGTGTTTGACGGAGGCGAATAACACCATGACCAGCCCTGCAATCCAGGCGGCACTCCACATGTGGAACAGGCGGATCAAGGCTGGAATATGAAACACCACCATACTTTCCCCCAGTATTATCTGGAGTCCAACCAGGACCAGAATGGTGCAACTTACACCTGTCACCAAAGGAGAGGGATGGGAGCGTTTTCTCACAACCTTGAACCAGAGATAGGCAAAAGATACCACCATCAGAATTCCCAGGAAAGTGTGGATATACTTAACGGGGCTCAGGGTATTCAACCAGACCCGGGAGGAGACCAGCGGCAAATTGCCACTGATGGTTTCCAGTCCGGACCGGAGTCCCGTACCCAGAAGAATTTCCACCACTACCAGTCCCCAGAGGGCTCCTGCCCAGGTGGTGAGGGCAGGGTCGTAATGAAAACCCTGTTCGCTGGATGGATTGGAACGATAGTAGGTGTGTTGGAAAAGATAAATCAGGAGACTGACCAGAATCAATGCCAGCAGCATATGGAAGGTGACCAGGAGGGGATTTAAAGTGCTGGTTACCACCAGACTACCCAGCCAACCCTCAAAAGAAACCAGTCCAAAGGCGGCGGCGGAGAGCCAGATAATGTCGGTCTCGCGCCGGTAATAGAATAGGGCCATACCGAATACGGCGGTAATGACAAAACCGGTGGTTACTCCAATTAACCGGTTAATGTATTCGATCCACGCCAGCGTAATGTTGAAAGTGGCTGGGTCGACATTCGGAGGTAGTTGCTCGACACTGGTAGGGGGAAACCACCGCCCGAAACAGGTGGGCCAGTCGGGACAACCGAGCCCTGCCCCGGAAACACGCACCAGTCCGCCCACAAAAATCAACAGATATGTCATGACAATCGCCGCCAGGACGACCTTCTGGAAGGCATTCATACCAGTGGGTTTGGGGTTAATGATGTTCGTTCCCTGATGGCCCTGGTTGGGTATTCTGGTAGATGACGGCCGATTTCGATATCGGCTCAACCGTAATCTGGTCAAGGTCTCCCCGCGTATTAATATCAAACATAATCAGGATTAAAAATGCTGTGAGTATAATCACGGCGGTGCTGAAAATGGTCAGGTACAGTTTACTGTCATATAGCAAATGCATAAAAAAGAAAGCCACTAGCAGGGCTTTCGTTCCTGCGATCAATAAAGCAATCGCAACATTGTAGCCTCCCAAATCAATAAAAGAGACACCAACCGTGACAGCCGTCAAAACAATGAGAAGAAATCCGACTGTTAAATACGTTTTTAACGGGGTATGATGTTCTGTATTCATGGGGCTATCCTATTAAGTAGAAGAGGGGGAAGAGGAAAATCCAGATCATGTCCACCAGGTGCCAGAACAGACCTACATTCTCAATAGGGGTATAATATTCGCTGGAGAATTCGTTTTTTCTGAGCCGGATCATGACCCATGTAATCAAGGCGATTCCAATAAGGACGTGCAGCCCGTGCAGCCCGGTCATGAGAAAATAGATACTGAAGAAAATATGTGGGTTGGTGCCTTCAATGCCGGTGTACGTGTAGTATTTACCGAATAACTGACCCAGGTGAATTTTATGGCTGTATTCAAAATATTTCACCACCAGGAATACACACGCCAGCAGGATGGTTACCAGGAGGTAGTAAAATGTCTGTTTCTGCCGGTTGAGCTGGATGCTGTGAATGGCCAGAACCACCGTCACAGAACTGGTAATCAACACAACGGTATTCAGAGTACCCATGTACACATTCAGGGCTTTGTGGGCGTTGTAGAACATGTCCGGATTCAGGGCGCGGAACACGGTGTAGGCGACAAACAGGCCGCCAAAAGTCAGTATTTCCGTCAGGAGGAAGACCCACATCCCCAGTTTGGCAGAATCGTTCTGCTGTTCCGAGGTGCTGAAATGATGGGCTAAATAGGCGGGGGCGGTATCGGTCGTACTCATATTAATCCTTGGTTCCCTGTTTTGAAGACTTATGGGGGTCGAAGGTTCTGGTGGTCAACACTTTATCATAATCATAGGGACCATGTTCCATGACCGGTGATTCTTTGAAATTCTCCGTTGGCGGGGGCGAAGTTGTTTGCCATTCCATTGTCAGAGCGCCCCAGGGGTTGTTTCCAGCCGGTTTCCCCTTGAAAATGGCCACCATCAGGTAAAACAGGGTAATGAACAGTCCCAGACCCAAGAGCCAAGACCCGATTGTGGACATGATGTGGAGGTTTTGGTACTGTTCCAGGTAATGGAAATAGCGGCGCGGCATTCCTTTGGAACCGAGGATAAACTGCGGGATAAACGTGAAATTGAATCCCAGGAAAACCAGAATGGCACTAATACGGCCCCAGGTTTCATTGTACATTCGTCCAAAAATTTTCGGCCACCAGTAGTGCAATCCTCCCAGGTAAGCCACCACGGTCCCCCCGAACATGACGTAATGGAAATGAGCAACAACAAAATACGTATCGTGCAAATGTACGTCTGTGGCCATGGATGCGAGAAACATTCCTGTCAATCCACCAATGACAAATAGGAATAAGAAGGAAAGGGCATAGAGCATGGGTGTTTCAAATGTCAGGGACCCTTTGTATAGGGTTGCCATCCAGTTAAATACCTTGATACCGGAGGGGATTCCCACCATAAAGGTAATAAAGGAGAAAACCATTCCGGCGTATTCCGATTGTCCGGAAGTAAACATGTGGTGTCCCCAGACAAGGAAACTTAAAAAGGCGATGCCGATGCTGGAGAAAGCAATGGCCTTGTAGCCAAAGATCTTTTTATGGGAAAAGGTGGAGATAAGTTCACTAATGATTCCCATTCCGGGCAGAATCATGATGTAGACAGCGGGGTGGGAATAGAACCAGAAGAAATGCTGGAACAGGACCGGATCTCCCCCCATGGCAGGGTTAAAAATACCGACGCTGAACAACCGTTCCAGAATGAGAAGCACCAGGGTGATTGCCAGAACGGGAGTGGCCAGAACCTGAATAACCGCAGTGGCGTATAATCCCCAGGCAAAGAGGGGCATTTTGAACCAGGTCATTCCCGGAGCCCGGAGTTTGTGAATGGTCACAATGAAATTCAGACCGGTCAGTACAGAGGAGAAACCCAGTACGAACGCGCCGAATGTGAGGGAAATTACAGAGGTGGAGGTGGTGGAACTGTAGGGGGTGTAAAAAGTCCAGCCCGTATCCACACTGCCCAGATAGATGGAGAGAACGGCAATCAGGGCTCCCGTCACATAGATGTACCAGCTAAGGAGGTTTAGCCGGGGGAAAGCCACATCCTTGGCGCCGATCATGATGGGGAGCATCAGGTTCCCCAGGGCGGCGGGAATGGCAGGAATAATGAAGAGAAAGATCATGATTACCCCGTGGAGGGTAAAGACCTGGTTGTAGGCATTGGCAGACATGACATCAACGCCCGGGTCCAGCAGTTCAACCCGGATCAGCAGCGCCAGAATCCCGCCCAGCATGAAGAAGAAGGCTGTTCCGAACAGGTACATGACTCCGATCCGTTTGTGATCCAGAGTAAACAGCCAGGATTTGATTCCCCGGGGGGTGTTGAGGTAATGTTGGCTTGGGAGGTTGTTCATATTAATCATTTGTTTCAGTTAGAGATTTAATGTAAGCCACCAGTGCATCCAGCTCCCGGTCCTTGATGAGCCCCTGGTACGTCGGCATGGTGGGAGGAAACCCCTGAACAATGTCTGCCTGGGGTTCAAGAATTGAGCGGCGTAGATAATTCTCATCCACCACCACTTTTTTCCCATCGCTTAGTTCCACTTCATGGTTGAAAATCCCGTTTAGAGCAGGGCCAATTTTAACAGTACCATCGGTCATATGGCAGGCATTACAGGCTTTGGCAGTAAAGAGCTGACGACCTAGTTCATGGAGGGGAATGGAGGTATCCACCACCCGCTCACTGGATGCGAGCCAGGCCTCATAGTCGTTTTCGGGCAATACGGAAACGGTACCCAGCATTTCCGAGTGACCGGTACCGCAATACTCCGCACAGGTCAGGGTGTAGTTCCCGTTATTGGTAGCCTCAAACCAGGCGACGGTGTAACGATTGGGCAGGACGTCCATCTTCACCCGGAAAGCCGGTACAAAGAAACTGTGAATGACATCTTCGGAGGACATAAGCAGTTTTACCGGTTTCCCCTCCGGGACAATTAATTCGTTCAGGGTGTTGGCTCCGTTGGGATAATCAAAAATCCACATCCATTTCTTTGCCGTGACTTTGATTTCAATCGCATCCTTGGGTGTAATGCGCATTTTCATGTAGGTCTTGAAACT
Source organism: Fidelibacterota bacterium (assembly GCA_046861615.1). GTDB lineage: Bacteria > Fidelibacterota > Marinisomatia > Marinisomatales > TCS55 > CAZNUM01. The sequence continues at coordinate 8,085 of JBHHUS010000035.1, forward strand.
CCAGAAGAAAAGGATCAGAACCAAGAGGGTGGGGATTGCTGTCCAGAGGACTTCCAGTTTGAAATTGTTATCGACACCGGAGGTCAGGGGTGCTTCATGATTTCTCCGGCGGTATTTGGCACTAAAGTAGACGAGCCCTGCGATAACGAGCAGGAAAATAATCGTTCCTGTGATCAGGATAAAATAGAACAGGGCATCCACATCGCCGGCGATGGTTGAACCGGAAGGGGGTAAAAAAAGTGATTCCTTGGCGTTCATGAAAAGAAGTTCCGTCTCATTTTAATTGTCCCAATTTTCTGTTTTTCCGTTGTTCCCGGAGCCAGTGCACACCCAGAAAAAAGCCCAGGAGAGCAATGGTGACTACACCGCCCGCTCTCATCAGATTGGCGGCAAACAGTACATAACGCTTCTGTTCCGGATCGTAGTGGAAACAGGTCAGAATGAATTTTTCTATGGTATTCCCGATTTTCCCGTCCGAGGCTTCCAGCAGGGCCAAACGCAGGGTGTTTTCAGGATATTCCAGACCGTATAAATACCGTGAAATGGTTCCATCTTCAGATAAAATGAAAGTGACGGCGGGGTGGGCATATTGATCCCGTTCCGGATCGTAGAAATATTGAAAACCCAATGCTTTCGCCAGGGGAGTGATCTGATCCTGCTTTCCCGTAAGGAAAACCCAGCCTGATTCTTCTACCGGCGTTTTGAAGCCCGCCAGGTAATTCGCTTTCTTTTTTGCTGCCATTTCCCAGGTTTCATTCGGGTCAATACTGACCGTCACCATCTGAAACTCATTCCCCGGTTTCCAGGCTAATTTCTGGACACCTGCCTTCACCCCGTTCAAAATCAGGGTACACAGCATGGGACATTCGTAGTAAGCCAGGTTGAGCAGTACTGGTTTCCCTGCGCTGAAATACTTGCCCAGGGTGACCGCGTCTCCCTCGCTGTTCGTAAAGGTGAGATCCAGGGGAATGGTCGTCCCCAGGTGTTCTTCCACATCTATTTTCTGCAGATCAGCATCATCGGCCCTTAACTGCTGTCCAAGCAGCACAGCCAGTGCCACGATACTTGCAAGAACCCATTTGGACATCTTAAGAACAGTGAGAGTCACTTTAATGTTTTCCCCGGCCCTGCGTGCCTTTTTTGTTGCCGTTCAGGTTATTGGATTCTGCTGCCAGCAGCTCAATCGCCTGGGTAATCGGGATTCGATAGATACCCTTGTCTGCGTCTACAACACCATAGGAGGAAAGGATTTCCTCTTCGTGTTTTTTCAGCTTGACCAGTTTGGCAGACTTGGGTTTGATCACCATTTCATACACCAGTTGATTTTTGGTGGAAAGAAAATATTCCCTGGAGAGGAAGAAAAAAGCGGTTGTAATCAGGATGCTGGCGATCAGGACCCAGAAAATTGCTTTGACTTTCACATCTTTCTGTTCGTAACCGGGGGAGTTATGGGGAGAAGGCATCTGTCGGTTTCTAGCGGTTTATAAATTGAATGGATTGTTTTAATCGGGGGTCGTTCACCGGAACCAGGGGATGCCGTTTTAGAATCATCCAGAAAAAGCCGAAGAAAATCCCCCCGATCCCAACGAATGTTGTCAAATCCAGCCAGGAGAAATGGACACCTTTGTGGTGGAGATTGGGTAGGATGATCCAGTAAAGATCCAGCCAGTGCATCGCCAGGATCAGAATAGCCATACCCCTTAATGTTTTTGGATTGCGTTTGGCCGACCGGAAAGCCAGAACCAGGAAGGGAACGATAAAATGAAGGGCTACTAGGGTAAGACTCACCCCTTTCCAGGATCCGGCCCAGCGGTGGAGAAACCAATTCGTTTCTTCTGGAATATTCCCGTACCAGATCAAAAAATACTGAGAACCGGCGATATAAGTCCAAAAGATTGTAAAGGCAAATAAGTATTTCCCCAAGTCATGATAATGTTCAACCGTAATCGCGTTTTTAAGCACTCCCTGACGTTGGAGAAACTGTAGGAACAAGACCAGTAAAGCGCAGATGGAAAGAAAACTGCCTCCAAAAATGTACACCCCGAAAATGGTGGAGTACCAGTGAGCATCGAGGGACATGAACCAGTCGAAGCTGGCAAAAGTCAGGGTGAGGGAGAAGAGAATCATCCCGGGAGCACTGATCTGCCGCATCCGGTTGGCTATTCTGGCGGAAGGACTATGGTCATGTTCCAGGGATTTTTTCCGTAATAAATAGGCCAGGGTGAACCAAATAGCAAAATACAGAACCGTCCGGAGGCTAAAGAAGAAGATATTCAGATAGGGGGCTTTATGTTCCAGCATGACGTCCCCAGTGACGTAATTCGGGTCACTCCAGTTGTAGAGTTGCGACACGCCGAAGATGATGGGTAAGAACAGGATAATCATCAGGGGAAGGACACCGAGAATGGCTTCCACGATTCGCCGGACGACCACGCTCCAAAGGGAACCTGCCAGATAGTGCAGTAAAAGGAAGAATAACCCGCCCAATCCTAAGGTAACCCAGAACCCGAAAGCGGTCAGGTAGGAATAAAAGAGTTGTGCCGGATTGGTTGAGAAGCCGATGGCGCTGATAATCAGGGCGAGAATACCGACGGCAAAGGCCCGGCGGTCGAAATTCCCGGGATCGGTTAACTGGTACGTCTGTTCGTCAAATTGCATAGGTTACTGGTCCGTTAAGGTTGCTCTGATTTTTCCAGGAACTTCTCCAGGGGCGGCGTGCTGACTTTTTTGAAGCGCCCGGATGTACCCGATAATGGCCCACCGGTCTTGGACCGGTATCTGGTATTTGTAAGCGGGCATATTCCGGATTCCATTCGTGATGACATCAAAAAAATGGCCATCGGTAAAAGCACGCCCCTGTTCCGTCAGGAAGGAGGTGGGCGGTAAGGGGAACTTATACTGAGTAATAATGCCCCTGCCGTCTCCCAGGCCGCCGTGGCAGACTGCACAGTAAATATTGTACCGTTCCTGCCCCCGGAGCAGTAACGATTTGGTAAAGGGCACGAGACTGGTTTTAACGGGTCCTCCCTTGGCGTCTTTTCCCGTATACACAGGGTCATCATCATGCAGGCTGCCCCGGGCCACTGTTCCGGGGACAGGCAGGCGCATGGAGGCACCGTCGCTGAACAGCGGACTCATTCGGTAAGGTTTGTATTTTTCCTGTGTATCCATGTTGGGGTTCAAATGAACCGGCGGTTTTTTAGAACGCTGTCCCCGCATGCAGCCAGTAATAGTAATACTTACCATGATTAACAGGATGGAGAGAATCCGTTTTAGAATGTTATTCACCTTCCAATAACTCCACATTTATTCCGCCGAGGGATTCCAGTAGTTTGCGTGATTTTTCAGGATCAAACTGGGGATCATCCGCTTCAATACTGATGAAAAATCCGTCATTGGAAAATTTCTTGAAATTATCAGAGTAGAAAACAGGATGATGGTACCGGGGCAGGCGATTGAAATGAAGCATTCCCAGTACAGCGGAGAAGGTGCCGAAAATAACGAAAAAGGCAAACGTGATGATGATAAAAGCCTGCCAGCTGAACAGGGGTTTCCCGGAAACCACCACTGGATAGGCAATGGTACTGGTCCAACCCTGGAGCCCCATTCCGGCAATGGCACCGATGATTCCAAAAAAGGCGACAACAAATCCCAGTTTTGACCGTTTCATCCCCATGGCTTCGTCCATGCCGTGAATGGGGAAGGGGGAATGGCAGTCAAAACGTTTGTAACCGGCCTTCCGGACTTCAGCCGCCGCCTGAAGTAAATGGGCAGGATTCTGGAATTCACTTAGGAGGCCATGAATTGTAGATCGTGTTTTCATGATTTCAGGCTTGCTTTTCCTGTTTAGAGGGTGGGGCGGGGGTGCGATAGTTGTGGGGATCCGCCTCTGGAAGAACGGATTTCACTTCCGACATGGAAATCATGGGTAGGAAGCGGAGGAAGAGGAGAAACAGGGTGAAAAACAATCCGATTGAACCTACGAAGATACCCACGTCATAAATGGTCGGGGAATAGTAGTCCCAGCTGGAGGGGAGGTAATCCCGTGCCAGGGATGTGACCACAATCACGAACCGTTCAAACCACATACCCACATTGATCAGAAGCGAAATCACAAACATGATGGGTATGCTGGTCCTGATTTTTTTCGACCAGAAAAGTTGGGGAACGAGCACATTGCAGGTAATCATTATCCAATAGGCCCAGGCATAGGGACCAAAAGCCCGATTAATAAAGGTAAAGGCTTCATAGCCGTTTCCACTGTACCAGGCGATGAAAAATTCGATCAGGTAAGAGTAGCCCACCATACTCCCGGTGACCAGCATGACCTTGTTCATGTTCTCAAGGTGTTTATTTGTGATGAAGTGTTCCAGCCCAAAAATTTTCCGGGCAATAATTGCCAGCGTCATGACCATGGCAAAGCCGGAGAAAATGGCTCCGGCGACGAAGTAGGGAGGGAAAATAGTGGAGTGCCATCCGGGAATAACACTGGTGGCAAAATCGGTACTGACGACACTGTGAACCGAAAGGACGAGCGGGGTAGCCAGTCCTGCCAGTATCAGGTAAGCCAATTCATAATGCTGCCATTGTCTGTTGCCACCCCGCCATCCAAAGGAGAGGATTCCAAAAACAATTTTACGCAGGCGTGTCTTGGCCCGGTCCCGGAGGGTCGCCAGGTCAGGAATCAAGCCGGTGTACCAGAACAACACCGATACGGTGAAATAGGTGCCCACGGCGAAAAAGTCCCATAAAAGAGGGCTTCTGAAGTTGGGCCATAACTGCATCTGGTTGGGAACGGGGAAGAACCAGTAAATCACCCAAATCCGCCCCACGTGGATTCCGGGGAACAGGAGTGCGCAAATCACCGCAAACAGGGTCATGGCTTCGGCGAACCTGTTGATGGAGGTCCGCCAGTACTGGCGGAGGAGCAATAAAATGGCTGAAATCAGGGTACCGGCGTGTCCGATTCCCACCCAGAACACGAAATTCACAATGGCCCATCCCCAACCGACAGGGTTATTCAATCCCCAGATGCCTATACCTTCCCAGAAGAGGTAGGCCAGGAGGCCGAGCAGCATCATCAAAATGGAGACGGAAAGGGCAAACGCAAAATACCAGCCCTTGGGTGTCTTCCGTTCCACAATGCTGCTGATTTTTTCAGAGATTGATGAAAAGGTCTGATTACCGGTGATTAAAACCGGTTCCTTGACAGAATCAACAGGAATGGGTACCGGGTTATTCATAATGGGTCATTTTCTCTTTTAAAAGTTTCTTCATGAAGCTTCAACCGCTTCCAGTTCCGGATTGGGGTTCCGTAATTTTGCCAGGTAAGTCGTACGCGGTTTTGTGTTGAGTTCTCCCAGCAGGGCATAATTCCGATTCTGTTCCTTGATCCTGGAAATCTGACTCTCCGGGTCATTTATGTTTCCGAAGACGATGGCATCTGCAGGACAGCTCTGCTGACAGGCGGAGACCACTTCACCGTCACGGATTTCCCGGTTTTCTTTCTTGGCGGAAATCCGGGCGAAGCTGATACGCTGAATGCAGAAGGTGCATTTTTCCATAACTCCCCGGGAGCGCACAGTCACATCCGGATTCATGACCATCTTCACAATTTCAGGTGTATCTTTGGTATAGTTGAAAAAGTTGAACCGCCGCACTTTATAAGGGCAGTTATTCGCACAATAACGGGTACCAACACAGCGGTTATACACCATGACGTTTAACCCTTCTTTATCGTGAGTCGTGGCGGCTACCGGGCAGACCTGTTCGCAGGGGGCGTTTTCACAGTGTTGGCAGGCTACCGGCTGGTAAACCAGTTCAGGATCATCTTCCGTCCCATTGAAATAACGGTCCAGCCGAAGCCAGTGCATTTCCCTTCCCCGGGAAACCTCCAGTTTACCCACAACGGGAATATTGTTTTCACTCTGGCAGGCAATGGTACAGGCGTTGCAACCGGTACACTTGTTCAGGTCAATGGTCATCCCCCACTGGTAGCCCTGGTCGTAGGGGCGTTCCTCCCAAAGGGATTTCAGGGGTGGATGCTCCTCATATTCCTTGACAAAATCGGGATGACGCTGATATTCCTGGAGTTCGGTTTCCCGAATGAGGACAGGCAGACGGCTCTCAATTTCTTCTGTTGCCAGTTTTTCCGCTTCAAGACCGCCATGATCCTGGGTGGAGGCCAGGGCGTAAGTTTCGCCGGTGGGTGTCAAGGAAAGGGAACGGTCGAATTCCATGGCTCCGGAAGTGCGCAATACATAGCCGTTGAAGCCGACACTGCCGCCCACATAACCTTTAAAATCTCGTCCGTAACCCAGAGGCAGGGTCACGGTAAAGTCGGCCTGACCTGGTAAAACCCATACGGGGAGGGTCAGACTCCGTTTACGGTAATTTAAAGCAACCAGATCTCCGCTTTTTACTCCCAGGGAGCGGGCTGTGGTTTTACTGATCAAGGCGGCATTGTCCCAGGTGAGTTTTGTGATTGGATCGGGCAATTCCTGGAGCCAGCCGTTGTTGGCAAAACGCCCGTCAAAGACGGAGCGGGAAGGAGAAAAAACAATTTCCAGATTATTTAGGTCGGCTTCCTGATAGGTGAAAACGTCTGAAGCCACCACCTCAGCCAGAGATTTTGATTGAACCGCCGGCGCAGACAAGGACTTCTTTCCAGGTTGAAAAAGACCATCGTGTAAAATTTTCTGCCAGCGTTTTTCGAATCCCGGACCCGGTACCCGTTTCTTCCACGTTTCCCGGACCAGGTCAAAGCTGTCCACCCGCTGACCGGTAGTAAGGAGTGAAAGGACCTCAATGGCGCTGTATCCACCGAACAGGGGCTGAATCTGGGGTTGAATAACGCTGGGAATTCCTTCAACAGATTGGGCATCTCCCCAGGCCTCCAGGAAATGGGCCTCCGGTATATGCCATTCCGTTGCCACGGAAGTCTCGTCAACGTAGGAACTGAGGTGAATCGAGTGGGACACCTGTTTTAAGGCCGCTTTGAAATTCAGGTCCGCCGGCAAATTGTAAACAGGGTTCCCGCCTAAAATGACAAGCGTGGAAACCTGGCCGGTGCGCATCCGTTGCACCAGTTGATTCACACCCTCACGATCCGGATAGTTCAGATTGGAAAGGGGGGCGTAGCGACAGGTGGTTTTATGGTTTCCCAATGCTGCGTTGATTGCGTAAACCAGAGCATGGACAGGCGCCGGTTGATTTCTCCCTGCCAGAAGGATGGAGCGACCCCCGTTCGCCATTAAGTCTTTAGCGACCACCTGCAACCATTGCTGATCAAACCGGCCGGAATCAGAAGGGAGATTGGAAAGACCGGTGATGGAAAGGCCTTGCCGCTTTAATTCCCGGGCAAGAGCTGCGGTAAAGGGAGCTATCAGACCGGATTGAAGTCGAAGGCGGTGGTCTGCCATGCCGCCGGTAACGGAGAAGGAACTTTCCACCACATAAAGGCGGTTCATTCCATCCCGTTCAGAAACGACATTGCGTCCCTTGGAGAACCCCAGGGAATTGGCAATATTGTTGCTTTCCATGTGGAGGAAATCCGCCTCCAGGGAAAGAATTACGCGGGCCTTGTCAAATCGGTAAACCGGCCGCAGTTTCCGTCCGGTAACCCGTTGCATGCCGTTATAAATATTTTCATCACTCACCGGTTCATAGGTAACCCAGTCAGCCTTCGGAAATTTGGTTTTGAACTCTTTTTTCAGACGAATCAGGGTCGGGGAAGTGGAGGCTTCAGAAAAAACGGCCAGACCCTCGCCCCGGGAAGCGGTGTACTCGGCATACAGGGTTTCCCAGGCGGAGCTGAATTCTTTCCAGTTGCTTTTCTGACCGTTGTGGAGAAGGCTGTCGGAGCGATCCGGGTCGTACAGACCCAGAATGGCCGCCTGGAGAAAGGCATTGGAGGCACCCCGGGTGGAGGGATGCAGTTCGTTCCCTTCCAGCTTGGTGGGTCGGCCTTCGTGATTTTCTACCAGAACACCCCAGGCTTCCAGACCAAAGGGCATGGTGGAGGCGTAGAAGTGGGGTACACCGGGAATCAAATCCTCTGGAGGGACCACGTAGGGAATGATTTTTTCCACGGGCCGGCGACATCCAGCCAATCCCGCCAGCGCCAGCGAAGCACCCATCAGGGACAGGAAATTCCGCCTTGACATGGTGTGATTCTGGAGTTGGGCGCCCCCAGGAATATTCTGATCCAGGAAGGCATCCAGCTCCGGCGTTCCTTCCAGCGCTTCCAGGTTTCGCCAGTACTCTTTTCCTGTCATTGATTTCGTTTTTGGCTTCATCGATGGCATCCCGAACAATCTTCCGGTGGATTCAAATGTTTTTGAGCGATGATTTTAGAAGCAAAAGCAGAGTTATCCTCAGGAGGCGTCCACTCCGTGTTAGTAATTTCACTGGCAGGTCTCAGTTGTTGTTCCGGATGGCGGTGGCAGTCCAGGCACCAGCCCATGCTCAGAGGCTCTACCTGACGGATGACTTCCATTTCCCTAACATTTCCGTGACAACTGCTGCAGCCAACCCCTGCATTGATGTGAATACTATGATCAAAATAGGTGTAGTCGGGTATTTTATGGACACGAACCCAGCGAAGCGGTATGCCTGAATTGAAGCTCTCCCGCACTGGAGCCAGCTTCTCACTGGCGGGCAACACCAACTTGTGACAGTTCATGCAGGTATTGGTAGGCGGTACACCGGCGTAAGCAGATGTCTCCACCGTCGTGTGACAATAGCGACAATCCATTCCCAGGTCACCGGCGTGGAGCTTGTGACTGTAGGGGACCGGTTGCTCCGGTTCATAACCCACATCCGTATAGCGGGGAGAGCCGTAATACCAGAACAGTCCTACCCCTCCAACGGTAGAGATCAATACAGCGATGAGAAGGTAAAAGGGGACTTTATTTGACCATTGGGGGAAAATTTGTGCCATGTGCCGTTAACAATTCAATTGGGTTGATTCTCGGAATTGACATTTACCATGAGTTTATCAAAAGTGACACGATCTAATATAGAATTGATTTCCTCCTCTACGGAACGGATTTTCCGAATAATAGGCTGACATAGATCCATACGCCCACAGTCTACAAAGTCGTCCGAGAGGCAGTCGATCATGTGGGCCGGACCGTCCATGATTTCCATAATCGAACGAAGTGTAATTTCATGGGGCGCTTTAATCAGACGGTATCCCCCCAGGGAGCCTTTCACCGATTGAATAATATTCGCTTTAGTCAGTTTTTGCAGGATTTTGGACAGGAAATCGGCAGGCAGATTCAGGTTTTCTGCAATCTCGGACTTACTTTTAATCTCGTTGGCCGGTAAAGAGGACAGGTAGACCACCACGAGGATGGAATAGTCCGCTGCTTTACTTACGGCCATGGTTGTTGCTCCCAGAATTATTGATCAGATTCAAATATGGACTAAATAAGTCCATTATTCACTGAAAGTTTAATAGCTCGAAAAATTGTTTGTCAAGAAAAATGTGGACTTATTTTGTCCACTATTAATAAATATCTGTAAATCTCTAATCTAAAAGAGTGAAATCATGAATTTTTCCATCGGTATTATTTATATGGTGAGTGAATGCAAACAACCCAAAATGAAGTAAATTACATTAATGGTAAACCTATATGCTTACCTAATTAAATACGTTAGATATTCGACAACAGATTTTAATTATGACACGAAATATTTTTAAAACTTAAAAGAAAAAAGTAACTATTTGCACTCGTTAGATACTGTATTTTAATCATTGTTATATTAAACTCTGTCATGAAAGAAAGAATATTTATACCCAGGAATCTAGACCACCTCCAGGCGCTCACCGGTATGAAATTAGCAAGTTTTAACCAGCGGGCATTCGCTTTCATTTTTGATTTATTTATCTGTTTTCTTTTATTTCTAATTGCATTAGTAATTGCAGGTTTGTTTATTTGGTATAAGGCCACAGGTGGCGCCTTCACGACCTATTCGTTTAAATTTGATATTGTATCCTGGTACGGGAAAATTATTTTGAATGTTCTTATTCCAATACTCTATTTCGGCTTTACAACTTATTTATCGAACGGAAAAACGATTGGGAAAAAAATAATGAAAATTCGTACTGTATCATTAGTCAATGAGAAAATTTCGTTGTGGAATTCAATTGAACGTTCTCTGGGTTATGGTGCTTCAGTCTTTGAACTTGGATTTGGTTTTCTCCAATATTTTTATCATCCCAACTGTAGAACATCTCAGGATTGTCTGGCAGAGACAATTGTTGTTCGTGATTAAGGATTAGTTATTTTCAGGCAGAGTGAAAAATGAATAGAATTGAGTTTTCAGATATTCAGAAGTGAGCTAATAAACTGAAATTATAAATTATTTACTGTGTTCTCAGTTACAAGATTTATTGCTGTTTTAAGATCAGATTTCCTGTGATTGTTTATCGAACGATTTTTTCCTTCCCTGGCGAGCAGGCAGGAACGATGGTATTGCACAATTTTGAAAAGTTCCGAATTTGAAAGGTTTTCCACGAATCGAATTCTTTCCCGAATTGGCAGGGTCCGCAACCCTTTCAAAGGGCAATCCTTCAATGCATTGCCAAAGGGGCAATCAAAAGCGAGACCCATTACATCAAGTTCAAAAATTCTCATTTTCAGATTGAATCAGCATTTGGTTGCAAAGGTGCTGCCGGCAGCGGTCGTGTGACAGTTGGACCCAATGGTTTCTCTATAAATAGAAAGGACTGAATTCAATGGCCATGATCAGAACCAGAAATATAAGGTCGGACTGTCTTTTAATTTTTTGTTTCATGCTTTCCTCCGTTTCTTTTGTATTTGTTAGTATAGACACCTGAAAATGGGAAAAGTTGTCTAATAAAAAAGAACAGTTAATAGAAGCGTTTTTAGTGCTAATAGTTTATTCCATTGCGCACAATTGAATTGTGAGTCATTTTTTACACCCACTATATTCGAAGTACACATTCTGTAATCAACACGCATGATTTGGATGATTAAATAAAGAGGGGATTCCCATGATCGATCACAAAATTTTATTAAGAAAAACAATTGTACCCCTGATTTTGTTCCTGACAATTTCAGGGTTATGGTCTCAGCAATCAGGTGCTGTACCAACAAGGACCGAAATCGAAGAACAATACACCTGGGATTTAAAACCGCTTTATCATTCAGATCAGGATTGGGAAACCGACTTCAAAAAACTGGATGCTAAAATTAAATTATTTTCAAACTATGTTGGTCAGTTGGGAAAATCGGAACAACAGTTGCTGGAATGCCTGCAGTTGAAAGACCAAACGGGTATTTTAATGGGCCGACTCAGTGCCTATGCCTCCCGCCTACGGGACCAGGATTTGGGGAATACGACTAACCAGGCCCGGGCCCAGCGTATTCAGAGTCTGGGAACCAAACTTTCCAACGCCACTGCTTTTATAGAACCGGAGATTCTGGAAATAAATGACCGAAAATTGAATCAGTTTAAACGCAAGGTCAAAGGGTTGGCCCTTTATGATTTTTAT
>JBHHUS010000082.1:0-4681 GCA_046861615.1 Fidelibacterota bacterium
TCCTGAACCGTCAGGGGGTTACGGCCATCCCGACGCAGGTAATAGTTGGGGGAGTTGGTGTCAGTAGCCCGCTCGCCATACTGTTCAAAATTGGCTTTGGTGGCATCGTCCTTCGTTCCATGATCAAACAGATTGTTGAAGAAGAACTGTTCGTAGGAGTTCATACTGGCGATCGCCTTAAGGTACGACTTGGAGCTGAGGCTCCAGGTGGTATTGGCATACATATAGCGGTTACCCGAATTATATTCATAGCCATAATTATCCCAGCTCAATAAATGTCGTGTGTGGGAATAGTTATGGGAGGTGAAGTCATAACCACCGATTCCCAGTTTAACGCGGAAGGGGCGGAAATCCATATCCACATTACCCTGGTAAGAGAAACGCTTTTCGTCACCGGAACGTTTCTTCCCGTAAAGGCGGCGATAATTAGACCCCAGAATATAGGTAGTGTCGTATTTAGCCACACCGGCGACTAAACTATCGGCATCAGTCTGATTATCTTTGATAAACTGTTCGTAATACATGACGCCGGGCGCATAATCACCGTCTTCCCAGGTATAGAGTGTATCATAACCCTTGGATTCCCACTGGTCCTGAGTCAGGATTTCCCGATCCATAAATGGAGCCGGTGTGTAGGAAGGATTGGCGTCCTCATTCTTTTCCTGCTCTATCAGACCAAAAACTCTGATATTACTGGTAATTGGTGCACCAACCGAAAAATTGTAAAGATTTCTGCCGTAACTGTAAAGTTTATTCTGTTTAGTTCCCGGACTGGAGGAGCCAAAGTCAGTCAAGTATTCAAATGAACCACTGACTTTATCCGTTCCGGAGGCAGTGGCAATGTTGACCACGCCACCATTAGCGCCGCCATACTCAGCTGAGAAACCGCCTGCCTGGAAGCCGACCTCGTTTATCCCTGTTTGACTCAGGGAGGCAGCCAGGTTCCCACCGGTCCAGTGGTTACGCATCAGAACACCGTCAATGTAATAGGCATTATCACTGGTGCGGCCACCGCGAACATTGGTACCCACAGCGCCAGCCTGCAGGCCAATTATTGCACCAACCGTCCTGACAGGTAAAGCCCGAACAACTTCCTTATCCACAATGGCAGTTGAATTCGTGGCGTTTTTCTGAATCAACGGGCGCTCAGCCGTCACCGTGACCTCTTCACCTTCAACTGCAGCCACTTCCAAGTTGAAGTTCAGTTCAGTGGTCAGGTTTGCATTAACATGTACATTGCTGATGGCCAGCCTTTTATACCCGATGTACTGTGCTTCTACCTCGTAAGTACCTACCGGTACATCCAGGATGTAATACCGCCCATCTTCATCGGTGGCGCCACCATAGGTCGTTCCTTTAACCAGAATATTAGCTCCAGCCAATGGTTGACCGTCGGAGGCCACGGTACCGGATATTTTACCGGAGGTTTGCCCGAAGGCGATTACAGGTAGGCAAAGCAGTAAGAGTACCAACGCTATTCTCTTCATGAGTCTCTCCACTTTTTCGTGAATGAATTGCTATAAATTGTCTTTGGGGGGTAGACGATCCCCTCACCTCTTCCCCAGAACCTACATAGAGGATTTAAGAGTTGTCAACAATTTTTTTAACTTAAAACCACTGGATTGAGCCACTTGATTTTTAAGGAAAAGAGTCTAAAAAATTAAATCCGATTGGTGTGTTACTCCTTATTTAAATACCTGATCCCATTCTTTCCGCCCCTGGGAATCAGTTTTTATCACCCAGACATCGGTTTCCCGGTATCCAGTTGATTTTGAGAGTCCGGAGACAATATAGCCATCATCTGAAGTTTGCTTCACAGCATTAGCTTCATCGGTGGTTGGCCCTCCAAATGTCCGGGACCATAGTTGATCCCCATTGTTATCCAGTTTCAACAACCAGACATCCTGGTAACCGGCGCTCTCGGATTCGGTATAACCAGTCAATATAAAACCACCATCTACAGTTTCCGCTACCGCGGTGGCACCATCTGATAACTTACCACCATACACTTTTTTCCAGAGAACCTTCCCCTCCAGGTCAAGACGGAGACAAATCAGGTCTTCCAGGCCGGAGCCCTCCGAATATGTTCCACCAGCTACGATCAGACCACCATCAGAGGTGAATAAAATAGCGCGGGCCTGATCGTCTTTCTTCCCCCCGTAGTTTATTTCCCATAATTTATACCCGTTTTTATCAACACGAAGAATAAGCATATCCAGACCCCCGCTGGTATTGGAAGTGGTGTAACCTGCAATCGCATAACCACGGTTCCCTAGGTTACAGATTCCATATCCTCTGTCAATACCTTCACCCCCGTAGGTTTGGGACCATTCCTGATTGCCCAAAGAATCCGTTTTCAATATTATTACATCGCTGGAACCACGGCCGGGAGCTTCAGTGAATCCGGTTAATACAAACCCCTTATCCTGAGCCTGGCACAAATCATAGGCGCGTTCGATTCCCGACCCGCCGTAAGTTCGGTGCCAGCTAATATTTCCATCCACATCCAGATTAATTAACCACATATCATAGGTGCCCTGGCCGAAGGAATAGGTTTCACCAGCAACCAACAGATTTCCATCCCTGGCCTGGATAATGGCGTTGGCTCGATCGGTACTATTGCCACCCAGGCGGCGCTGCCAGATTTCACTTCCGGTTTTATCGGCCTTAAGCAGCCATAAATCGTGATCCCGATAATGAACGCTCTGGTATTTTATCCACCCGGCAATAACATAATCACCAGTCTGGGTTTGTAGAATATCATTGCCATAAATACCCACCATTGTTTCTTCCTCTGGTGGCGCTTTAAAAATTGAAGAATCCTGAGCAATAAGATTGCTTAAAAACGCCAAGACCACCAAAATTAGTGGTAGAATTATTTTCATTTCTTTTGCTCCAGACTCCGTTTCAAGGCTCTTTTTTCCGCTTTACGGTCGTAGTCTTTTTTAGTTTTCTCAACTTTCCTGGGCGGAATGGGATGTGTTTTCTGTGTCAATGATTTAGGGAATTTTTTCGGTTTCTTTTTTCCGGTCATTTCAGGCAGTCATGATTTATTCAAGTCTGAATTTACATTCCCCGTGTAATTGGCAAAACAAATACACTTGAAAACGGTTGTTTATCCCTGGAAATACGTATTGTTTTTCCGTCGAAACTTGCGAATGTCTTCCTGAAGCCATCGGTTATACTGCTTCATCAGGTGTACGGTAATATGCCCCGGCACCGGTAATGGCAGTGATTGTTCATTTAATTTCATCAGGGGAATAATACCAGAGCTGCTATTAGTGAGAAACGCTTCTTCAACATTATCCAATACGTGAATATTTAAATGAGAGAATTTGACGGCCAGCGTCGTCTTCTCCAGAATCAGATTTCTCACCGTCCCGGGGAGCACTTCCCCTTTTCTCGTCATTAACTTTCCACCCTGAACCCAGAATATATTGCTGCGACTGCCTTCATAAACAGTACCATCCGAAGACACCAGTAAAGCTTCAAAACAACCTTCTTTTTGTGCCTTCAACCAGGCCCGGAGACTGTCTTCAGTTTCAGTGGTTTTTATCTCCGGGTTCTGACGAACAACAGGCACGGAAATTGCGGCGACCCCCTGGTAAACAGCAGGATCATAATTCAAGGTAGTAGTGTAGATAATTAATTGTCCTGGTACAACCAGAATCCGTACCTGTTGATCCGGTTTCGGGAAATGTTGAATTACCTTAATAACCTGATCAATGATTTCAGAACGGGAATAAGGTATCTCCATTTTAACCCGGCCCGCGCCTTGAAATAGACGATCCAGATGGGCATCCAGAAAGGCGGGAGTAAAATCGACGACACGCAGGGTTTCATACAGCCCGGTGGGATAGGTAAATCTTGGTCCCCCAATTAAAAGTGATTCTTCCGGCAGCTCCTTCCAAACTGTATTTATCAGGGCGCTGATATTCATTTCATCAGGACTGCCAAACCGGCCTGCACCAGATCATCATTAACATTAATCCACTGCCCATTTTGTTGAAGCCAGAGTTCCCCCAGGTAACGGCCGTACTTGCCTTTGCGATCCTTTTTCGTCTGCAAAATAATGCGCTTGTTCAGCACCAATTCCCGCAGATAATCCCGGGCTTTCAAACCCTCCGGGCGTTGGGGCCCTTTCAACTCCGGGGTATTAATACGAGCCAGACGAATTTTCTCTTTTCGAATCCAGACCCCGAAACCCAAATCCAAATCAACACGGCAGGTATCCCCATCGTAAACCGAAACAACCCGTGCACGGTAATAGTATAACTGGTTTAATTCCAATGTTTCCTCCTTACATCTTAATTTTAGACAGCCGGATTTTACGCCTTTCACTTGTTTATTTCTTTACGCATCGATCTCCGTTTTATCCGATCAACAATCCCCATGATAGCCGGAATAACCAGGATGGTTGCTAAAAAGCAGGTGCCCACACCGATGAACAACGCACTACCCATGGAGCCTAAACCCCGGTAGGTGGCAAATGTCAAAGAACCAAATCCCAGCATGGTGGTAAGCGACGTGAGTAAAATTGCCCGTCCGGTGGAAGCAAACACGGTGTGGTGCTGATCCCGGCCCTCGATCTGGTAACGGTGAATGATGTGCACCCCATCATCAATTCCGATTCCGATGATTAACGGAATAGCCATAATATTCACCATCGTTATTTGCAGGC
>JBHHUS010000006.1:0-49675 GCA_046861615.1 Fidelibacterota bacterium
GTGGGAAGCAGAATTGTCGCCAGGAAGATTTTCAATAAATCACCGGGAAGGAAAGGCAGAACTCCCAGTTTGAGGACTTGATCCCAGCCGGTGAACCGGGCTAACCAAAGGCCCCCGGTTAGGTAAATTAAGATAGTTCCAAGGGACATCCCAAAAATCGTGGACAGGACACTTTTATTAAACCCTTTTTCACTGAGCCAGCCGACAAGAAAGGCCGCCGGGACAAATCCAAGTAAATAGCCCCCGGTAGGACCTAGAAAAGCAGCGACACCCGGATGGATGCCGGCAAAGACCGGAATTCCAACGGCACCCAGAACCAGATAAATTATCATGCTGATGGCGCCACGTTTACTGCCCAGCAGGGCACCTGCGAGAAGGACACCCAGAGTTTGCCCAGTAATTGGCACTGGTACCAGCGGCAATTGAATTTTAGACAGGAATGCTACCGCTATTGTTCCACCGGCTAAGAGAATTGTTTCCCGTAACAATCCGGTTCCGGGCCAGACGGTATCGATAAGAACTGATCGCGAGTTTATATTCATTATATTCCTGTCTATTTAGAGTTTTTTATTACTAGGTCAATAGATTGAAATTTAACAACTTTTTAGGATGAGATGATATCGAAGAACTCCTATTAAATACTTCAGGAAGTCTTGTTCTATGTTTCAGAGGGAATCTAAATTCGCCTATGGTAACCCTGTCGATTTCACCCAAAAATATTACCTGGGAGGATTTAGCGCCTTTTCTCGCGGGTCCTGGAAAGGTTCGATTATCGCCCGAGACCCGTAAAGCAATCCGTTCCAGTTATTCGCGTTTAACTCGGATTTTAGCTTCCAATAAAAAGATCTACGGTGTCACCACCGGTTTTGGAAAACTGGCCCAGGTTACAATCAGCCCGGAAGACCAGCAGAAACTCCAGTTAAATCTGGTCCGAAGCCATGCCTGTGGTGTGGGCAAACCCCTGGATCCAGGTGTTACCAGGGTGGTGATGATTCTAAAAATTCTTACTTTTACCAAAGGGTACAGTGGTGTTCGACCTGAATTGGTGCAGTTGATGGTTTCCGTGTTGAATCATGATATCCTCCCACAAATCCCCCGGAAAGGTTCAGTCGGTGCCAGCGGTGATCTGGCCCCTCTGGCGCACCTGGCCCTGACACTCATCGGTGAGGGGGAAGTCCTCTTCCAGGAGCGGATTATCCCGGCCATGCTGGCTTTGAAAGAAGCGGGATTGGAACCGGTGGTTTTTGGACCAAAAGAGGGACTCAGCTTGGTGAACGGCACTCAGGTCTCCACTGCCCTGGCGGTGAAAGCGTTGGCAGAAGCCAAAACCTTATTGAAGACCGCCGACATTGCCGGAGCCATTACCACCGAGGCCAGCCTATCCACCCGGGAAGTGTTTCAACCCGCCGTTCACAAATTAAAAAAGCATCCCGGCCAGCTCCAGGCCGCTAACAACGTCTGGCGGCTGCTTCAGGGCAGTGAAATCATTCGTTCCCATGCCGATTGTGACCGTGTTCAGGATCCCTATTGTATCCGCTGTCTGCCCCAGGTCCACGGCGCCAGTCGGGCCCTCTTTTCCGCTGCCCGGGCTATGATCAATGGCGAAATCAACAGCATCAGTGATAATCCCCTGATCCTGAAGACGGGGCAAGTGGTGAATTCCGGACATTTCCACGCCGAGGTCATTGCCCAGGCGCTGGATACACTGGCAATCGCTATGGCTGAAATTGGGGCGATTTCCGAACGGCGTATCCATTTTTTAATGAAGGGAGTTGAAGGACTGGTTCCACCGTTTGGCGCTCAGATTCCGGGACTGGAATCGGGGTTTATGCTGGCTCATGTCACCGCTGCTGCATTGGCTTCGGAAAATAAAACTCTCGCCCACCCTGCCAGCGTAGATTCTTTACCTACTTCCGGAGGGCAGGAGGATTTTGTCAGTATGGCGCCCTGGGCCGGCCGGAAATGCCTGCGGTTGATCGAGAATGTACGCTTGATCCTGGCGGTGGAAATTCTTGCCGGTGCCAGCATCAATTCCCGCTTTCATGGTAAGTTTCGCTCTGCCCGGGGAATAGCGACGGTAACCAAATTTTTAAAGCGTCAGGTCGCATTTGCCCCTGATGATCAACCTCTCAGTAAAGATATTGAAAAGGTTGCTGCCCTGATTCAGCAGCGAAAAATTATTCAACTCGTTTCCCGACAAGTGACTCTGGAGTAAATTTTATGAAAAACCGTCCGCCATTCCAGTTGGCTTACACGTTTGACGACGTGCTGTTGGTACCCCAAAAATCTCAGGTGCTGCCGCGGGATGTGGACCTGCATACTCAGTTGACGGGTGAAATCGTCATGAATATCCCCCTGCTTTCCGCCGCCATGGATACAGTAACTGAAAATGAAATGGCCGTAGCCTTAGCCCGGGAGGGAGGTCTGGGAATCATTCATAAAAATTTAACCATCGAAGAACAGGTAATGATGGTTGACCGGGTAAAACGGTCCGAGAGCGGTATGATCATTGATCCTGTAACCCTTTCCGCTGATAAGACCATCCGGGAAGCCAAAGCGGTTATGAATCACTACCACATCAGTGGATTACCGGTTTTAAAGAACGGAAAGCTGGTAGGTATCATCACAAACCGGGACATTCGGTTTGAAACCGACGATGATTTATTGGTCACGGAACGAATGACTTCTGAAGACCTGGTAACGGTACCACCTAATACAACCCTGGAAGCAGCGAAGGAAGTTCTCCAGAAACACCGGATTGAAAAATTACTAGTGGTGGACAATCAGGGTACGCTTACGGGTTTAATCACGGTGAAAGATATTCAGAAAAAAGAGGATTTTCCCCTGGCGTGTAAGGATCTGAAGGGACGCCTGCGGGTGGGGGCGGCTGTAGGAGTTGGTGGTGATGCCCTGGAACGGGCTGAGGCGCTGGCTAGTGCCCAGGTAGATTTGGTAGTGATCGATACGGCTCACGGACATTCCGCCGGTGTATTAAAAGCAGTGAAACAAATTAAAAGTTCTATTGGTATTGTCCCATTGGTGGCGGGGAACGTGGCCACGGCCGAGGCGACGAAAGCATTGATTGATGCCGGTGTGGATTGTGTAAAAGTGGGCATCGGGGCCGGTGCCAGTTGTACTACCAGGGTGGTAGCGGGGATTGGCGTACCCCAGTTGACGGCAATCATGAATTGCGTGGACGAAGCTCGGAAACATTCCATTTCCGTTATTGCCGATGGGGGTATCCGTTACAGCGGCGACATTGCCAAAGCCCTGGCGGTCGGAGCCCAAGCTGTCATGATGGGGAGTCTGTTCGCCGGTATGGATGAAAGTCCCGGCGAAACGATTTTATACGAAGGACGTCAGTATAAGTCTTACAGGGGCATGGGCTCCCTGGGTGCGATGAAAGAAGGCAGTGGCGACCGCTATTTTCAGGAGGGAGCGGAACCGACTAAACTTGTCCCGGAAGGCATCGAGGGAATGGTTCCCTACCGTGGATCGGTGAGAAATTCCATCCATCAATTGCTGGGAGGCTTACGGGCGGCCATGGGGTATTGTGGCGCTGAAAATCTGGATCGCTTTCAGAAAAAGGCGGAATTTATTCAAATCACTTCCGCAGGGATGAAGGAAAGCCATCCCCACGAAGTTCGGATTGTTAAAGAAGCACCCAATTATCAGGTTTCGGAGAAACAGTGAATTATTACCAGTAATCGGGAATAAAAAAAGACGCTCGATGGGACGTCTTTTTTTTTAAAAAGGTATTAGCTTGAATTAACCGGAGAGTGAATTCATATATTTTGTGATTTGTGATTTATGCCTGGCAGCTTTATTCTTATGCAGATTGCCCTTGCTGGCCAACTGGTCAATTAATTTAACAGCATTGCGATACAAGCTTTCCGCTTCTTTGGAATCCTGAGCCTGAAGCACTTTTTTGACCGCTGTTCGCATTTCGGATAATCGCGCCATGTTCCGCTCATGTCGTTTTAAGTCTTGTCTTTCCCGCTTGATTTGCTGGGGATGTCGATCCATAAAAATCCTCTTTGAAATTCAAAATTATGACTAAAATTCGGGCGCAAAGTTATCGGAAATCTCCGTCCTTACCAAACAAAATTTCAGTAGCTTACCGTGAGATTTAACTCAATAGCTATCAATCTATCCCCTCACTCAGTTACTATTTTCCGCGTCGGGTCAAATGGTTGTGTATTAAGCCGGCGGCATAGACTTCAGTGATGTTTGATCGGTTTTAACAAATATCCCCACAAACTTTCAGTTGGAATTGCCAAAACCATTCCGAATTTCCATGGTGGAAATCATGATTGAATTCAGCAGTAAGAGCGTATTTAGCAATAAAATCCGTCGTTTTTGATTAAAAAATATTTATCAGGAAATATTTTTCATGAATAGGGATTTAGATTGTATTTTTTAGCATGACAAAAACAGAACTTCTTCGAACTGTACCGATCTTTTCTGACCTCAATACTTCCGATCTGGAAAAAATTGCCAATAAAATGGTTCCCCGTACTTACGATAAGGGGAAAATGATCCTGTTGGAAGAAAGCCCCGCAGAAACATTTTTCGTGATTACTAAGGGTATTGTGAAAGTGACCCGTTTAAGTGATGACGGGCGAGAGGTGATTCTGGCCATTCTGGGTGAAAGCGATTTCTTTGGTGAAATGGCACTCTTAGATGGCTCTGGTCGCTCGGCTAATATTGTTGCCAGTGAGGATTCTGAAGTATTAACACTTTCAAGAAATGATTTTTTAGATTGCCTGGAAAAATACCCGCGCATTGCTATTTCACTGCTGGAAGAACTGGCTCAGCGTTTACGGAAAAGTAATCAACAGATTGAAAGTCTTTCTTTAAGTGATTCCGAGCAACGTATTGGTATTACGCTTGTTCGTTTAGGCGAGGAATTAGGGATGATAAAAATGGGGGATGTGACTATTTCGAATTTGCCTTACCAGCAGGATGTTGCCAATATGGCCGGAACATCCCGGGAAACCGTTTCCAGAACCTTAAAGTTACTGGAGGAAAAAGGTTATATTCACCGCGACGGAAGAAAATTGACGATTTTCAATTTTAATTCTTTTCGTCGGTTGTTTATTTAAGCGTCTACCGTAGTATTATCAGTGACATGAACTCTGATTTAATCGATCGGTTACGATCCAATGACCAGCGTACCCTTTCCAGAGTCATCAGTCAAATTGAAAATAATTCGGACGTGAATGATGAATTTTTTATTTCCATTCATGAAGTATCCAGCTCTAGTCTCAGAATAGGAGTTACCGGTCCTCCCGGAGCAGGAAAGAGTACCCTGGTGGACCAGTTGATCCGTGAATATTTGGCAATCAACAAAAGTGTCGGTGTTCTGGCTGTGGATCCCACCAGTCCTTTTACGGGTGGTGCCTTGCTGGGTGATCGGGTACGCATGAATCATTACGAATGGAACGAAGACGTATTTATCCGCAGTATGGGGTCCCACGGTGATTTGGGTGGCTTGGCCCGAAAAGCTCAGGAGGTGGGAGATGTACTGGCTGCCAGCGGCAAGGAAGTGATCATCTTTGAAACGGTTGGTGTAGGGCAGGGTGAATATGAAGTAGCCAAAGCCGTAGATCTGACGGTAGTAGTCCTGGTTCCCGAATCGGGGGATGAAATTCAAATGATGAAAGCCGGATTGATTGAAATTGCCGATTTATTTGTCATCAACAAATCCGACCGGGAGGGGGCAGGACGATTGGGACAGTTATTAAAAAATGCTCTCCATTCCCATACCAAACCGGACCTGACAGAGCCACCGGTGTTTAATACGGTTGCTACGAAGCAGGAAGGTATTAAAGAATTATTTAATGGTATGCAAAACCTGTTGGATGCCATGGTTTCCAATGATCGCTTAATACAAAAGAAACTGGATCGTTACCGTAATCGGGTATTAAATCTTGTTCAGGAGCGGTTATTGGATGAATTCTGGACCCGGGAAAAACGCCACCAGCTTGAAGCTTCCATTCAGGCCCTGGATTCTACCCGGGTGGCACCCCATGAAGTAGCCCAATCCCTGCTAAATTCGTAATGGTCCCTAAGGCAATCAATTCAATGTCTTTTCTGGATCATTTGGAGGAATTACGCTGGCGTCTGGTAAAATCAATCATTGCTATTCTGATCGGAGCCATTATCACCTATGTTTTTATTGATGACATTCTGAATTTTTTGTTGCAACCAACGGAGAAATTATCGACGCCCATGAATCTTCAGGTTTTAAAAGTACAGGGCATGTTCATGATCAAATGGGGTATGGCCCTGGTGGGGGGTGTAGTATTAGCGATTCCCGTACTGACCTACCAGTTGTGGAAATTTATCGCTCCTGGTCTGTACGATCAAGAGCGGCGATCCACCGGTCCAGTGATTGTTTTTTCCTACCTGTCTTTCATCGTTGGGTTGTTTTTCGCCTACTGGGTTATTATTCCCTTTTCGCTGGAATTTTTTACCTCCATCGGCATTCCAGATGTCAGTAACAATTTTTCAATTAACTATTACTTTAGTTTTATCACCTGGTTGTTGGTGGGGAGTGGTGTCATTTTTGAATTACCGGTTCTTGTATTTATTCTTTCTGTCGTGGGGTTCCTGACGCCACCCTTTATGCGTCATTATCGTCGTCATGCCTTGGTGGTTATTCTCTTGTTGAGCGCTTTCATCACACCGCCGGATCCCGTGAGTATGGTCGTTATGGCCGTACCATTGATCGGTTTGTATGAATTCAGTATTGGTGTTTCCTGGGCAGTGGTTCGCCGGAAAGTGAAAAAATACGATCCTGCCAACGGATGATAACATGATATTGAACACAACTAATTTTTCGCGTTGACTGATTCAAGTGATTTTTGATCGAAAACTGAAACAGACGGGACTATTGTTAATATTACCACTGTGAAATACGTAAATTCCACTGGTGAAAGAAGATTTTAAAACCTTAAAAGAAATTACGGCCCCGATCTTTGAGGATATTCGGCTCTTTGAACAGGAGTTCAAGGAAGCCCTTCATTCAGAGGTACGACTGATTAATACTGTCGGCAAGTACATTCTGCGACATCGGGGGAAACATATTCGCCCGATATTAACTATTCTAGCGGCCCGGGTCTGTGGAAAACCATCTCTCAACAGCTATCGTGCTGCCGCCATGATTGAATTATTACACATCGCCACCTTGGTCCATGATGATGTAGTGGATGAAGCTGATAAAAGGCGTGGTTTTCCTTCCATAAACCGCGTTTGGAAAAATAAAGTAGCGGTATTAATGGGTGATTTTATCCTCAGTAAAGCGCTGTTGCGAATGGTGGGATTGAAAAATTTTGAAGTGTTGGAACTCATTTCTAACACGGCTGAAAAATTAAGTGCCGGTGAAATTCTGCAAATTGAAAAAAGCCTCACCAGGTCCATGAATGAAAAAGTGTATTTTGATATGATTTACCAGAAAACAGCTTCGTTGATTTCCACCAGTTGTGAATTAGGTGCCCTGACGACTTCCGGCAGTGACCAGGATAGGGAGGCCATGCGTACTTACGGTGGTCAACTGGGACTGGCCTTTCAGGTAAAAGATGACCTGTTCGACTTGCTGGGAAATGAGAAAGAAACCGGCAAGAATGTCGGTGCTGATGTAAAACGCAATATGATCACCCTGCCCCTGATCCACAGTTTTAGTACGCTTACAAAAAAAGAAGTCAGGCAGATTAAGCACATTCTTAATATGAAAAGGAAGTCAACCGAGAATATCCAGGAATTAAAAGATTTAATTACTGCCGGCGGCGGATTTGATTATGCCTATGAAAAAATTAATGAATTCAACAATCGGGCTTTGGATGCTATTGCACCATACCCGGATTCTCCCTACAAGCAATCCATGTTGGATTTGATCAGTTATAACGCCCAGCGCATTAATTAACCATGGACCAACCGCGGACCATTTTGGTCCTTAGATTCAGTTCTATTGGTGATATTGTGCAGAGTACTTCCCCCTTAGGCACCTTTAAAGCTCTGTCACCGGAAATTCGGATTGATTTTATGACCTTATCAAAATTTGTCCCGCTGCTGGAAGGTCATCCTCATATTAACCGTGTGTATCCCGTAAATATTCAAATGGGTTTCCGTGGTTTAAGAAGGATAGGGAAACTAATAGATTATCTGGATTACGATCTAGTCATTGATCTCCACAATACGACCCGTTCCCAGGTGATTCGGAAAGCGATGAAAAGGACTCGGTACATAAAAGTTAAAAAACCCCGCTGGAACCGCTTTAAACTGTTTCTTTTTCATAAGAACGATTTTCATCCAACCTTCAATGTCCGGGCATGGCTGCACGAACCGCTTCGAGATTTTCTGCCTGTGGATTGGAAGCCTGGAAGGACACATCTGTTTGTCGCCGAAATTGAAAAGAGACAGTGCCAGGATAATTTAAAACGTAGAGGGGTTGAGGGTGACTATCTTGTGATTACACCGGGAGCTGCCTGGAGACAAAAGCGGTGGGATGCGGACCGCTATGCTAGAATTGTGGATTATTGTTTCCGTACTTTTGATCTAAAAACCATCCTATTGGGTGGGGTGCGGGATGAAATTTGCGATTGGATTGTAAAATTTGCAGATTCCACGCCGTTAGATCTGCATGGTAAAACCAGTTTGAGAGAATCACTGTCCATTATATCACAATCGAAGTTGGTCATCGGAAGCGACACCGGATTTCTCCATGCTGGTGAAGCCTTGGATGTTCCCGCCATTACGATATTGGGACCTACTGCCCAGGAAACAGGTGCCGGCGTTTATTTACCCCGCTCCCGGGCTGCCTTCGTGGAAGATTTGTGGTGTCGACCCTGTTCTCAGAATGGCAGCTTGCCCTGCTATCGATCAGAACAGTATTGTATGACCGGCATTTCGGTTCAGCAGCTGATATCAGAAATTAAAACCGTATTCTCGGCCTGAATGATATTCTGGAAATTTCTATATAACCTGATTATTCTGCCAACGTTGACAGTATTTGCTGTTTTAGGCTCACTGTTTAATAAAAAACTCCGTGTTGGAACCAGAGGACGTTTAACTACCTATTCAATTTTAAAGGCTTTTAAAGCCAAGGTTCCTGCCGATAGTACCATTTACTGGTTTCATGCCGCCTCCCACGGGGAATATGAGCAAGTTCGCCCGGTTCTGGAAGGTATGAAAGAAGTAGAACCCAACTCTCTGGCCATTGTCAGTTTTTTTTCACCTTCCGGTTTTAATCACGTTATTGATGAAATTATTGATTGTAAGGTGTATCTACCAATTGATTACCCTTGGGTGATAAAAAAAGTGTTAACCTTGATCCAACCCCGTAAAATTATTCTAGCTGCCTACGATATTTGGCCTAATCTGATCTGGACAAGTAAAAAAATAGGAATTCCTTCCACCTTGTTTGCCGCCCGGTTTTCAGAAGGGACTTCCAAATTGCTACCGGTTATCCGCAGTTTTTACCGCAACGTTTATGGCTGTCTTTCCGCTATTTACACCATTACAGAACAGGATCATCAACGTTTACAAAAAATTCTATATCCAGTCGGTCAGCCAATTGTGCGGGTTCTGGGAAATCCCCGCTATGACCGGGTGAAGAGTCAGGCCGATAAATTTACTCAGGAACGAACCGAATCCGTTCTGTTGCGCGATAAACGTTTAATTCTTGGAAGTTTGCACATTGAAGATGAACAGATCGTATTAGAACCCACTATTAGCCTGATGAATGATGTTCCGGACCTGAACTTGTTGTGGGTACCCCATGAACCAAATGAAAGGACCGTAGTCAGTGCTGAAAAACTTTTCAAAGACCGGGGATTTACTGTTAAGCGATTGGGGGAACAAGAAATATCTGATTTTAATAGTTGTCGGATAATTATTGTTGACTCAGTAGGTAAACTATCCAAATTATACTGGTGCGGACAGATAACTTATATCGGTGGTGGATTTTCAACCGGGGTTCATAACGTGATGGAACCGGCTATCGCCCGTTTACCGGTCTTTTTTGGTCCTCGTTACAAAAATTCCAATGAAGCAGAAGAGTTGATATCAACTGGTGGCGGTTTTTCAGTTAAATCCGGAACGGATTATTATATCATGATTAAGGAGCTATTATTTGATCGGGAAGCTTTTTTAAAAGCCAGTTTTGCGGCGACCAATTTGATCCATCGAAATCTGGGGTCAGCAACACGTGTTGTTCGTAATCTGATTCATGACTAATACGCTCGTTTTTTCCCTGCAGTTTGAGAAATTCAGACATCGCCACGACGTGCGATTTGGTCCCGGGTTACACGTAATTTATGGTTCCAGCGGTTGCGGAAAGACTCACCTCCTTCGCTATATTGCCGGTATTGATGTTTCAGTTCCCACTAACTTTTCTTTCCGCCTGGAGCGAAGACCTGAGAACATTCAGATCATTTTCCAGAATCCCGAAGATCAGATCGTGGCCCATACTTTGGAAGCAGAACTGGCCTTTTCTCTGGAATGCCAGAATTTTGATGAAACCACCCTCCGGGATGAATTTGAAATTCATAAGTCCCAGCTGACTTTTATTGATGATTGGAATCGACATCCGGAGACTCTCAGCGGTGGAGAGAAGGAAATTTTAAATCTTGTAACTGCTTTTAGCGTTCATCCTGATTGTGTTCTGATTGATGACGGTCTATCCTTTTTAAATCGACAGGTAAAAGACAAACAAATCGCTTTTATTCGTCGACAAATCCGAGAACGAAATACAACCGTACTATGGTTTACTTCGGATATTAACGACTTCGTTTACGGAGATAGTAATTGGGAATTAACCCTTTCCGAATTTCGGGAATTGAAGGAAATGGAAGTGAGTCCGTTTGAATATCAACACCGACATAAACCGGGACAGCTCGATATGGTTTTTCAAAACCTTTCCTTTAGATATTCTACTTCAACACCACTGATTAATAACTTGAATTGTACGATTAAGAATGCCCGTTCTGTTGGGCTGGTGGGCCAAAATGGACGGGGAAAAACAACGGTAGCAAAGTTGTTAATTGAGGTTATGAATCTTTCCTCCGGGAATTTTGAAATATCTATTGCTCAAGCGAAACCGAGAATTGCCTACCTGGACCAATTCCCGGAAAAAACGTTAAGTATGGAGTCTTTGGCGCAATTTATGAACCGCCTGATTCTGAACCAACGCCTGGACCGATTCAAACGGCAAAAATGTATCAATACCCTTAATCATCACCAGATCAGTTGGGATCTTATTAAAAATGATTCTGCTCTGGACATACCTTGGTCCACCTTACGTTTTGCCCTGGTCATTATTCTGGCTCACAGCGAATACGACCTGCTTCTGTTGGATGAACCCACCTTTGGATTAGGTTGGGATCAAAAGGTAGTTTTAAGTCGATTTTTAAGCGATATTTTGAAGCGAAAACATTTAATTTTAATCTCCCATGATCGTGAATTTATTCAACAGCACTGCGATTATATTCTGGATTTAGATAATGGATTGGTTAGTCGAAAAGAGGATGTTTTAATTCATGAATGATACGGGAAAAATAAAGATTACAGATCCGACCCGCATTTTAACGGTGGCCAATATTATCAGCCTATTGCGCGCTTTGCTGGCTGTACCGATCGTTTATACGTTACGGAATCCAGGATGGGGGACCTTCACTTTTATTTTAATTGTACTGGCTGTTTTATCTGATGCTGCTGATGGTTGGTTAGCCCGCCGTGCTCATGAGGTCACGCATTTTGGCAAATGGCTGGATCCAATCGCTGATTTTGCCGTGATTTTAGCGGTAGTCTCCTTTTTGGTGTTAATCGACCGTTTCCCAGCCTGGTTTCTGATCTTCTATCTGGTACGTTATGTAGCTATTGCCACTCCAGCTATTTACTTATTAAATCATAACCGTTTTGTCCTCAGTGCCAACTGGTGGGGAAAGTGGTCCACCGGGATGACAGCTTTAGCGATTTTTCTGCATATTTTTCCGGTGAATGCCTTACCTTGGTTGCCGGCAATGGTCCTATATGTGGCCACGGCTTTATTGTTGATCAGTTGGCTCCGGTATATCCGTACTATTGTTATTGAAGTGAAAACACTGTAATGACCACTGTCCGGAATCTTTTTAAGGTACTCCAGAAAACGAGTGGTTCGATCAGCAATGCTTTCAGGAATCTGGTAAAAAAAAGAGTTACACCAGAAACATTGGAATCGCTGGAAAATACATTGCTGGCAGCTGATATGGGAGTTAGTACCGTGGAGGAAGTGATCAAGCTTGTGGAAAAGAACCAACAAAGAGATTTTTTAAAGGAGGTGGAGCAGTTTTTAATTTCCTGTTTATCGGAGATTGACTTAAAACTGATTAATCCTCCAGGCCCGTTCATTCACCTGGTAGTAGGGGTTAACGGGACCGGGAAAACCACCTCCGCTGCAAAACTGGCCAATTATTACCGGAAGCAGGGGAAAAATGTGTTACTGATTGGCGCTGATACCTACCGGGCAGCAGCAGTGGATCAATTAAAAAAATGGGCCGATCGATTAACTATTAATTTGATCTGCAATGAGCAATCCCACCAACCTTCAGCACTCTTATTCGATGGCTTGACGGCAGCCAGAGCCCAAAAAACGGATGTTGCTATCGTGGATACTGCCGGACGGCTGCACACTTATATAAATTTAATGATGGAACTGGAAAAAATGATTCGGGTAGTAGAACAACATTTTTCAGATTTTAAAATACAGCCCTTATTAACACTGGATGCCGGAGTGGGACAAAATTCCCTAATCCAGGCTCGGGAGTTCGCTCATCATGTTCCCCTTAAGGGCACTATTCTCACTAAGATGGACGGTACTGCGAAAGGAGGCATCGTTTTCCCTTTAATTCGGGAACTTAATCTTCCCACCCGGTTTATCGGTGTGGGGGAGACTCTAAATGATCTATATCCCTTTGACCCCGAAGATTATGTCCGCAGTCTTTTAGGGACTACCTGACCACCAGAAAAATTCTAGGTTCCTAATCAGGTATCACGAAAGATGTATATTGTAAGATAATAAAAATATTAGAAAATTATGATAGTAAATAAAAAGCTGAATCTGATCAGCCTTGGTTGTGCAAAAAATCTGGTGGATTCTGAAATATTATTAGGAGGCTTGAAAGGCAGTCAGTTCCAAATTACAGAAGAACCGGAGGAGGCCCACACAATTATAATTAATACCTGTGGTTTTTTAGACTTGGCGCGGGAAGAATCGGTGGATATGATTCTCCGGGCAGCCGAACTGAAAAAAAGCAGTAATCTGGAGCAACTGATTGTCATGGGTTGTCTGTCAGAACGTTACCCCGAAGAACTGGCCCAGGAAATTCCGGAAGTGGATCGTTTTTTTGGCAGTGATGATCATAGGCAGATTATCTCTTTTTTAACCGGTCATTCCTTCAACTGTCATGATCCCCTGTTTTTCCGATCGATCCTTACACCCCGGCACTACGCTTATTTGAAGATTGCTGAAGGATGTGATAACGGTTGTTCCTTTTGCAGCATTCCTTTGATGCGTGGTCTTCAAAAAAGCAGGACGATAGATTCAATTCTATGGGAGGCCGAAAAACTGGTTGAAGGTGGAGTAAGGGAATTATTAGTCATTGCTCAGGATACGACCTCCTTTGGCTGGGATTTAGATGAAAAGGTACATTTAGGGCTCCTCATAGAAAAGTTGAATCAATTGAAGGTGGACTGGATACGCATTCATTATACCCATCCGGCTCATCTTTCCGTTTCAATTATTCAAGCATTGGCTGGGGCGGATAAGGTTTGTCATTACCTGGATATGCCCATCCAACATGCATCGGATCCGATCCTGAAATCGATGCGACGCGGTCTAAATCGTAAGGGCATTACAGAGCGAATCAATCAATTGCGAACGGCTATTCCGGATATCCGGCTACGGACGACTGTCATCGTGGGTTACCCCGGTGAAACGGAAGCCGACTTTAGCCAACTTTATGATTTTATTGAATCCACCCGTTTTGACCGACTGGGTATATTTACCTATTCTGAAGAAGAAGGTACGCTGGCAGCAGAACTTGAAGACGATGTTCCCCGGGGGGTGAAAGATGAACGGATGGCGATTATTCAGGATTTACAGGCAAATATCAGTCTGGCAAAGAATGAAATGCTGGTGGGGAAAAAATTACCGGTGATAATCGATCAAACCAATAAAAGTCAAAGTATTGGCAGAACAGAGTATGATTCTCCGGAAATCGATAATATCGTCATTATTGATAACCCTCAACCGATGGGAACAATCATTCCCGTTGAAATAATTGGTGCGCGGGAGTTTGAATTATTGGGTTCTAAGGTCGGATAATTAACTTGTTTTTCCAGTTCCACCATTTTAATAATTCCGGTTCCGGAGTGGGATGTTCGGAAAAATACACGGCACAGCGAAAGATATAAAGCACGCAGATGTCCACTTTAACTCCCTGGATTTGACAAAGCATCTCATACAGTTTTTCAGGATTTCCTCCCTTAAGATCGCTAACCTGTCTGATTCCCAGAGTTTTCAGGTCACGGGCAATACTGGGCCCTACTCCAGGGATGGTTTCCAATTCAAGATTTCTTGTTGCTGTTCTGGTATTCATACGATTTTGTCATAATGAGTTTGATTATTTTTCTAATGAGTCGGTATTTTTTTTCCGGAATAATAACAGGATGGCCGATATAGTGGTACCGCTGGAGGCTGCTATCAGCATTCCAATCTCCACTGCGGTGCTGGAAAAAAAGGAGTTTGAAAGGAACCATTCACAATCCAAATGGCACCGTAACTGGTAATAAAACTGATCAGAATACTAAGTGGCAGCAACCAAAACAGCTTTCTTAAATCAGGTTTCATTAATTTAATTTACAATAATCGGTTCGGTAATAATCTAAATTTGATTATCTGTCATGTAGATTTTTAGATAAAAGATTATTAAGATACTAATGTTTAATTACTCTGTTAATTCTCTGCCATTGCTTCTAACTTATACCTCGACGTAATTTTGCCTATATGGCAGAGTTTAAATTACACAGCGATTTCGAACCCCAGGGTGATCAACCCCAGGCGATTCGGGAGTTGGTGGCGGGCCTTAAACGGGGAGATCCCCACCAGGTTCTGTTGGGGATCACAGGATCGGGGAAAACGTTTACGATGGCTAATGTCGTTCAACAGGTTCAGCGACCGACCTTAATTATGTCTCACAATAAAACGCTGGCTGCCCAGCTTTATGGTGAATTCAAACAGCTATTTCCCGAGAATGCGGTGGAATATTTTATCAGTTATTACGACTATTACCAACCTGAGGCTTATCTACCGGTAACCGATACCTTCATTGAAAAAGACATGTCAGTCAATGAAGAAATTGATATTCTCCGGTTAAAAACCACCAGTTCACTGCTAGAACGACGAGATGTGATTGTAGTCAGTTCTGTCTCCTGTATTTACGGTATTGGTTCACCGGAAGAATATCGCGACAAGGTGATTCATATCCGACGAGGGAAAACCATTAATCGCCGGGAATTTCTGAAACATTTGGTAAATATCCATTATCTACGGAATGATATGGTCTTTGAACGCAGTGCTTTCAGGATCCGGGGAGATGTGATTGAAATCTATCTGGCTTACGAAGATGTAGGTCTGCGGATTGAGTTGTTCGGTGACCAGATTGAATCCATCGTTCGTTTTCAACCTCTGACTGGTGAAATCCTGAAGGAGATGGATTCGGATTTTATTTACCCGGGAAAACATTTTGTCACCGATCAGAATACCGTGAACCAGGTTGTTGGTGAAATTCGGGCGGAATTGATGCACCGTCTCGCTGAATTACGTGGTCAGGATAAACTGGTGGAAGCTCAGCGATTGGAACAACGGGTTAATTTTGATCTGGAAATGATGATGGAAGTCGGTTACTGTTCCGGAATTGAAAATTATTCCCGCTATTTTGCCCATCGTAAATCGGGAGATCGTCCTTTTACATTAATTGATTTTTTCCCTGATGATTTTCTTACAATTATTGATGAATCCCATGTTACGCTACCCCAAATCCAGGGAATGTATAACGGTGACCGGGCGCGGAAAGAAGTGTTAGTAGATTACGGGTTTCGTCTGCCCAGTGCCCTGGACAATCGACCCTTAAAATATGATGAATTTCAGTCTTTGCAGAACCAGGTGATTTATGTTTCGGCCACACCAGCTTACAGGGAATTGGAGTTAAGTAACGGAACCGTTGTGGAACAAGTTATACGTCCAACAGGATTAATTGATCCCAAGGTGGAAGTACGCCCTCCCCATGGTCAGATTGATGATCTTATTGGTGAAATTCGTCGGCGGGCAGCCCGTCAGGAGCGCACCCTAGTGACTACTCTGACCAAGCGAATGGCTGAGGATCTGTGCGAGTATCTCCGGGGTGTCAATCTGCGGGTTCGTTATCTTCACAGCGAAATTAACACATTGGAACGGGTCCAAATTCTCCGGGATTTGAGGATGGGTGAATTTGATGTCCTGGTGGGGATTAACCTGTTACGGGAGGGGTTGGATTTGCCGGAAGTTTCTCTGGTGGCGGTTCTGGATGCGGATAAACAGGGTTTTCTTCGCTCCCGTAGTTCCCTTATGCAGGTAGCCGGGCGGGCGGCTCGGCATCTGGAAGGGCAGGTGATTCTCTACGGTAATACGGTTTCAGATGCTATGGAATATCTTTTGAGTGAAACCAAACGACGCCGTGAAATCCAGGAAAAATTCAATCAGGAACATGGGATAACACCGAAGACGGTGTATAAGTCCATGGATGAAATCATGGGTTCCACTTCCGTAGCTGACTCCATCAACGAGCCCCCGACAGGACTATTAAAAAACCGACGCGGGGATGACTTCAGTTCCCTAGATAAACAGCTGGCAGTGGAAATGATGCGTCAGGAAATGCTGGAAGCGGCTGAGAATCTGAATTTCGAACGCGCCGCTCGCTTACGGGATGAAATTAACCGCCTGGAAAAAGATCTGGAAAAAGTATTTTAATCTGCATGTCAGAATGTGACGAGGAAAAAGGAAACTATTAATGATTGAATTAAATCGGTTACAGCAAATTTCCGGGATTATTGGCCGGTCAGATGTTATTCAGGAAGTGTTGGAGATGATTTCTCAGGTGGCTCCGGTAGATATTTCCATCCTGATCACCGGCGAATCAGGTACGGGAAAAGAAATGGTAGCAAAGGCAATCCATCGATTTAGCCGACGAAGTCAGGAAACCTTAGTTACGGTTAACTGCGGTGCTATTCCTGAGGGAATTATTGAAAGTGAGCTTTTTGGCCATGTAAAAGGGGCTTTTACCGATGCCCGGGATGACCGGAAAGGCTATTTCGAAACGGCTAATAAAGGTACAGTTTTCCTGGATGAAATTGGTGAAACACCATTAGAAACCCAGGTTAAGCTCCTGCGTGTACTGGAAAGCGGGGAATTCACGCCGGTGGGTGGTTCGCAAATGAAAAAAACGGATGTTCGGGTAACAGCCGCTACAAATAAAGATTTAGGTTCGCTGGTAGAAAAAGAGCAGTTTAGACAGGATTTATATTACCGCTTGAAAACAGTCACGATTGATGTACCGGCTCTTCGTCATCGAATTGAGGATTTAAGTCTTTTGGTAGAACGGTTTGCCCTGGAATTCACGCGTTCAAATGATATTCCCTACCGTGGATTTATGCCGGAAGCACTACGGGTGATGAAACAACACAGCTGGCCCGGGAATGTCCGGGAATTGAAAAATTTTGTGGAAAGTATCCTGGTTCTGGAAAAAGGGGAACGTATCACCGCAGTCATGGTGGAACGACAGTTGGGTACGGCCCCGGTTTTCGAGCGGAATCCCCGTTTACCGGTGCCCCTGAACCAGACTCCGGAAGTGGCGGAACGGGAATTGATTCTACGTCAGCTTTTTCTATTACGACAGGATGTGGAGTTTTTAAAACAAATCGCTACTCAGGGTGTTGTCTCTGATCAACCGAATTACCCCATTCTACCTGGAGGGGGAACCGTTATGAACCCGGGAATGCGAATTGAGGAGGATATGGGCTATTTCATTCGCAGTGCCGCTATCGGTGATATGTCACTGGATGATCTGGAGCGAGAAGCTATTGAACGGACGTTGAAATTTTTCAACAATAATCGCCGAGCTACTGCCCGTTCGCTGGGAATGAGCGAACGGACCCTATATCGTAAGATTAATGATTATGGCCTGGAAAAGAAAATTAAGAGCTGAGAAAGCCGGAGAGATCATGAAAAGCAAATTATTTAATGATTTTAAACATTCCCTTTTAATCTATGCGTTTTTGCCTGTTCTTATCGCCAGTCTGATGAATTGTACCTATTATTCCATGGCCGGAAGTATTCCTCCGCACATTACCGATATTGCCATACCTCTGGTAGAGAATCAAACTGCTGAATTCGGACTTACCGAGGCGGTTACTGAGAATTTGATTAATAAATTCACGGAAGAAAATATTCTCCGTGTAAGTCCTGAAAATGCAGCCACCTCTATTTTAAGAACTACCATTGTCCGGGTTCAGGATTCACCTTATACCTTTACGAAGCAGGAAGCGGTGACAGAGTACCGCTTGACTCTCACTCTGGCGCTGGAATGGTACGATGTGAAAAATGATAAAGTTCTAATTAAAAAACAGTTTTCCGGTTGGGGTGCTTATGGCCCCAGTGGTGACATCAGTAACGATGGGATTGACAATGATGCCGATGGTTTAATCGATGGTGAAGACGATGATGAGTTCGGTGATCCACGAGAATTTGCCACTCGGGTGGCGGTGAACAAGATTGCAGAAGATGTATTGAACGAAATCATGACCTCGTGGTAGCTTTGTATATAACTAATTTAATTATTCAAGGTTGTTTTCAATGAATGCGGTTACAATACGAGATTTAAAGAATTATGTCGGGCAGGAAGTCACCATTAACGGTTGGGTGTACCAACTCCGCGCTAGTGGTAAAATCTGGTTTTTAATCCTTCGGGATGGAACTGGACTGGTGCAATGTGTAGTAGTAAAACAGGAGGTGGAGGAATCGGTTTTTGAACTTGAAGCTGAATTAACCCAGGAATCCTCTGTCACCGTTACAGGAAACGTTCGTGTTGAACCACGATCAGTTGGGGGCTATGAATTAGGTTTAACTAATATTATTGTACATCAGATCGCCCAGGACTACCCGATTTCACCGAAAGAACACGGGACCGACTTTCTGATGAATCATCGACATTTATGGCTACGTTCACGGAAACAAAACGCCATTTTACAGCTTCGACACCAAATTGTGAAGGCATCCAGGGACTTTTTTGACAACAACGGATTTACATTGGTTGATTCACCAATCCTCACGGGTAATGCCGTTGAGGGCACTACTACCTTGTTTGAATTGGGTTATTTTGACCGTTCAGCATATCTTACTCAAAGCGGACAACTTTATGGAGAAGCAAGCGCCATGGCTTTTGGAAAAATATACGTTTTCGGTCCCACTTTCCGGGCGGAAAAGTCCAAGACACGGCGCCACCTGACTGAATTTTGGATGATAGAACCGGAAATGGCTTATTGTGACTTGTATGAGAATATGGTCTGGGCGGAGAAATATGTTTCCTACCTAGTGCAGTGGTGTCTGGAAAATGGTCGTGATGAATTGGGTATTCTGGAACGGGACCTGGAATCTTTGAAAAGAGTTCAACCGCCGTTTCCCCGTATTACTTACGATGAAGCTGCTAAAATATTGACGGATAAGGGAGCCGATTTTAAATACGGTTCTGATTTTGGTGGTACGGATGAAACCGTAATTTCTGAACAGTTTGACCGCCCGGTTATGATTCATCACTGGCCGGCAGACATTAAAGCTTTTTATATGAAACGGGCACCGGAAAATGATGAACTAGCCCTGGGAGTGGATATGCTGGCACCGGAAGGCTATGGTGAAATCATTGGTGGTGGTCAACGAGAAGACGATTATAATACACTGGTACGACGGATTCAACGAAACGATTTACCATTGGAACCATTCAAGTGGTATCTGGACCTACGTCGGTACGGTTCAGTGCCCCATTCTGGATTTGGCCTGGGTCTAGAACGGACGGTAGCCTGGATTTGTGGTATTCGTCATATCCGTGAAACGATTCCTTTTCCCCGGACGATTAATCGTCTGGAACCGTAATGAAATTCAGCATCCGGATTGCTGTTTTTGGTGGACGAAATATTGAGGATGATGTATATAAGGATGTCACTGAAATTGGCCGTTTGATAGCTGCTGAAAATTGGTTGGTATATTGCGGCGGCGGTAAGGGTGTAATGGAGGCAATCGCTAAAGGAGTGCAAATGGGCGGAGGAACTTGTGTTGGAATCCTGAAAGGTACAAGTCTGGAAGAAAGCAACGGTTTTTTAACTGTTCCCGTTGCTACAGGAATGGGAATCAGCAGAAATGCACTCTTAGCTTACAATTGCGATGCCGCCCTTGCGATCAGCGGACAATATGGTACACTTTCGGAAATTGCTTATGCCTTCCAGCTGAATAAACCGGTGATCGGTTATAAAACCTGGGATTTGGAAGGAATTCACAAAGTAAAATCACCAACTGAAGTTATTGAAAAGGTTAGGGGATTATTAGAATGAATATTAATCTCCCCAAACAAGAAAATTCCGGCCTGCGATTAGTGATTACCGGAAGGGTCCAAATGGTCGGATTTCGGTGGTTTACAGTTCAATGGGCCCAGGATTTGGATTTGGCAGGCTATGTAAAAAACCAACCCGATGGCTCAGTATTAATGGAAGCAGAGGGACCCAAGAAAAAACTGGAAAATATGATCGAGGAATTAAAGCGCGGTCCCCGCGGTTCCTCCGTGGATAGGGTTGAAGCAGAATGGCTGCCATTTGAGCATCGTTTCCGTGATTTTAATATTCGCTACTGACAAATGAAAGTTGCTCTTTGCCAGATTAATCCTACCGTCGGTGCGCTAAAAGCGAATCAACAAAAAATCCTGATTTTCTATGATCGGGCCATAAAACAGGGAGCGGAACTGGTTATTTTCCCGGAGTTAGCTATTACCGGATACCCTCCGCAGGATCTGCTCTACCAAAGCGGATTCGTGCAACAGAATATTAACGGGTTAAAAACGATTGCTGCTCAAACCACTATTCCCTTAATCATCGGCCATGTCCATCGAGAAGGTAAAAAGCTGTATAATTCTGCCACTGTTTGTTACAGTGGAGCAGTGACTTACTCTTATAATAAAATGCTATTGCCAACCTATGATGTATTTGACGAAGATCGCTATTTTCAGGCAGGAGGGAATCCGGGATTTGTTGATTTGGAAATCGCTGGTAAAACAACCCGTATCGGAATTCAAATTTGTGAAGATCTGTGGGATCAGGATTATAGCCGGGACCTGGCCACACAATTGAAGAAAAAAAATGTCCAGATGATTGTCAATATTTCCGCTTCACCTTACCATGACGGTCGGTTGGAAGATCGTTTCATTTTGGTTCAGGAAAAAGCACGGAAAACTGGCGTTCCTTTTTTATACTGTAATTTAATTGGAGCACAGGATGAGCTAATTTTCGATGGTCAATCGCTAGTGGTGAACGGCCGGGGAGAACTCCTGGCTCAGGGTATTGCTTTTAAAGAAGAATTAATCATGGTTGATTTAGAGGATGATCAACCGAAACAATTGGTAAAAGCACTTAGAGAAGAAAAACTATACAAAGCGCTCGTTTTGGGAGTCCAGGATTATTTTATGAAAACCGGTTATTCGGACTGTGTTCTGGGGCTTAGTGGCGGGATTGATTCCAGCCTGGTGGCCTGTATCGCAGTAGATGCTCTGGGTTTTAACCATGTCCACGGTGTTTCCATGCCTTCCCGGTATTCTAGTACCCACAGCCGGGATGATGCCCGGAAATTGGCGGAAAATTTAAATATCGAATATCTGATCCATCCAATAAAAGAAATTGTAGCCGCCTACGAATCAGCATTAAAACCTCGCTTTAAAGGGTTACAGCGGGATGTAACGGAAGAAAATATTCAGGCTCGGGTTCGGGGGAATTTATTAATGGCGCTTTCCAATAAATTTAACTGGTTAGTCCTTTCCACCGGGAATAAAACTGAGTTAGCTCTAGGTTATTGTACGCTCTATGGTGATATGAGCGGCGGTTTAGCGGTTATCGCTGATCTCTCTAAGACGGATGTTTACACCTTATCCCGCTGGGTGAACCAACAAGCCGGTACAGACAGGATACCATCGAACTGTTTGACCAAGGTTCCTTCGGCAGAGTTAGCTCCGGGACAAGTAGATCCGTTCGATTATTCCATTGTGAGTCTGCTGGTTTCGGCCCTGTTAGAAGACGGTATAGCTCCCAAACAGTTGATTCAAAAAGGGGCGGATTTGGAATTAGTTTCGGAGTTATTAAGACGAATTCGGCAAAATGAATATAAACGTCGGCAGGCGCCGCCAGTATTACGGGTAACGTCAAAAGCTTTTGGTATGGGCCGGCGGATACCAATTGTAAACCAATTTGATGAATTGTTCGAACTGGAATAACTTCACTATTATGAAACATATCATTTTTCTTTTAGTGTTTTTCGGTAACGGAATGTTGGCCCAGACGGCCACACCAATGGAATATTGGACCCATTTAACTATGGGGGAAAAGGTAGCTTTTATTAATGGCGCCTATTCGACTGCGGCCAAACTGAAGTACTTCCATAAACAGGAGGTGAGGAAACAATACAAACAGGATCCTAGCTGGGTTCAACCTTACTATATTGAACGATTTTATGAAGTTGTGGACGAGCACCGATCTGAAAAAGTGGGATACAATATTGAAATAATTGCTAAAGCGATGGATGCTTTTTATTCCAATTATGACAATGCTAATATCCCGGTTATGGAAGCGTTAAGGGTAGTTTCCCTGAGCCAGGATGGAAAACAGGAAAAAGCGAATCTTTATTTACTACAAGCACAACGTAAATACAAATGATGAAGGATCTGATTAAAACATCTGTCTGGTCAAATTATGTTCTAATTACAACCACCCTTTCTTTATTGTTTCGATAGTGAAATAAATTTAATTTCCTAGGCTCTAATGCAGCCGAAATTATATGTTTAATCAATTAACTGACAGGTTTGAGTCTGTTTTTCGCCATCTGCGTGGGTTGGGAAAGATCACTGATGCTAATATTCAAGAAACTGCCAGGAATATTCGTCGAATTTTGTTAGAGGCAGATGTGCATTTCCAGGTGACCAAACATTTTATTGAGCGGGTAAGGCAACAGGCCCAGGGAACTAAAGTTCTTAAGTCCATAAAACCAGGTGAACAGTTCATAAAAATTATCCACGATGAATTGGTTACTCTCCTGGGTTCAGAATTGAAACCGCTGGAACTTGGTGGAAAAAAACCGGCCGTCGTTCTTTTGGCCGGTCTCCAAGGTTCAGGAAAAACAACAACCTGCGGAAAACTGGCAAAATGGTTGGCAAAAAGCGGTCATTCAGTTTTATTAGTGGCTGCCGATGTGTACCGACCGGCGGCAGTAGAGCAATTAATGCTGGTGGGGAAGTCTCTTGGCATTGCGGTTTATTCTGAACCGGACAGTGATCCGGTGGCCATTTGTAAACACGCGATCACTTCAGCCGGTAAACAGCGTATTGACGTGGTCATTCTGGATACCGCAGGGCGCCTTCATGTGGATGACGAAATGATGGCTGAGATTAAAGACATTGCGAATGTGGTTCAACCGGTTGAAATTCTTTTTGTGGTTGATGGGATGACAGGACAGGATGCCGTAAATTCGGCCCGGGTATTTTCGACTACTCTTCCACTGACAGGCACGATTTTGACAAAAATGGAGGGAGATGCCCGGGGTGGTGCTGCGGTTTCCATCACCGAAGTCACCGGCGTACCGATCAAATTTATTGGTGTTTCTGAAAAACCGGAGGGATTAGAACCCTTTGATCCGGAGCGAATTGTAAACCGGATTCTGGGCTTTGGCGATGTTGTGTCGCTGGTAGAAAAGGCACAACAAGTAATTGATAAAGAGACTACTGAAAGATTCCAGAAAAAATTGCAGGACCAGTCATTCGATCTGGAAGATTTTCAAATTCAGTTGAAGCAAATAAAGAACATTGGGCCGATGGAACAGATAATGGGTATGCTTCCCGGAATGAATCAAAAACTTTTACGGGGATTGGATTTAGATGATCGTCAATTGGTGTGGACAGAGGCGATTATTAATTCTATGACACCTGAAGAACGGCGCAATCCCCAAGTGCTCAACGGCAGTCGCCGACAGCGAATAGCTCGTGGATCCGGCCGTTCTGTTCAGGAGGTTAACCAACTGCTAAGGCAGTTCAACCAGATGCAGAAGATGTTCAAGCAAATGGGGAAAATGAAACTGCCGAAACATTTAAATAAATCATTTATTGGATTAAACTAAGGAGACGTTGATTTGGCGACGAAAATTAGATTGAAACGCATAGGACGCCGGAATAGACCGTTTTATCGTGTTGTAGTTATGGATTCCCGTAATCGGCGGGATGGAGCGGCGATTGAGGAACTGGGTTGGTTTAACCCTATTGATCCGGAAAAGAGTTATCGCCTGGAAGATGATCGAATTCTGCACTGGCTGAAAGTCGGGGCACAACCATCAAAAGCCGCCTACAACCTTATGAAACGAAATGGATTGATTTACCGCTGGCATCTAATTCGTCAGGGATTAGATGAAAAATCCATTGAAAAAGAAATGAAGAAATGGGCTTTGAAGCGCGAGGAAATTCAGCAGCAAAAAACTAAAAAAATTAAGCAAGCAGTAGTGGAACCGGAACCTGTAGAAGAACCGGAAGAAATACAAGCTACTGAAACGCCAACAACTGATTCGACTCCTGAGGGAAGCCAGCCGGAAGTAACAGCCGAGGCAGGATCCAAACCTGAGGGTAAGGAGTCGGAAAAAGTGGAAGAAACACCTCCCGTGGCGGAGGCTGAAACCAGCACTGAAACAGCTACAGAGCTGGAGCCATCAGAAGAAAAAGCGGAACCGGACGAACCTAAGCCGACAACGGAAGAAACTGAAACTGTTCCTGAAGAAAAACAGGAAAAAAGCGAAGACGAAAAGAAAACTGCTGGACCAATGGAATCGGATGCAAGTACTGAAACCAATGCTGGTGGTGCAGAAACTGATTCAACTCAATCTGAAGCGGAGCCGGAAGCTGAAGAAAAACCTGTAGAAGACATCCCGAAGGATGACTCTGCCGTAGAAAAGGATTCTGAAAGCTGACAGCCGAAGACTCAATTGATGGGAAGGAGTGAAGTCATGAAAGAATTCATCAAATCGGTAGTACAGCAACTGGTGGATAAACCAGATGAAGTCGTGGTAAATACCGTGGAAACAGAACAGCGGATTATTTATGAACTTACCGTCGGTAAGGGTGATTATGGTAAGGTCATTGGGAAAGGTGGTCGGAATGTTTCCGCCATCAGAACACTGGTATTTGCCATCAATGCAAAACAGGGCGGCAAACGGGCCCGGTTGGATGTAATTGATCAATAATGGAGAAATTGTTTGCCATCGCAAGGGTCACCCATTCCTCCGGTTTAAACGGCGAGGTACGCATACGCCCTTTAGTTCGGTTTTTCGATGCCTATATTAATGATCGAGCACTATATTTAGGCGCTACTAAAACTGTCGCCCGGGAAACCAAACTTATTAAAACCGTTGGCAGGGGGAAAAACCGACGATTTCTGTTTGAAGGTATTACTGATCGTGATCAAGCGGAGATATTAATCGGGCAGACTCTTTATGCCAGTGTTCAGGCTTCTGATCCTATTCATCTTTTATCTCCGGAATTAATTGGTGCTTCCGTTTATACGAATGCCGGTGAATTCGTGGGTGAACTGGTGGACATGCTGGCCCTACCGGCCAACGATGTTTATGTAATCGAAAATGGAAAGCGGGAAGTTTTAATCCCGGTGATAGATGAAATTGTGCGGGGTGCTGACCTGGATCATGGCATTGTGACTATTTCTCCAATGGATGGTTTATTGGATTGAAGCATCAGATTGCCATTGTAACACCGGTCCCGGAGATGGTGGAAACGGTGGTGCAGAACAGTATGCTCCGGCAGGCGGTGGAACGACAGGTGGTGGATTTCCACCTGATTAATCTCCGTGAATTTGGTGAAGGTCATTACCGTCAAATTGACGACAAACCATTCGGTGGTGGCAGCGGTATGGTGTTAATGGCCGGCCCGCTGTTTAAAGCCCTTGAAACGGCTTTAGATCGATTAGGCAGGGACGGGGTTCGGGTGAT
Organism: Fidelibacterota bacterium; assembly: GCA_046861615.1. Classification (GTDB taxonomy): domain Bacteria; phylum Fidelibacterota; class Marinisomatia; order Marinisomatales; family TCS55; genus CAZNUM01. The sequence continues at coordinate 26,360 of JBHHUS010000006.1, forward strand.
TTACCCTTCCCCTCAAGGTGTACCCTGGACTCACGATGCTGCCATGGAAAACAGTAGAGTGGAAAAGCTTATTGTCATTTGTGGCCATTACAAGGGAGTCGATGAACGGGTAATTGAAAAATATGTCACCCATGAATATTCTATTGGTGATTTTGTCCTCACCAGCGGTGAATTACCAACTCTGGTTTTGTTAGATAGCATTGTGCGGTTAATCCCGGGGGTACTGAATGATTATCAGTCAGCAATGACTGATTCCTTTGTGAATGATTTACTGGATGGGCCTTATTACACCCAACCGCGGGAGTTGGAAGGTCGGAGAGTCCCGGAAGTATTATTAAGCGGTCACCATAAAAAAATTGAAGCCTGGCGTTTGAAGCAGCAACTTAAGCGGACCAAAGCCCGGCGACCAGACCTCTGGGAAAAATATTTAGAAAAAAATTGAGTTGGAGATAAAAATGAATAAGATGAAACATATAGTTACGAATCAAATTAAAAAAGATCTTCCAGAATTTAGCCCTGGGGATACGGTTGCAGTGGACGTTAGGGTTGTGGAAGGAGGTAAGGAACGAGTCCAGCGTTATCAGGGGGTCATCATCAACCGAAGAGGAAGTGATATTTCCGAGACCATCACTGTACGGAAGGTATCCAGCGGTATTGGTGTTGAAAGAATTTTTCCAATTCATTCACCCATGATCAGCGATATTACCGTTATACGACGTGGTAAAGTTCGTCGGGCAAAACTGAGCTATCTACGGAAACTTTCCGGTAAAGCTACCCGGATTGCGGAAAAACGGTAAATTGTTCTTTACTTCAGTGACCCTCATTATCATCCGGTAGTGGGGGTTTTTTATTATGAACCGTCTCGAAAAAATCGTTCTCTTCGTCACCGGCAGTTCTCATTTAATGACCCATACCTTGATGATTGCTTTTCCCAGTTTATTTCTTTTAATTCAGGGGGAATTCAAGGTTGGGCTGGACATCCTCGGTTTTGCTGCTTCAGCTTCCACTTTGCTTTTTGGGTTAGGAGCAATGCCGGCAGGCTGGGCAGAACAAAAATTGGGGGGCAGGACTCTGGTTGTGATTTATCAAATTGGTTCTGCCTTATCGGCGCTGATCATTGCTACCTCTCAATCTCTTGCCGGTTTAGTAATTGGATTGATGAGTCTAGGTCTGTTTTGTAGTATTTATCATCCTTCCGGTTTAACGATGATATCGCATCGGGTAAAGGCGCTTACCCGGGGAATGGCTATTCACGGGATTTTTGGTTCTTCTGGGTTGGCGCTTGGTCCCATTGTTGCCACATCCATTGCAGCGCTGATTAGCTGGCGGGCTGCTTATGTTTTCTTTGCATTAATTAATCTTTCGCTGGCTGTGATCACCTTTTTGGTTGTCCCCCAGCGTACCCGGGAAAATGATAATCCGGCTGAATATGAAAATCAAACTCAACAAACTAAACACACTGCCTTAACTTACTATTTTTTAACGGTCGTACTAATGGGGTTGGCATTTACTGGCTTTACAACTTTTATGCCTACCCATTTTGCTCAGCATACCGGTGCGATTCTAAAATCAGTTTCCGGCAATCTGAAGGCCGGCATCTTTCCGACACTGGTCTTTATGGCTGGAATTGCGGGTCAGTATATCGGTGGCCGAATGGGTGAACGATATCATCAGCCAACCCTGTTGATTTTTATTGTGGCTTTAAACATTCCGTTCCTGCTGCTCATGGGTTTTACCGAAAATATTTCATTAGTTTTATTCAGTGTGATGCTGGGAGTCGTCCATTTCAATCTACAACCGATCGGTAATTCCCTGATTGCTCAATTCACTCAAAGTAAAAGCAGAGGTTTGGGTTATGGGATTAGTTTTTTCCTTAGTTCCGGTGCCGGCGCCATTTCTGCCGCGCTGGGTGGAATTATCGCCGAACGATTCGGAGTTGCTTACGTTTTCCCAGTCATGGGAATATTTTTACTACCTGCCGTATTTACGGCTGTGATGGTTCGACGAAATGCATGATTCCTTTCGACTTGTTTCATGCTTTTTAAATAATCTACTTTCTTCCCTGTAATGGGTGCTGCTCAACTAGAAAAATTGCCGTCGGTATCGGAAGTATTGCTTGAGGTAAATAGCGGTAATAAATATAATAGTAGATACTTAACATTAATTATCAATAAAGAAATTGATTTCTATCGCCAGTTGGCTAAAAAAGGTTTACTAAATTTAAACCGGAATCAAATTCGCAACCGGGTAGTTACTGCTGTAACGCAAGCTGTTCAGCCTTCACTAAAACATGTCATTAACGGGACAGGAATTGTCCTGCATACTGGTTTGGGGCGGGCCCCGATTTACCCCGGCATAGCCCGCAGGATCGGGAAATTGTTGAGTGGTTATGTCAATTTGGAGTTTAACCTGGCTGATGGCAGGCGGGGAGAACGGATGGATCATCTCAGTACTTTGTTAAAAGCGTTGACAGGATCTGAGAATTCCCTGGTGGTCAACAATAATGCTGCGGCTGTCTTATTGAGTTTGAATACTTTGGCCGAAGACCGGGAAGTGATCGTTTCTCGCGGACAGCAGGTGGAAATTGGTGGTTCCTTCCGAATTCCCGATGTAGTGCTTAAGAGTCATTGTATTTTAAAAGAGGTGGGAACCACGAACCGCACTCACCTTAGAGATTATGAAAGTGCCATCACAAAAAATACGGCCTTGTTATTGTGGGTTCATTCCAGCAATTATGTAGTGAAAGGATTTACCAGTAGGGTATCGTTAAAGGAATTGACTGCTTTAGGGAAACGAAAGCGAATTCAGGTAATGGCAGATCTGGGTAGTGGTGCCCTTGTTAATCTTTCCTCTAAGGGAATACCGGAAGAATTGCTGGTCCGGGAAGTGTTGAAAGATGGGGTGGATTTAGTAACTTTTTCGGGCGATAAATTGCTGGGAGGTCCCCAGGCGGGAATTATTCTCGGGAAAAATAAATGTTTAAGACGTTTACAAAAGAATCCCCTTTATCGGGCCTTTCGATGTGATAAATGGACAATCGCGCTCCTGGAGGCAGTTTTACGGACCTACAGGGACAAGGAAACTATAAAAGAAAACCTGGCTTTGGATTTATTGACGTCCTCTCCTGGAGTTATAAGACGTCGTGGAGAAATAATATTGTCTCAGGTACCAAAAACCAGGCAGCGAGAATTGGGTATCAAACTGGTTGATACAATCGTGGAGGCAGGTAGTGGATCATTACCGGAGGGAAAGATTAAAAGTATAGCACTTCAATTCAAACCGTTACGCCAATCGGTCAACCAACTGGCTGTTTCATTCCGTAAAGCAAACATCCCTGTCATCGGGTATGTAAAAAGTAATCGTTATTATATTGATCTGAAAGCCATTCTACCACGCCAGTTAAAGCAACTGTCAATCATTATCAACGAGATTTAACCATGTCCCAGGTAGTAATCGGGACTGCCGGTCATATTGATCATGGGAAAACAGCGCTGGTGAAAGCTCTTACTGGCACTGATACCGATCGCTTGGCGGAGGAAAAAGTCCGGGGTATGACCATTGATCTGGGTTTTGCCTATTTGAATCCCGAAGTGACAATCATTGATGTACCCGGGCACGAAAAATTTATTCGTAATATGGTGGCGGGAGTTGCTACTATTCACATTGCTCTGTTAATAGTAGCAGCCGATGACGGTGTAATGCCCCAAACCAGGGAGCATCTGCACATTTTGAATTTGTTGGGGATCTCCAGAGGATTGATTGCCATAACTAAAACGGACCTGGTAGATGATCCTGAATGGCTGGATCTGGTTGAATTGGACGTCCGTGAAATGGTTAAAGGAACTTTTCTTGCAGAAGCTTTAATCTTAAGAACTTCCGTTAACCCGGAACGTGGAATTGAGGCATTACGGGATCGCCTGATAGCTGAGGCGGAAAAAGTCCAGAGAAGTGGGGACCGGGGTTTCTTTCGACTGCCGGTGGACCGGGTGTTTTCCAAAAAAGGGTTTGGATTGGTAGTGACCGGAACGGTCCTTTCCGGAGCGGCTAAACCGGGAAACGAACTGGAACTGCTGCCGGAACGAAAACGAGTAAAAGTCAGAGGGATTCAAAGTCACGGATTAGCGGTTGAATTGGTTACTAAAGGTGACCGGGCAGCTTTGAATCTGGTAAGCGCTGATAAAGATGCTCTACGGCGTGGAGTAGAATTGACCGCACCCGATTGGATTCAACCAACAGATAAGATTATTGCTGAAGTGACCCTTATTCCTGACAGCCCCTGGAAATTAAAGAATAGACAGCGACTGCATCTTCATTTGGGTACGACGGTAGTGTTAGCTCGGGTACAAATGCCTAATCGTCAATCGCTGAATGCCGGCGAATGCGGAAATGTCATTTTTAACCTCGAGAAATCTCTTCCGGCAGCAATGGATGATCGGTTTATTATTCGCAGTTATTCACCAATGGTAACCATGGGTGGATGTATCATACTGGATCCGTTACCCGGTTTAAAGGGTAAACGTTTGAATGAGTGGACTCGAATTTTAAAGCGGGATCCCAAGAAGCGTTTCAAGCAATTTGTTCAGCAAAGTAGTTCGAAACCATCGACGATTAAAGAATGGGCGCATGTTTTCCATCAGTCTGATGACTGGATTAAACAGGTTTTAGAATCAATTGGATGTTTGGTTAGCGAGGGATTGGTATTTTTTTCAGGTACTTTAGAAATTAGTAAAAGAAATGTTCTGCAATCGTTGCAGGATTTCCATTATCGGAATCCTTATCAAAAATCAATCCCGGCAGAACGCTTAGAACATGCCACTGGATATAGTGTTCGCTGGTTGCAGTTCATTTTGAATAGATTGGAAAAGGAATCCATTATAAAACCGGTTATAGGTGGATATGCACTGTCAGAACATGAAGTAAAATTATCTGTTAAAGATCAGAACCTTGCCAAGATGATGGAATCATCTCTGGGGGCAATCGGGTTTAATTTATCAACAGCTGATATTATCGGTGATACTTTGCATCAACCGTCTCAAAAGATTCTGGAAGTATTGCACGTTTTAAAGGAACAGGGTATTGTGATTGAAGTCTCTTCCGGTAAATGGCTGCTAAAAAAGCGGCTGGAGGAATTAATTTTAAAGCTAAAAACCTTTTTTGAGTCCCAAGACCAGATGACGGTGGCTGCTTTTAAAGTATTAACAAACACAACCCGGAAAGCCAGTATTCCTCTATTGGAATATTGCGATCGATTGGAATATACTCAACGTCAGGGGGATCAACGAGTGAAGGGAACAGCCCTGATATGAGCAAGTCATCGGCCGGTACTCCATTAATGCGGCAATACAATGAGGTAAAGAGTCAATACCCTGACACAATTATCTTATTTCGAATGGGTGATTTTTATGAGACCTTCAACGACGATGCTAAAATTACATCGAAAGTTTTGGGGATCGTTTTAACGGAACGTTCCAACGGTGCAGCAGCTCGCGTACCACTGGCTGGTTTTCCCTACCATGCCCTGGATAATTATTTACACAAGCTAGTAAATGCCGGATACCGGGTGGCCATTTGTGAGCAGGTTGAAGACCCAAAACTGGCCAAGGGAATTGTAAAACGGGAAGTTATCGAAGTAGTCACTCCAGGCACAATATCAGCCGACCAAGCTTTGGATAGAAAAACAAACCAATTCCTGGCAGCTCTGACGATTAAAAAGAACCGCGCCGGATTTGCAGCCCTGGACCAATCAACCGGCGAATTCTATATTAGCGAGTGTTCTGAAAGCCGGTTAGTGGAATCTTTACGTAAATTTGCTCCCCGGGAAATATTAATCATGGATGGTACTGTATATTCCACTTCAGACTGGTACCGGGCATTAAAACCGTTTGTAACCAAAATCGAAAGTTGGCTTTTTGATTTTGAACAGGGAAAACGGCTTTTAACTCAACACTTTCAGGTAAAATCGCTAAAGGGATTTGGGTGTGATGAGATGCCCTTGGGAATTACGGCAGCCGGTGCCCTGTTTTACCATGTTATCAACGCTTTAGGCGGAAACATGGAGCATATAACTACTTTGCGGCCGGTTACTGAAAAAGGGATCATGGGCCTGGATGGATTTACAATCAGGAATCTGGAAATATTTAAGTCACTGGCTACTCAGGGAATTCATGGAACCCTGATTGATGGATTGGATGAAACCATTACCGCAGGCGGAGGAAGACTTTTAAAAAAATGGCTGTTAAATCCCCTGACCAAAATTGATTATATCAATCAACGACATGCGATTGTGGAGGAGCTGCTTAGCAATAAATCCATCCTGAAGATCATCCGAGATTTATTTAAACGCATTTCTGATATTGAACGTATTCTAGGTAAAATCAATCGAGGGAAGGTCACTCCGAAAGAAATTAACGGCCTAAGTACCAGTTTGGAAATAATTCCAGAGATTATTCATTTGGTTCGAGATTCCAAATTGGAGAAAGCAGGTCGGTTGGCAAACCAATTTGAGGTCGTCAATCCAGTTGTGGAAAAGATTCACCTAGTGTTAAATCCAGAAGCACCTCACCAACTTAAACAGGGTCAAGTGATAAATAAGGGTGTTAATACCGAACTGGATGAATTAAGAACACTCTCCAGGGGAGGTAAGGAATGGATTGTTAGACTACAGAAAAAAGAGCGGGAGCGAACCGGTATTCCGTCTCTGAAAGTTGGTTTTAATAAAGTATTTGGCTATTATCTGGAGATAACCCGTACCCATCATGAAAAGGTACCGGAAGAATATATTCGGAAGCAGACCCTGGTTAATTCGGAACGATATGTCACTCCCGAATTGAAAGAATATGAAGAGAAAATTCTCAGTGCCGAAGCAGAGATTGAGGTGATTGAAACCAGAATTTTCGATGAATTGACCAGTGAAATCCTGTCTCAAGCCAATCATCTGCAAAAAAATGCCGAAATTCTCAGTCAATTCGATGTTTTATGTGCTTTTGCTCAAGTCGCACAACGGCATAAATACGTACGGCCGACGATGGTGGAGGAACCATTAATTAAGATCAGGGATGGTCGTCATCCGGTGGTGGAATGGTTATTGCCTAGTACGGAACGGTTTGTACCGAATGATCTGACGATGGATGCTCGCTCCAGCCAGATTCATTTGATAACCGGCCCCAACATGGCCGGGAAATCGACTTATTTGCGTCAAACCGGGTTAATTGTATTATTGGCTCAGGTAGGTTCATTTGTACCGGCCATGGAAGCCACCATTGGAATAGTTGATAAACTGTTTACACGCGTGGGAGCCAGCGATAATCTTTCTGGAGGGGAAAGCACATTTTTAGTAGAGATGAATGAAGCAGCTAACATATTGAATAATGCCACCCACCGCAGTTTAATTCTTTTGGATGAGATCGGACGGGGCACTGCTACCTTTGATGGACTTTCACTGGCTTGGTCAATCACGGAATACCTCCACAATCATCCGGAGGTGGGCGCCCGGACTTTATTTGCCACTCACTACCATGAATTGACCGACCTTGATCATACACTGGAACGGTTAGAGAATTACCATATTGCTGTTAAGGAATTCGGGGATAAAATTGTATTTCTGCGGAAAATCAAACCGGGCCCGGGGGACAAGAGTTACGGTATTCATGTGGCTCAGATGGCAGGGTTACCAAGAGAAGTCATTACCCGCGCCAAGGAGATTCTCAATTTTTATCTCACCACCAGAGGCAGCGATGAAAAACAAAAGGTACCAGAAGCAAAAGAAAATCAACTTTCCTTTTTCACTGAGCGGGAAACAGCGTTAAAAAAGGATTTAACTGAATTAGATGTATTAAATTTGACTCCTCTGGAAGCTATCCAAAAACTGGATGAATTGAAAAAGAAACATGGTTTATAAACGATGCGGGATTTTTTACCGGCACCTACTGGTATGGAGTTTCCTAATTATTTTTTCTCAGGGGTTCATTTTCGCTCAGACATACTGGGTTCGTTACGGCTGGCAAACGTTTCGTAATGCCGGTGATGCGCGGATATTGGCACTGGGAGGGCATCAAGCTGCTGATGTCGGTACATCCGTTACCCCCCTATTTAATCCTGCGGCTACTGGCCAAGTTGGGCTTCACAGCATTACCTATGCCCATCAAAGTCGCTTAGCGGGAATGATAAACAGTGACTTGCTGTCATTTCCACTGACAATTCTTAATCATCGTCCGGTGAATGTTATTTTTCTCCATGAAGGAATTTCCCAAATTCCGGATACCCGCTCACTATTGCTGGATTTTGGCGCTGATGGTATTCCTGGGACGGGCGATATCGGTGAAGGCAATGGAATTTTGGATGAAGGGGAACGATTGGATGAAGAAGATTTAAAATACTTTTCACAGCGTCAATTGGGACTCTATTTCAGTACGGCCTGGGTTTGGAAAAAGTTCAGGGTTGGTTTTGGATTGAAAGGTTTGCATCATATTCTGGGTGAATTTAGCGCCGTAGGGATTGGGATGGATTTAGGGCTGTACATTCTGCCTTGGAAGGATGGCCGAATCGGCCTGACGATGAGAGACATTACCACCTCCTGGCTGGTTTGGAATAATGGTTCCGTGGAGCGAACGGCACCAGCTTTGCTTATCGGTGTGGCCCAACAATTTAACTTTTCGCGCTTTCCATTATCTGTAATCGGATATTCATCCTTAGAAATTGAAGCTGCTGGCCAATCGGTAGATGATGACTTTAAAATCGGTAGCAGGGGCGGTAATTTCCATCTGGGCGTCAATCTGGTATATGATTACAAGGTGGCGATCCGATTAGGACGGAATGGTGTTGGCGCTACGACAGCAGGATTGGGATTGAGTTGGAGTAATTTTTCATTAGACTACGCCTTCCAGGCGGAACCCCAAGGGTCGGGATTGGGTACCAGTCACTATACGTCTATGTCGTTTAACCCAGCCTGGTTGAAAACAATTTTATCCCGATTATAGAATTACCTGCTGGAGATAGGGGAATCAATTACATTGTAAATTGCCTGTGTCCCCCATTCAGGGTAGTTTACTAAATACCTTTTTATCAAATATTTAAAACAAATGGATCAACTATGACTGATTTTTCACAAAAACGGGTATTGATTACCGGGGCGGCCAGCGGAATTGGTCGTTTAATGGCTAAAGAAATTGGACAAGCTGGTGGAGAACTAATTCTATGGGATATCAATGAAGCCGGGTTACGTGAATTCCATAATGAACTTCTAAAACAGGGAATAGTTGTTACCAGCTATATCTGTGATCTGTCGGTTCGTGAGATGGTTCAATCAGTGGCTGAAACGGTATTAAAAGAGGGTGGAGCCGTGGATATTTTGATCAACAATGCCGGCATCATCTCCGGAAAAACGCTTTTGGAAATTCCGGCGGAAATGATTGAGAAGACATTCCAGGTAAATACCTTGGCAAATTTCTGGACTGTCCGTGCTTTCTTGCCGGCAATGTTTGAAAAGGATCAAGGTCATATCATCACGATTGCCTCGGCTGCTGGACTTGTGGGCAGTTCCCGATTGAGTGATTACAGCGCCAGTAAATTTGCCGCTGTCGGGTTTACCGAATCTCTGAGAATGGAATTAAAACGGTTGGGCAGCAAAGTTCGCACAACGGTAGTATGTCCATTTTTCATCGATACAGGTATGTTTACCGGGGCTAAAACACGTTTTAATTTTCTATTACCCATTCTCACCCCTGAGTATTCCGTCCGCCGGATTCTGCGGGCAATTCGGCGTAACAAAGCGCGCCTGATTATGCCACGGTTTGCCTATCTTAATTTTCCATTGCGACTGCTTCCTGTACCAGCATTCGACTGGCTAATGGAATTTTTTGGTATAAATAAATCGATGGATGAATTTACCGGTCGCGGAAATTAACGCTCCTTTCGGTGGATAAAATAATCTACAATGGCTGGCATTTACGGTATAACACTTGTTCGCTGTGTTAAATGAAAGATAAATTCTCGGACTTTTTCGGGACTCAAATTAAGTGATTCAAAGCATGACAGGATTCGGCCGTGGAACGGTCGAACAGAATTCAACTCAAATAACCGCATTAATCAAAGCGGTGAACGGGCGATTCCTGGAGATACGTTTTCGTGGTTTGGAACTTGATCCGGAGGATGAGAAGAAAATCAGAGAAATAATTACTAAAAAATTAATCCGGGGCACGATTTTTATAACGTTAGATGTTAGTTCTGACAACGGAAATCAAAGGCTGACTTTTAACCGGGATCGATTTGAGGCAATTGAGGGAATTTTATTGGAAATTCAAAAGAAATATGGTCGACATCTGGACTTGGGGGATATCCTCAGTACCAACGATTTATTTTTATTTAACAAAGGGAATGGCTTGGAACCACAATTGTTGACTTCTGCCGTCAAGACTGCCTGTCAGGAAGTTGTAAAAATGCGCCAAGCGGAGGGAAATAAACTCCAGGCTGATTTGGAAACGCATTTAAGGTTACTGGAAACAGCTTTAGAGAATATGGAAAAAGGATTACCAACGGAACTGGAAAATCGTCAGAAACAATATCATCAACGAATTCAATCCCTTTTAGGAGATGTCCCGATGGACGAGAAGCGGATCCTGCAGGAGGTTGCTGTTTTTACCGAAAGGGGAGATGTGACGGAAGAACTGGTCCGATTAAAAAGTCATTTTCAACAGTTTCGCAATTTGCTGAAACAGAAAGAACCAGTGGGGAGAAAATTGAATTTCCTGCTTCAGGAAATGGGGCGTGAAATCAACACAATTGGTTCAAAATACAGCGCCGAAAAAAGTATTGCCCAGGTGATCATCATGAAAGATGAAGCTGAAAAAATGCGGGAACAGATTCAAAATGTTTTATAATCCGAAAAAGGGATTTTAGTGAAAAATTTAATTATTATTTCAGCACCCTCCGGTTCCGGAAAAACCACCGTTTGCAAAGCCTTAATGAAACGTAACCCGGACATCCACTTTTCAGTTTCCTGCACCACCCGCCCACAACGGTTAAATGAAGTTGACGGGGTGGATTATTATTTTATGTCTGACCAGGAATTTGAGGCACGGATTCAACGGAATGAATTTGCCGAATGGGAGCAGATTCACGGTAATTTTTATTATGGAACATTGAAAAAAACGTTGGAAGATGCAATCGAGGCAGAAACCTTTTTACTGCTGGAATTAGATGTTCAGGGCGCCATGTCACTGAAGGAATTATACCCCGAAAATAACCTGTCTATTTTTATTATGCCCCCCAGTTTGGATGATTTAAAAGTCCGACTCCGAAAAAGGGGCACTGATTCTGAAGATCGAATTAAAAAACGTCTGGAGCGCTTGAATCACGAACTGGATTTTAAGAAATATTTTGATCATGATGTCATTAATGATAATCTGGATATGGCAGTAACAAAAATTGTAGAAATTATTAATTTAGAAAATGAAGGGATACTTTATGGCACTTGAACCATTATCAATCCGTAAGATGGAAAAGCAGACCAAGGATCAATATGAAGCGGTGGTTATCATTTCACAGCGAGCGAAACAGATTCTTCAAAACAGGATGGTCGAAAAGATGCTTGAAACAACTGAGGAAACTGAATTAAGTGTATTCGATGAAGTTCCGGACAGGGATCCGGAGGCATATGAGGAACGGGAGAAAGTGACAACCCAGGCGGTAAAAGAATTCATTTCCGGAAAACTGACGTGGAAAAAGATGGATTCTGAGGAGGAATAGTCCACTTTCATCCATGGCTGTCATCCTGAATGATGATTTAAAACGATATTTAAAACAAACCCGTGAATTATTCGGGGATACACTCTACCTGACTCAGGATTGGTTGTCCCCCGTTCTAAATTCTCACATTTTATGCTCCCCTGAGTTTGAGAAAACACTGGGGGCGTTTCAACGTCAAATAGAAACTTGTCACCACTGTTCCTTAGGTGAAACCCGGAATAAATTTGTTTTCGGTGTTGGTGATACTAATGCTAGTCTGGTGCTGGTTGGTGAAGCACCCGGTTCAGAAGAAGACCGCTTAGGAGAACCTTTTGTAGGAAAAGCCGGCCATCTTCTGGATAAAATTCTGGTGGCCATTGATCGAGATCGTTGGCATGATGTTTTTATCTGTAACGTTCTAAAATGTCGCCCGCCCAATAACCGTGACCCGTTAAAAGCGGAAGTGGAACAGTGCGAACCCTATCTAATTCATCAAATAGGTTTGATAATGCCCAAACTCATTGTAGCTTTGGGGCGGGTCGCCGGAAAGACACTTTTGGGTGTGGAAAAACCGTTGAAAAGTATGCGTGGTAACATTCATGATTATCATGGAACACCGCTGATTGTGACTTATCATCCGGCAGCCTTACTCCGGAATCCCGGTTGGAAGCCAGAAGCCTGGAAGGATTTCCAATGGATCCGGGACTTTTTAAAAAGACAAACAAAGTAACTTTATTGATAATTCATACTGTGAGAAGAATGAATGGCAAAAAATAAAACAGAACCTGAATTAATAGCTCAACCGCAAGCTATAGAAGCCGAACAGGCCGTCCTGGGATCCATGCTTACTAATAAGGAGGCTGTAAGTAAAGCATTTCAGTGGTTAAAGGCCGATCATTTCTATAAAGATGCCCATGTTCATATTTTTTCATGCATGGTGGATTTATTTGACAAGGGAGAGCCGATTGACACTATTTCAATTGTAGATCGATTAAAAAAGAAAAAAGAGCTGGAATCGGTCGGTGGGGCTTACTATATAACCGGGCTGATGGAATCAGTTCCCACTACGGCGAATGTAGAACACTACGCAAAAATCGTACTGGAGAAACATTTACTACGGAAGTTGATTCAGGTTTCCCACGAAGTATCGAAAGAGGCGTTTAATGATTCCATGGATGTAGACGATATTCTGGATTCGGCGGAAACCGCTATTTTTGCTATATCAGAAAAACGATTAAGAGGCGGTTTTGAGCATATTGATCCTATTTTGCAGGAAACATTCGAGAAACTGGATGCAATTCAGTCCCGGGCCGGTGGTGTAACTGGGGTGGCCAGTGGCTTAATCGATTTGGACGAAATTACTTCCGGATTTCAACCTGGTGAATTAGTAGTGATTGCCGGAAGGCCAGGCATGGGAAAGACAGCTTTGGCGCTGACAATGAGCCGAAATGCTGCCATTCAGTATGGTGTTGGTGTGGGTTTCTTTAGTCTGGAAATGGCCAACTATCAATTAGCCATGCGCTTATTGTGTGCTGAAGGTCGGGTTGATAGCCATTTAGTTCGTACGGGGAAACTACCGAAATCACAATGGAAAAACCTTAGTTTGTCTGTCGGTCCATTGGCAGAAGCTCCTATTTATCTGGATGATACTCCCGGGATGACGGTTCTAGAAGTCCGGGCCAAAGCCCGCCGCCTGAAAGCGGAACATGATATAGGTGCACTGGTGGTAGATTATTTACAATTAATGCAGGGACCGAAAGGAGCGGAAAGCCGACAGCAGGAAATTTCGATCATTTCCCGATCTTTGAAAGCGTTAGCCAAGGAGTTGGACATTCCGGTTATTGCCTTGTCCCAGTTATCACGGGCGGTGGAAAACCGCAGTGATCGCCGACCGCTACTTTCGGATTTACGTGAGTCGGGCGCTATTGAACAGGATGCTGACGTAGTTATATTTCTTTACCGACCCTGGGTATACAATCAGCAGGAAGAAGATCGCGGGAAAGCCGAGATCATTGTTGCCAAACAACGAAACGGTCCCACGGACCGGATTAACGTTACCTTTATTGACCGTTTCGCCCGTTTTGAAAACTTAGCTGCTTTTGCCGAAGCTGAAACGGAAGTTTCTTTCTAATGCAGAATCCGTTGGCACGGTTTGTTCCTTATCTAGTAGGAGAATTTCCCCACTCCTTCGTTGACCTTTTCGAAAAGATAAACCTGCCGGCGGAAGTGGATCTGGAAAAAACAAAACGTCGGTTCTGGGAAGCTTATGAATTTGGGAATCATTATCATGAAGGCCAGAAACGTCATTCAGGTGAGCCGTATTTTGAAAATCATTGTATCCAAGTAGCCAAGACCCTGGCGGAATGGAATATGGATCAGGTCACTATTATGGGTGGTTTGCTACACGATACAATTGAAGATACGGAGGCTACTTACGACGATCTGGAGGAACGGTTTGGGACAGACTTAGCAAATCTGGTGGATGGGGTGACTAAATTGGGGGGGATTCACTTCTCGAGTCACCGGGCGAAGCAAGCGGGGAATTTCATGAAAATGCTTCTGTCGGTAGCCAAAGATTTGCGGGTTATCATCATTAAATTTGCCGACCGTCTTCATAATATGCAAACCATCCAGCATCTGCCCCGAATTAAACAGCACCGGATTGCAGTGGAAACCAGAGATGTCTATGTTCCGTTGGCACACCGGCTGGGAATGGCCAAAGTTAAGTGGAAATTGGAAGACCTGGTGTTGAATACTTTAAATCCAAAAACATACAAGGAAATAGATTCCAAGCTGAAATCGACTTTTAAAGAACGAGAGCGCTACATACAGAACATTAGGAAGGCTCTGGATGAAGAATTAAAAAAATTCGGAATTGAAGCGCAAATATACGGGCGTCCCAAATCACACGCCTCCATTCACGGGAAAATGGTACAAAGAGGGAAAGATTTTGAAGAGATTTATGATATTCTGGCTATGCGTGTTGTAGTGGAAAAAATTGAAGAATGTTACCTGGCCCTGGGAATTTTGCACCAGCGATTCAAACCGATTCAGGATCGATTCAAAGATTTTATTGCCATGCCCAAGAGTAATGCTTATCAGTCGATTCATACTACTGTAGTGGGACCACAGGGAAAATTGGTTGAAATTCAGATCAGAACCCATGAAATGGAAAAGACCGCTGAAATCGGGGTGGCGGCTCACTGGCATTATAAGGAAAACGGTACCGGGCCAAAAGAAGTGGATAGTCATGTTACCTGGCTCCGGGAATTATTAGATATTCTTCAAAGTGAGGAAAATGATCCCAAGGAATTTATGCACTTACTGAAAATTGACCTGTTCAATGATGAAATTTTTGTATTTACTCCTAAAGGGGATCTGGTTCAATTACCGATTAATTCAACACCCGTGGATTTTGCTTACCAGGTTCATTCAGAGGTTGGAGAACACTGTATGGGTTCCAAGGTGAATCGGAAGGTTGTTCCCTTAAACACGAATTTAAAAAATGGCGATACGGTTGAAATCATTACCGGTAAAAACCAGCATCCTAATTACGGCTGGTTAAAATTTGTTGTCACATCAAAGGCGCGGAATCATATTAAACGATTTATCCGGAAAGTTGAGCGGGAAGAAAGTCTTAAGATTGGCGAGGAGATTCTCGAAAAAACGTTACGCAGGCTGAAGTTGTTGAACCGGATGGAAGACGTAAAAAATGCCTATCCCAAATATGGTTTCGGGGGACCGGAACAACTGATCGAAGCAATTGGTAACGGAACCGTTTCTATTCGCGACGTTCTTAAAAGAGTCGATCCTCAGGAAAAAACAGAGGTCATAGAGGATGAAAAAATCCCCAGATTCTCTTTCCGGAAAAAACAATCTAAGAGCATCAAACTTCAGGGGATATCCGATGTAATGGCTACTTTTGGCAAATGTTGTAATCCAATCCCCGGTGATGAAATGATTGGTTTTATTACCCGTGGGAGGGGCATTACTGTTCATCGGGCTTCCTGTCCCAGTCTGCCGTTGTTGAGTGAGGAATCGGACCGCCTGATTCCCGTGGAATGGGAGGTGGACCGTCATGATTTATTCAACGTCCAGTTGAAAGTGGTTGGTCAGGACCGGAAAGGGTTATTGAAAGACTTAACGGAAACTATTTCTTCCCAGAATATCAACATTACCAGCGTAGATGTCAAAGTTGCTGAAACGGTGGTTTCGGCTTATTTTATTATCCAGGTTAATAATATCAAACAGTTGGATCGCTTAGTCCGGAAATTAACCAAAATAGCCAGTATCGATCATGTTGAACGAACCCACCGCTGAATGGACGATTTTATTGCATGGGAAGAATTCTCGGTATCGATTTTGGACTACGGCGGGTAGGCTTAGCTCTTTCCGATCCGCTGCAGATCATTGCCACACCCTTTCAAACACTTCAATACCGAAATCAGGAACATTTAATTCAGCAGATTAAGGATTTAATCCCTGACAAGGATGTTCAACTAATCGTTCTGGGATTACCAGTGGGTTTGCGGGGTCAGGAAACGATTCAGACACAAAAAATCCGGGATTTTAAAATCCTGCTGGATAAAAAATTAAATCTACCGGTAGTATTTCAGGATGAAAGACTCAGTTCCGTTAGTGCCCGGAAAGACTTGATAAAAATGGAAGTAAAGACCGGTCATTATAAGGGTCGGGTTGATCAGACGGCTGCTGCCATTTTTTTACAGCAGTTTTTGGATACCAGGAATCGGTGAAGCAACTGTTTAATCACCAGCCCTGGAGACTGGCAATCGCTTCTGGAGTGATGGTGGGATTGGCTTATCCGCCGGTAACAGGTATTTTCGCCTGGTTCGGCTTAATTCCCCTGATTCACATCTGGCTGAATTCATCCCCCCGGGTAGCCGCGAAATGGTCATATATTGCTGCTGTTGCAGGTCATTTTATTGCTTTTTACTGGATCGGTTTGAACCAGGGGGCCGGTTGGCTGCCTGTATTGGCGTCACTCCTGGGATCCATTTTATACCTTAGCATTTTCTGGGCCGGCGCGGGATACATAATCGCGTGGGTCGAGAAAAAATCAGGATCTGCTTTACAACTCATTCCCTTCTTGTGGGCCTCCATGGAACTGGTTCGCAGTTGGGGTCCATTGGGTTTTCCCTGGGCGAATTTGGCCACGACCCAAACTAAATTTTTACCATTGGTTCAAATTGTGGAAGTCACCGGTACCATGGGCGTAGGTTTCTGGGTTATGCTGGTTAACGTTGGCCTGTATTTAATTCTGATCGCTCCGGCAAAACAAAATCGATTAATAACAGGTTTCCTGATTATCTTTATCCTGCCGTGGGTGGTAGGTCTTTTACGGCTTGAGTTATTGGAACATTCAGAATTCAATGAAAGTCGGACCATCGCTATTTTACAACCCAATATTGATCCCAATCAAAAGTGGGAATCTGATTTCAGACCGCGTCTTTATGCAATCATGGATTCACTACATCAGGCTGCGCTTGAAAAACAGCCGGATTTGGTTCTGTGGCCGGAAGCAGCATTACCGGTATATTTACGACTTTCTGCTTATCACCGCAAACCGCTGAAGGAATCCGTGAAGCGGACAGGAATCCCCATGCTGGCCGGGACTGTAGATTGGGAACGATCACCTGAAGGTGATAAAATCTATTACAATGGCACTATTTACTTGAATCAGCAAGGTTTGACCATGTACCACAAAATACGTTTGGTTCCTTTTGCCGAATATATTCCACTTTCGGGCATTTTCCCCCGCCTGAAAGAATTAAATATTGGTCAGGCTAATTTTACACCGGGGAACGTATTCACTCTCTTCGACCTTGATTCAATTCAATTTAGTAATGTGATCTGTTACGAGTCCAGTATTCCTGCGGTTGTCCGGAAATTTGTTGCCCAGGGGGCTCGCTTTTTAACGATTGAATCCAACGACGCCTGGTCTGGAAACACCTCCGGAGTATACCAGCATTTTGAAATCGCCAAGCTGCGCGCGGTTGAATTACGGACTGCCATTGCCAGGAGCGCCAATACGGGAATCTCCGGTATTATCCAACCCTCCGGGAAGGTAAATGCCTATTTATCCTACGGAAAACAGGGAATTCTGATGAACCAGGTTATGCTGAATAAAAGGCCAACCTTTTATGCTCAATATGGTGAAATTTTTGCGTTCATATGCCTGATTATAACTCTATTTTTCACTGGTCGTATATGGTTCAAAGAGTAATTATCTCGGCGGTGATTCTGAGTCGGATTGTTTTTGCTCAGTTGGATACAACCAGGCATTTCCCGAATCCGGTATTGAAATCAGTCCTGCTACCGGGGTGGGGACAATTATCCTATGGGGAAAACCACCGTGCCCGAACTTATTTAGTCACGGAAAGCTTGTTGTGGATTGCTACAATTGGCAGCCGCCAGGTTTCCCGCTCGCAAAAACACAATTACATTGCTTTTGCCACTGAGCACGCCCAGGTCGTTTCCGGTGGAAAAGATCATCAATACTGGGTAGATATTGGTAATTTTTCCAATTTGGACGCTTATAATGCTGAACATTTACGCAACCGAGATATTGAAAGTCTTTACCCCCGTGGATCCGTCTGGGACTGGACCTGGGATTCAAACTCCAACCGCTCTCAATTTGAACGGATGCGGATTCGCAGTGACCTTTGGAAGCAAAGCAGTACCTTCCTGATGGGTGGTATTATTCTCAACCACTTTGTTTCAGCCATTGATGCCCTCTATTTGAAAAGGATTCGTAGCCAGAGAAAATTTTCTTTAAACGAAAGAATTGACCCGGAATCAGGATCACCGTTAATAAGTCTGGAGTACAATTTTTAAGTTTATAATGTTCCGCCATCCCATAGTAAACCTGTGTTTTTTTCTGGCCTTTTCATTTTCGGTGATTTTTACTTTTTCCGGCCTCGGTTTAAGCGGCCATGCGATTGGATTCGCAATTTTATTATTATTTAACTGGAAACAGGGTGGAGCCTTAATCCGACGGCTGAAACCATTTCTGTTATTTTTACCATTTATGATTATTCTTTATATCGCGTTTTCGGTTGGTTTCTCGGAAAGAACTCTGGCTGAAACGGTCCGGGATGCTGAATTCGGACTATTCAAACTGACGCTTTTAATGGCCACGATGACGCTCTTTTTTGTCACCACCCCCAGCCAGGATATTGTCAAAGTATTACGGAGTATCTGGTTGCATACCGGCCTGGCCTGGAAATGGGTGGATGACTTTTTTCTGTTTTTATCGATTACATTGCGGTTTTACCCTGCTTTCCAGTCCAACTGGAAGGCCGTACAAGCAACTCGGAAAGCATTGGGTTTCAGTCAATCGAAAAATTTCATGGGAAAGGTTAAATCCGCCACTGATGATTTACCGCGGTTATTATTGTACCATCTAAGGCGATCAGAAAACGTGGCGGCGGCGATGTATTTCCGCGGATACGGGCGCCATTTTCCAAGACCGATTATTTACCCGATGGAATTTCGTTTCGGTCATTTATTGGAAATAATTGCAATTTGTTTTTCATTTATCGGAATTCACTGGTATGGGCCGCTTTAAAATCACGATCCAATATGACGGAAGCAGGTATTATGGTTGGCAATTACAGAAGAAAGCCAGAACAATTCAAGGAACACTTGAAGAAGCGTTAGCTATCATCAGCGGTGGAAATCAGATTCGGATTTATGGAGCTGGCAGAACTGATACCGGTGTACATGCCCTTGGGCAGGTGGCCCATTTTGATCTGGAAACAACGCTTTCAGCTGCAACGTTAATAGAGGCTTTGAATGGAAATCTGCCAGATGATATTCAGGTTTCAGCCTGTGAATCAGTTAGCGACCAATTCCATGCTCGTCACTCAGCGGTAACAAGAACTTATAATTATCGCTGTCGAACGGATGAATTTATTCTGGATCGTTCGTTCACCTGGTTGACCGGTCCGCTGAATATTGAAATGTTAAATCTTGCCGCTGAAAAAATAACGGGCGACCATGATTTTTCTTCTTTCAGTCGTCATAGTGAATCATTGAATCACCGACGTTGCATAGTATCTGAATCGGCATGGAAAGCTGACGGTGATATCGTAAATTATACCATTGTTGGAAATCGGTTTTTGCATCATATGGTCCGTTATTTAGTGGGTACCATGGTGGAAATATCGCGGGGTCGGTTTTCATTGACGGATTTTGTGGAATTAATAAAAAATCCAAAAGAAAGAGTTCATATTTTTAAGGCGCCTCCGCAAGGTTTAATCTTGAAGCAGGTTGAATACAGGGAAAATGTTTCAATTTAAATATTACCCCTTCTGGGCAGTATTGGTGTTACAGGTTGTTTCCGGTCAGTATAATCTTGACCAGGATCGCCATACCGCTGTTACCCGGGCTATCAATACGGTAAGCCCGGCAGTGGCCAGTATTAATGTCACCCAAGTCCGGGAATATGCCACCAGTCCATTTTTCCAGGATCCCTGGTTTCAGTTTTTTCTTCCGCCCCAGATATATAAAGAAAAAGTCAAAGGATCCGGTTCGGGAGTTGTTATCAGTCCCGATGGTTATGTACTGACCAATTACCACGTTGTGGAGCAAGCGACGGAGGTTGTGATTACACTGCCTGGGGGAAAAGAATATGAGGCTGAAATGGTGGGTACGGATCAGGTTACAGACCTGGCGCTGTTGAAACTGGAGGGAAAGGATTTTCCCTATGCTGTCATGGGAAATTCAGATAATTTAATTATTGGGGAGTGGGTAGTGGCTCTGGGGAACCCCTTTGGCCTGTTTGACGTCAGTAACCAACCTACTGCCACGGCCGGAATTATCAGTGCAACCAAGATGGATTTCGGGCAGCAGTCCTCCGGACGTATTTATCAGGAAATGATTCAGACTGATGCGGCCATCAATCCTGGGAACAGCGGCGGACCGCTTGTGAATTCAAATGGTGAGGTTATCGGTATTAATACTTTTATTTTTACTGGTTCCCGGGCGGGACAGGGGTCCATCGGGATCGGATTTGCTATTCCGATCAACCGGGCTCGTAAAATTGCCGAAGAGTTAAAGCGTACTGGTCATATTGAACGGGAATTCTCCACGGGACTCTCCGTTCAGCCCCTGACTCAAAAAATTGCCCGGTATTTGTCCATTCCGATTACCGAAGGGGTAATTATCGTTGAAATCCAGAAAGGTAGTACGGCGGAGAAGGCCAGGTTGGAGGTAGGCGATGTGATCGTGGCGGTTGAAGGAGAATCTGTCCATAATTCTCAGGGAATCCTGCGGATCATTGAAGAAAATGATTTCCGCCCCGGAGATAAAATCCGGTTGCGGGTCTGGCGGAATGGGAATTACTTCAATAAGATCATGAAACTGGGGAAATTATAATCGTGTTTGCACCGGAAGGCCGACGAATCTTAATTCCGCTATTGATTTGTGCCTTTACAGCCGGGATTTTAGCCCATCATTTCCAGTGGTTATGGTTGACAATCCTTTATTTTGTTTTGGGTTTATTGTTCCTGTTCAGTCTTAATTTTTTCAGAGATCCGACCCGTCGGATCCCGAAGGACCCCAAAATTGTGATTTCACCGGCTGATGGTAAAGTGGTGAAATATGAAGAGGTTGATGACCCGGAAGTGGGGGCAGGGGCTACGCTAGTATCGATCTTTTTGAATGTTTTTAATGTTCATGTCAACCGAGTACCAGTGACGGGAAAAATTCAAACCAGAGTTCATCAACAGGGAAAATTTTTAGCCGCCTTCAATCATGCAGCCTCTGATAAAAATGAACGGGTAATTACTGTCCTTGAGAATGAGATTGGCCGGTTTAAAATCCGTCAAATTGCTGGATTATTGGCCCGGAGAATCTTATGTTATGCCGAGCCGGGAAAAACAATGCAACGTGGGGAGCGATTAGGTTATATTATGTTTGGATCACGAACAGATTTGGTTTTGCCAAAGGGTATCAACGTTGAAATTACACTTGGACAAAAAGTTATCGGGAATGAAACCATTATTGCGAGATTACCATGAAAAATCGTAAGCGATTAACACTACAACAGCGGCAACGGGTCATTCCCAACCTGGCCACTGTTTTCAATATGTTTTTAGGCTTTTTAGCCATTGGTTTTATCATCAAGGATGATCCGATTCGCGCCGGATGGTTGTTAATGGTGGCAGCCATGTTCGATGTAATTGATGGAAAGCTTGCCCGGCTAATTGGAATTCCCTCCCGCTTTGGTACGGAATTCGATTCATTTGCTGACACTATTTCATTTTGCACGGTGCCATCGTTGCTGGTTTATAGTCTCTATGTAGGTGGTTTACCGCCGATTCTGGCGGGAATTTTCAGTTTTATGCCACTGCTATTTGGAACCATCCGGTTAGCCCGCTTTAACATCGCCCAGGAAGAAAAACCAACAGCCTATTTTATCGGCTTGACTACTCCTTTGAATGCCATCATGATTGTTGCTTTTCTGCTGTTTAATCACCAGGTGAATGGTCACAGCGGGGACCCCCGGATCGCCTTGGTTATGGTGGCCATTCTCAGTTTTCTGATGATCAGTCCAATCCGCTTTTCCAAATTTCCACTTTTTTCCTTTAAACAGGGACGTTCCAATTCTTTCCGGCTGGTGGGAATATTATTAGCAAGTCTGGCAGTACTATTGACAAGGGGTGTGGTATTATTCCCGCTGTTGAGTCTTTATATTATCTGGTCGATTCTCAAGTGGGTGGTTTATCACAACCGTTTCGACGATGAAGTGGCCCTGAAATCAACCTATAAAGATGATTTCAATGAATAAACGTTCTTTGGGTATAATAATTGTTATTTTATTCGTCGGTACTATGGTTGGTACGCTGGCGGGAGTATTGCTGGGTTTAATTCTACCGGAAGGTGTTGTAAAAGACTTTTTTCTCACCAGTATTCATTTCAGTCTAGCTGGTCTTACAGGTAATGATTTAGGTGTTATTACCTTGGATTTGATTATGTTCAAACTGCAATTTGGCCTGAGTCTGACCTTTAATTTCACCAGTTTGATCGGTTTATCGGCGGCTTACTATTTTTTACGCTATTTCCGATGAGGAAACCAACCATAATCGTTCTAAATTTGACCTTGTGAAAAACAACTTATTCGTGGAGGAATAATAACCATGGAACAACAGATCTTATATGCAGGCATACCCGGTGGATGGGAATGGGTTATCATTGCGTTGGTAATTCTGTTGCTGTTCGGAGCTAAGCGACTACCGGAATTGGCCAAGGGCCTAGGTCAGGGTATTCGTGAATTCAAAGGTGCCGTGGAAGGAGCCAAGGATGAACTGAAAGATGCTCAGGATTCAATGAACGATGTTAAAAAAGAACCGGAAGACTCCCCCCAAAAGGATTCTGAATAGACGGAAAACTCATTACTGTTTAAATTATCGTAATAATTCGTTCTCTTCTGATTTTTAAAACACAGTTTCACTTTTGAATCTGTGCAAGATTATTCATTAACAACAACCAATATTGCTTATTTAACCATTGATCACAGACGTTTTTCTGTTGGGACAATCAGCAGAATATCTCAGTTAAAGTGAATCGGGA
>JBHHUS010000036.1:0-19258 GCA_046861615.1 Fidelibacterota bacterium
CGCAGTCGGCTTTTTCCGGGGGTTTATGCTCTGCAGGCTTGGGGCAGGCCAGGAAGAGAAGGCTTATAAATACAGCAACCAGTATGGACAGGTTTTTCATAAATGGCTGATACTTAGTATGGCAGTTGAAATATTCAATACACCACTGAAAAATTTCGATTTTTAATCCAGCCTCTGATTCATGCCTGTTAGTCAAACCTGAAAAGTTCAAAAAGGATCAATCTGACTATTATAACTCCTTTCCATCTTTAGTTTAATTCAAAATACTCTGCCATTTCAACCATTTGGTGCACGTCACCGGGGATGGCTGTTAAATCGCTCGTTCAGCCAAAAGCGTCATAAAACAATTACCATCCCTAAAATATATCCTCCTCCAGTACCACTGGTATTATTTCAATAAAACCATTTTTCGCGTCAAAACGATCGAACCAGCCTTCAGGCGGGCAATGTAAATTCCTCCAGATAAGGGGTTTCCGTCACCATCGTGTCCCGACCACTGGACCTGCTTTAGTTTCCCGCCGGCGACTA
This sequence comes from Fidelibacterota bacterium, assembly GCA_046861615.1. GTDB lineage: Bacteria > Fidelibacterota > Marinisomatia > Marinisomatales > TCS55 > CAZNUM01. The sequence goes on from JBHHUS010000036.1 coordinate 529, forward strand.
CCCCGCTCCAGAGCTGTAGGAGCCGACGACCGGTTAGATCATATATCACCAGTTCCCCGGTGGCAGTTCGATCCAGTTGGAATTCAATCGTAGTCACCGGATTAAAGGGATTCGGGTAGTTCGTCAGGAGCTTAAAATCCCGGGGTACTTCTGAAACAACCGATAACGAATCATCCAGATGAAAATCGTTCGAATCCCGGGGGAGAATTTTAAATTGACCGAAAGAGTAAGTTACTATCCCCTCTATTTTGTCAAAATGGTCCCCAACTGCTGGCTGGGGCCAATCCCCCGCAAATAAATAATCATCCACTATACAAGTCCCACTCCAATCCGACACCTGCCATTCGTTGTACTGATTGGAAGCGTAGGTCACATCCACACCAATCAACCGCACCAGCATCCCCTCCAGCGGTTCCCCCCAGGAGGTGCATCCCCCCGCCAGGGTGCTGGCAGTGATGGTAACCGGCTCCACCAGCTGATCGGTGGCCAGCAATTCAGAGGATTGAATATTCTTCAGTTCCGTTAAACCATAATATTCAGATATATTTCCTTTCAATGACCAGAGATCTCCCTCCTGTGGAGGTGTGTATCCTTTATTCACATAAACATATAACCCGCCCCAGGCTTGACGTTCAGGGTCCTGGAGGAAAAAATTGGGGTAATCAGCGTTCGGTCGTACCCCCGTGACCACGCCTTCCACTTCCACAACCTGCCCGGCCAGAGGCGCAGGATAACAATCATTCCCGATCCCCGGATCAGTGGTGTATTGAATATCATTCAAGGCAATCGAACCGGAAACGGGTACGGTAATATTGACATAATCAATTCCCGTTTCACCGTCATTATCAGTAACAGTGAGCTTAAACGTCCAGGCTGTTGTTCTTGTGACCTCCGGTACGGTAAAAGTAGCCTGGGAGTTAGTGGGACTACTGAGGGATACGGTTGGTCCCGCCGTCTGTTCCCACAGGTAGCTTACAATCGTGCCGTTAGGGTCATAGCTTTGGTCGGCGGTCAGGGTTACAACCGAACCAACGGAGGCTGTCTGGTCGGCTCCGGCATAGGCCACCGGGCTGGTAGTGGTTTTAGTGGTATAAACAATTCGGGCAATGACCGGTAAATGATCGGAGGCATAGTAAAGGGCCTCGGCAATACTGTCAGGAACAGCTGAATTAGTCCCAGCATTGATGGATTGATTAAAATGTTGACCGTCATTTCCCACCGCTTTAGAGGATCCCTCCAGATACCGCAAATCCGGGTTCACGGCAGTAAACTGGTGTGAAAACAGTAAAAAATCGAAGCGGTCATCCAATCCGCCGGTTGAGCCTCCGTCACTCAAATAGCTGTCCCGGGTTGATTGCGTATATTTGGCAGCAAAGGAGCCATCATTATGTTGCCAGTAACCAATGGGATCAACCAGATCAATCTTCAGGCTGTCTGTCAGCAGTTTATAGGCCTTCTCGTCGGGACCATAAACATTGAAATCACCGCCTGCAATATACTGGAAGTCGGTTCCCTGTTGGTCAATATAGTCTGCCAGTCGATGGGCTTCTTCCCACCGTTGATCGGCATTGGCCGTTCCGTCACTGGCCTTCAGGTGCATACTGAAGATTGAAAACGGCGGCACATTCTGATGAGCATTATTCAGAGCCAGGGTGAAACCGCTGATATCCCGCAAATAAGTACTGATAAATACATGATCCACCAGTGAAAAGGTGTCCTTGCGATAAATCAGTCCATTTTTCATGTATTGCGACGCCGGAAGCGGTGCCGCGGCAAAATTAGTGTCAGCATAATTGAATGCGCGGTTCAAAAGATAATCCAGCCCACCTTCATCTTCTAATTCATTCATGATGACCAGATCCGGCTGAACGTAGTCAAACACCTTTTTAAAATATTGAACCCTGCTTTCGTTATTGGAAAAATGCAGGACATTATAGGTCATGACGGTCACTGTATCCTGAGCAAAGGCCGAAGCAGTAGTCCAGATTAACCAGAAAACGAATGTGAATAACGAGATTAATGAATGATTAATTCTTTTTAAAGTGAATAGCCCGGTCAATTCGTATTCCAATTTTAATGTGACGATTCAGTCTTCAATTTGAACTTTAATTTTACCCACTATAATCTGCCGGTGATTTTTCAGCAGCGGTTCCCGGTAAGTTTCCAGATCGGAGTTTTCGACTTCATTCAACAATCCAAGGTGTTCTAACAACGCCACGGTAACCGGGTCTACTGCTCGTTTATGACCGTCAATAACTTTAACAGCAATCCCCAGCGTTTCACCCTCCAATGTGCGGATACCGATTCCCCGGACACCTTCACCACCGACTTTTGAAACTGCCCGACCTTTTAAAGCCGTAATAAAAGCAGTATCAAACCGTTGCCGTCCCGCCACCAGGTAGGGATTGGAAACCATCGCCGAATATATTTGATCCAAAACCGGATCATCGCCGGAAGCCAGTTGTTGAAACAGTTCAGCGATCGTAAACAGTGGCAGAAATGGTGTGGGGGCGCTGCAGCCATCGATGGCTAAATTCAATTTGTCCAGTCCGGAATAGAATTTTATAGTCTCCATAATTTTCTGCTGAACCGGATGATCCCGGTTCACGTACCCCTTTGGATCCACATTCAAATGTTTTGCCAGACAAAGCATACCGGCGTGTTTTCCACTGCAATTATTATGAAATGGAGTCAATTCCAATTCACCGGCAACAATAGCTCGGCGCGTTTCCTGGTCATACGGTAAATGGCAGCCGCATTCATAGTCCTGAGCCTTAAGTCCCAGTTTTTTCAGCATGGAGCGGGCGGTTTCCACGTGAATTGTTTCTCCATTGTGGGAGGCGCACATGAGGGCCAATTCGGCAGCCGAAAAACCGGCCGCCGCCACCGCCCCCGTTTTAACGCTGGCAGCAGACTGGAAAGGTTTCAGCGATGATCGCACACAAGTCAGATAATCCGGGTCACCGGACTGGTACACCACTGCTTTTCCACTATTTACAACTACCACATAAACCCGATGATCGCTTTCAACCTGGTCACCGCGAATAATATTGCAATGAATAGCCACAGTAACCCCTTAATAAACCGCCTGGGAGGCAAATTCGAAAATAAAACCCTGTTCCAGATACCGGGGTATTTCGGCTTTAAGGATATCCAGGGTCAGTTGTTTTGCATGGCCGACACCCACAGCAACACCCTCCTTCCGGGCAATCTGCGCCAGTTCCTGGAGTTGTTCCCGGATTATGTTAGGATCGGCATCATTGTCGAGAAACACATGGCGGCGAATGGTTGGAACAGCCAGATTGCGCATGGTTTGTTCTGCCACGGTGGAAACAGTGGTTCGGCTATCGATAAAAAATTTATTTCCCCGCTTCAGGACAGTACCTACCACGGCCATTAGTTTACCATCAGCGGTGGCCAGGGACCCCTGGTGATTGTTCATTCCTTTAGCCTCCGGTAAATAATCAAACACTGCTTGAATGCGCTGTTCAATCTCAGCGCTGGTCATTTTTGTTCGAAGCATAAACTGATCTTCGCCGCGGGTCATGACAATGGACTCCATGGGCATGTGGACAATAACTTCCTTCCCGGCCTGGACCGCCTTTCCGGCAAAGGATTGACTGAAAGTATGCCCCGGGATTATGGCACAGGTGAGGGGCACTTTCAGCGCCAGAAATCCACTGGAGACCGCATCATCCCGATAGCCAAAATCATCGATTATCAGAACCAGTTTGCCCGGAACTTTCGTCGGTGAAGGGGCTTCCCCTGTTTTCACTGGTTCAGAAACCGGAGGCTGCTGGCTCAATTTTTTTAACGTCAACAGTTGTGAAATGGACAGCACTATTACCAGTATGCCTAGAATCCAAATCCACATTTTATATTTACTGACCTGATTGCTCATGGCAGTCGAACGGAAATATCCATCATTTGTGGCGTTCCTAAAGCTGAACGGCCGGTCCGGAGCCCGTAATAAAGGCTGTAAATACCAAAGTGAATGCCGATTCCAGCACTGTAAGTAAAAACAGCTCCAACTGTCTGAAAAGTATTAGAAATGACCAGATTGCGGTAGAAAAATTGATTACCCAATTCCAGGATTAATTGATCGACCAACGCAGATCGTTCTAGATTCAGTACGGTTTCCGTTTTATATCCATTAAATGAGAAGGTATTCCCCATACCTGCAATCAATCGTCGCGGCAACACCGGCCGGCGCTCACGAAAAGTGTTCATTTGCCCCAGATTTAAAACTGAAAGTGAAACATAATTATTTTCATTCAGACGGTGGCGGAGGCCTAAATCCAGTCCAATTCCCGATGACGATTGAGTATAAATCTGGAAGTACAGCACTTTCAGTCCCAGGCCAAAATCCAGTTTCCCCCATTTACGGCTGGTAGCTCCCTCCACTGAAGTACCATAGGCTCCGAATTTTGCCAGCGGTTCATCCGTGGGACGAGTGGTTCTCAATTCCAGATCTTTAAGACCCAGGTAGCGCAGTTGCAGAACAGTGCGGCCCTGCTGGTATTGAAAAGCAAAACTGCGGGTTCCGGCCAGCCAATGTCCATAAGATAAAACAATCTGAGGACGGATTCCTGCAATGTAACCCAGGGCCGGATTGCGCCAGGGTGTATTAATAATTGTCAGTTCCCTGGCAGTCACTGGGACAACTAAAAACTGAGAACCCAGGGCCTGGAGCGAGGCGGAACAACCCAGGATGAGAAACAGGAGTCTAAAAATTAAACGCATAGGTAAATACATGGGCCACACCAGCGGGAGTTTCCAGGACAAAGGCATAATCCAGACGGGCGTCATTTTGCTTTAAAAACGACCAGATTAATCCCAGGCCTACAGCCATGCGCTGGTTTCCCAATCCGGCCCGCAGGAAATAATGTTCCCGAAAAGTATATTCGCCCCCCATCCGAAGGGTATAACCGAGTAATTTTTGATTATCGGAGATCCAGCCTCCATCCATAGTAATGTAAACACCTTCGTAACGGAAGGTTGTACCCAGTCGATAAATCGTTGGAAAATGTTCCACATAGACACGGCCCTGCTCGAAAACTTTCCCCGTATTCCACTGGTAACTGGAATTTAAATCCTGAATCATGAAGGCCAGATTAGCGCCTTTTTTTGTTCGAACGAAAACACCCAGGTCAAACCCAGTCCCTTTACCAGCCAGACTGGAGTTATTCATGGGTAGTTGATGGTTGAGGATCTTCACGTTGATCCCGATGGAAAACCAGGGCAGCAATCGTTGGGCAAAGGTAAAGAAAATGGCATCCTCAGCCGTGGAAAGATACTGGGTATGCTCTCCGGAACTGGTTCGGCCGTCAATTCGATCAGTCCCAGCGCTCACCCAGGCGATTCCCACGCCTGCATTGGGAGGTAAACCAGTGGACAAACTAGTGGCCATGAAACGGCGGGAAAGAGGCAGAAAATGGTGGGCAAAACCCAGGCGCCGCTGGTTGAGAAAACCAATGGCGGCGGGATTGTGATAGGCGGCAAAACCTTGATCAATTTCAGCTGTAAAAGCGCTGCCCATGGCAATCGAGCGGGCAGAGGTACCCATTCTTAAAAACCCACCGGGATAGGAAGCAAAATCCCTGGCTTCAATCCCAGTAAAGGCCAACCAAAATAACAGAAGAAATTTTAACGGTGCCGCAATCCGGGTAAGAGTCTGATTATTGAAATGAAAGGGAGTATTGATTCGATTATTCATTTCAAAACAATTAGTTTAACCCATTCAACTTTATTATCATATTCCAGACGGATCAGGTAAGTCCCGTTAGCCACCAGTCTTCCGTTACTGTCACGGCCATTCCAGCGGAGAGCACCGCTGTTGGATAAACGCCGGTCAAAAGTCTGAGAATACACCTGCTCCATGGCAAAATTGTAAATATCCATATTAATGACATAGGAAACTTTTATATCAGTATGGATACGCACATACCCGTCACCATCTAACAGGTTATGGACGTAGGGTGAAAAGGGATTTGGATAGGCATATACCTTGCCGGGGGTATACTCCGGGCGAAATATTTGCCAGTTTTTTCCTTGGAGATCCAGGGTCCGCCCGAGACCGTCGGGCGTCCCGATCCAGAGGGTGGCGGAGGTAGAATAAAAAGGGCGGGTGTCGTAGGCGATGGAAATTACTTCGTTGGAAAGGATCGCGTCAGTATCGTAAGCGCCGGTAGAGCCAATCGGTAATGCTTGTTGAGCCGGTTGGTATAACGCCCAGGGTTTATCTACATCCAGGGGATTTTCATCGACAAATTTCCACAATCCTTTTTGGGATGCTACCAGCACCAGGGAATCACCGGTTACAATGTTGAAACAGCGTTCTCCCCTGAGAGTAGTGTACCAGGTATCGCCATCATCAACGGTATAGCTGACGGCGCTGGTTTCAGACCCACCGGCAGTCACGGTAACGGCCCAGATAACACGATAACCTCTGAAATTCTGTTTCGCCAATCCCACTACGAAACCACCGGAAAGACCATTCCGATCAGGTGTATAGTGGACCCAATCGATACAACCATTTGCTCCCAGAATACCGCGGTTGATCCCGTTTGCAGTTCCCACCCAGACAGTATCATCATAAGCCAGGACTGAAAATGCTTTATGGTTATGATTCCCGTAGGCCAGGGGGTCGCTGGAGAGCTGAGAAATACCATCCCAGGGATCCCGGGGATTTAAATAATAATTCTTTAAAGTTGGACCGGCAGAGGTGGATTCATAGCTGGCTGCCTCACAGGTATTTAAAGTCTGGTCTGAATCCAGGGGTAAGGGTACGCGTTCCCACACCTTCTCTTTCAGACTGAAACGTCTTAATCCACCGGCCCAACTGGTAATCCAGATATAACCGCTGGCAATGGTGGCATCATAGGTAACATTGGCTTCCATAACGGTAATTGGAAGAGCCTTGAAAAACCGTTTGGCAAAGGGAGAAATGGAATCGGCAGGGGCGTCAGTGGGCTGATCAAAATAGGTCCAGGTAATGGTTGAATCAGTACTGTTAACAGAGTAAATGAGTCCATTGCCAGCAGCCATATTTTTGGAGCTGACTGAAAAGGCAGCGAACAGGGTATCATCATTGACGGCAATAGCAGTAACAGTTCCCGGGGGAACCTGATCGGTCAATGTCCCGGCGGTTACTGTAGCGCTGGAGCGTAGTGTAAACACCGAAGCGGTATCCCTTAACACCGAAAGACCGGCTCCCGTCCCCAGCCAGACCAGACTATCACCCTGGATACGAATTTCACCTACCTGGCTGCTTTTAAGACCATGATAAGCGGTGCTGTCAAAACCGCTGGTTGAGAGATAAAAGCGTTCCGGTCGCACCGATTGACTAATAGCAATGGACAAAAACAGAACACCACACCAGATAAGTTGCAACCGTTTCATTGCTGCACTACAATTACTTTGATTACTGTGTCACTGTAGGCATTTGAAAAATCCTGAGCCTCGAAAATCCACTGGAAGGTCCCCAGTGTGGCCGATTCCGTCAGACTGACAGTCATAGTGTAAGTTCCATCACCCTTCTGTAAATCGCCAGAACCGGAAGCGCCGCCACCATCATCGTAAAGAGGGATAGGATCACCGTTATTCATAAACGAATCAAGTTGGGTATGATAGGAGCGAAAATGAACCCGGCGAATATCCTCTAATCCGTTGGCATCGTACACATTGCATGTCACCGGGAAACTAATCGTATTTACCACGTTCGGGTCCGCATTGCTGGTTGGACGGATAACAGTGTCCGGCACCCAGGCTGAAAGGATTCTGGGACGGATATTCCCCAACAAATAGGCGGCCGCCAACGTCTCCGTATTATTCCCATATCGTACCAGGATTGAAAAATAAACCGAATCTTTAGCCGTACTGGGTAGTACATTCACCAGGTTGGAAGAGGAATTAGAAAATTTCCGCGCGAAAATCAAGTCACCGGCAATAATATCTCCATCGGTACCATCATCATTCATTCTCAGGGTATCGGCGGTAGCCGTGGAATCCAGTCCCTGCCACAGTACCATCACCGAATCCAATCCCCGACCTTTGTAACTGGAGCGCAGGCTGGCAGCTACATAAATTTTGTTGGATGCCTGAAGAAAGGAAAAATCCACTGCTCCGATGGGAAAGGTTTCTTTCACCGCTGCCGTTTTACTGCAACTCATCATCACAACTAACAGGGATACTCCCAGGAAATTCCGTAATAATGTTTCTTTAAGCAACCGAATCATTTCTGTCCATAAATATAATGCACCATGAGGGTACCTATCTGTTCCAGGCTGTTGGCGGAACAATGTTCCTGGATATCATCGTGGGTATGCCAGTAATTCTGGTAGCGGTTGGGATAATCAAAATCAATGATATCCACTGCTTTTATGCCCGCCAGTTCAAACAGGGGAACATGGTCATCAAAAATGGTATGACGGGCCTCCGCGTGGAAAGCCGGTAATTCCAGTTGCCGGGCTAATTTCCAGAGGGTGCGCACCAGTTCCGGATTCTGTTGCAGTGAAATGCGTTCAATATAGAGTTCCAATTCCGCATCGCCCACCATATCCAGGTTAATTGCTTCCCGGATACCAGTAATTGGCACGTTCCGGGCAAAATATTGGGAGCCCTGGGCGTAAGACCAGGAATTACCACTTTCTCCCAGGTCTTCCCCGTCGAATAATACCAGGGTAACACCAACCGGTGGAGGGTTGGCATTCAAAATGCCTGCTAATTCCATAATAACAGCCACACCGCTGGCGCCGTCATTGGCCCCACTTATAGGTTCCCGACGACGGTTGGGATCGGGATCCTGGTCTCCCCAGGGGCGGGTATCCCAGTGAGCAGTGATCAAAATTTGTGGTTCCTGCTCAGGATGAAATTGAGCAATAATATTCTGTAATTGAAATGTTTCACCGGTTCTGGTAACCGTGTAACTGAATGGTTGGACAAACATAGTGTCAGCCAGAGACTGAAAATGCTCCAGAATATAATTTAAAGTTTTCCCGTAACCCTCTGAACCGGGGTTTCGGGGACCAAAAGCGCATTGTTGTTGAAGATAGGTAAATGCCTGTCCACCATTAAAGGTAGGAATGGAGTCCCGGCACTGAACATTCGTCAGCGCCAGGACAACAGTGATATGAATCAGGTTGATTTTCATCCCCGAATCGCCAGATTTACGTCAAAACCAAAATCGCGGTCAATCTTTTTACCAGTATGTTTGGAGTCGCTTTCACGATATTCCCAGATAATACTGCCGCTGACGTTATTAGAGAAGGAATAAGTAATCCGGATCCCTGTTTTCCAGCTGGAAGTAAAGGCTGTCTCGGCAAATTTCGTCGCTTGTAGTGCTTTTTGTTGTGTTCTGTTTTTGTTCATGTCAAAGTTGAAGGTGAAATTAACCTGATTCTGGACCTTAAAATCATTAAAAAATGGAATCGGGATTGTAAATCCACCACGGCGCATATAATTGGCGGTGGCGTTATAGGAGCGGTCGCTGAGGAGTTTTTGACCACCATTGGGAGATTCGTCTCTTGAAAGGGTACGATTATGCCGGAGTGTCACAGCTACTCCATTTTTCAGTGCCAGGGTTACACCGATCACCGGGGAGAAATTTATGTTCACCCGGGTCGAGCGTTCCTGCTCGTGGTTAGCGCTGATGAAATTTCCTACAGCAAACAAAGGCATGGCAGGTCCCTTGAATTGTTCAAACTGCCAGGAACGGGCTTCTTTACCGCTGACAGCATGATCCAGAGAAACGGTTCGGACCCACTTGCGTAAATAGCGATTCCGTTCTAATCCAGTCCAGCGCAGGGACCAACCAACGAAGGGAAATCCGCTATTCAAATGTTTACCATAGGACAAATAATCTCTGGAAAGTGTACGCTGTTCCAGACCGGAGCCGCGCAGGTTGGTAGAAACACTCTGAGCAAAATTCATGGAAAGGGAAATTTGTCGGGAAAGATTTAAACCGGTCCGAATAGAAAAATCCCGTTTATGATCCCGGCTGCCAGTATTCGTGCCAACCTGGTCGGAATAGGGCAGTCCATGATCGGCCAACCAGCCCATCCGGTAACCCATGGGTGGGGTCCCAAGAACACCACGACCGGTCCGGTTGATATTTTCCGTATAGCTGAAATTAATCGGATTAATTTTCTTAGACCAGGTGTAGAGGGCATGGAGGAAAGCACTTTCACTGGTACTCCCGCTGGATACTTTTTTACGGGATTCCTCTCCTTTTTTACGTTTAACTCCGGGTTCTTTCAATTCATCGGATTTCGGTTTACCCTGCTCCTCAACCGGTTGAGTCCGGGAACGAGTGCGACTACGGGAAGAAGTACGACTTCGCTGCTGGCTGCCTGGACGAGTACCGCCGGTGGGTTTATAAAACATTTCAATTAATTTAATCGGAGAGATACTCAACCCTGAAGAAAAACGTAATTGATTACCAATATTCGCACCGTCGATAGTACTGTTGCGGTCTTTATTCCAGCGGTAGTTAGCAGAATAGGAAAAAGTTGGTTTTAACCAATCGGTAATGATCGGATTATAGGAAGTATTTAAATTTTCCTGGATATCAGTTACCACACCGGGGTCGCGGTTCTTCGCTGCCAGCCAGGCATAACCACGATATTCATTCAAATTACTTTTAATCGACCGGGAATACTTGGTTTTCACTGTTTCCGTCAGTTGATAATCCATGGAATAAGATTGATTCAGATTAAAATCATAAACATCCGGCGAAGGCGCTCCTTTCCAGGGTTGCTTCTGGGTCAGTCTTTCCGCGAAATTCAAACCGACATTCACGTTGGAAGGTGTATAATACAAGTGAGCACTACCCAGCTTGGGTCCCACCCAGGGCACCTCGGATAGCCATTTCAGGGGCATAAAATAATTATTGCGACCAAATGGCAGAGCGTAATTCACCTGGCCACGGTAATTCTCGCTGAGTACCCGCTTCTGAATTTCGTTGGACTGTCGTGTTCGGCTGGCAGAAAAATTAGTATTCAGTTTGTCCAGTGAATATTTAATCAGGCGATTATCCGATTTTGAGGTTTTTGAGGTTTTAACAGACACATTAACCGTCTGCGATTTTGAAAGGATTGAATCCGGCATTGTGGAACTCAGGACTTCAATATCCTGACCGGGATAATATTTGGGACGGTTCACCACATTGGCAAAGCTGGTGGAAAGGGGAACACTTAGCCCCCATTTAGCAGGCAGAATTTTGTCCAGTTTAATACTGGTGTTGAAATTGAAATTTTCACCGGTAGTATTAGAACCAAGACGCTGCTGGAGGGTGTGAAAATCAGCATCCTGGCGTTTATAGATCAGGGAGGTATTGGCAATATCGCCCAGGTTGAACCTTCCCTGGAGACGCATGGAGATACCCCGGTCCCGCCGGACACCGCTGAGGCGCAATTCATCCAGCCAGACTTCTCCGCTGACTGGTTCATCAGCCCGATTCCGGACTCCTACAATGAAAAACTGAATTCGATTTAGGGAGGGCTGGCCCTGAATATGAATTTCCTTACCGGTGAAAACACCTGTCTCATCAGTAAAACGATACACCTTGACATCAGCAGAATCGGTAAAACTATCGGTTTCCCGGAATTTTTCAACATCGGTGGAATCCTGAAGTTTTAAGCGGGTGAGCCAATTCAGGTCAAGATTAATCTGGTTCCGTTTCAATTCTTCATCCCAGCCATTATAAACCGGCTGACGTAATTCGTAATAATTATCACCGAAACCAAATTGAAGGAAGAATTCCACCTGCGTCTCCTGGGTATTAATCCAGGGGCTGTGGCCATAGACAAACATTTTCATTCGATCATAAGTCAGATAACTCTTGGCCCGTTCACCGGAGAGGGCGATCAAAGTTTTCATAGCGGCGCCACTGTAACCGCCAGGCAGATCATCAAATTTCAGCACCAGGGATTGTTCTTTTGAACGGATCTGGTTGATACGGTCGTATTCTCCGCGTACCCCCCGTGGTGGCTGGTAACCGGCATTGTCATCCGTATTTACTACTGCAATGGAAAAGATTGAATCCGAATTTTGCAGATTAAAGGGCTCCTCCGAAGCCGCCGCCAGACCAATTTCCAACCATTCATTCCCCACCAGTTCCACCTTCGCTACCTGAACAATAGTAGTTGTATCCATGTCAGTGACGACCAAACGTAAATGGTGAATATTATTCCATTCCCGGTTTCCCCCCGGTACTAGCGGCTCAAAATCCACCAGGGGAACCCGGAACAGCCGCCAACCGGTAGGGACGCCGTTTTTCTTGGTCTCCCCTGCCAGATAAGTTGTATCAGATAGTGAAAACGTTTTAGTAAAATAATCATTGGTACGATCCAGAAAACCGGTGCGGTCCAGATCCTCTGTATCCGGATATTTCCCCGCATCCAGAGCATTCCTTTCCGTTCCGTTAATCCGGGAATAATCCTGACTGCCTTCCCGGTAATACCAGTTATCCCCGTTAGGATCCTCCGGGTCCACATCATCGTGGACGTTTATCAGTTCAGTTTCACCTTCATCCTTTAACTCCTGGTAAGTGGGTCCCTCTGGATCCAGACAACTGCCCCAACCGTCTTCAAATTCATCCGGGCAACCATCCAGGCCAACATCTTCCTTATCCGCCAGTATACCATCACCAATCAATCCGCCAACAGGGATGTCCTCCGTATTCAGTTTACCATTACCATCCCAGTCTTCACTGATCTGTCCCAAATCAACGCTTAATTTCCCTACTTCACCCCGGACCCAGATTTCGAAAAATTTAGTCTGGGTTTGATCATAGTCTCCGGTATAGAATGGAATGGTGATACCCGCCCAGATTGAATCCCGGGGTACCTGCTCTTGGTGGGAACGTACTTTGGATTTCAATACCAGGATGTCAGTGGTTTCATTCTGAGCCTGGATGGAGGTGGAAAGATTGGGCCAGATATCGTTGGTACGCACCTGATAGGTGGGATTGTACCAGTTCAAACGGGCCCGGTAACGCTGGTTAAACGGCTGGCCGGTCCGGAGATCAAGGGGAGCGGAGGATTCTTTCCAGAAACGGCGCTGCACTGATAAAGACGTGGTTCTTTTGGAACCTTCAAAATCATCAATATAGGCCACGCCGTTGGCATCGCCGGTGGCGGAGTTATTCACCGGATTGGGATTGGGCAGGATCTGGGCGAATTCACCCTCAACGGAAAATTTAGATGGTGCATCGGTTTCAATCATCGGCAAACGATCCAGAGCGCGGGTAAGGCCGGAGATTTCATTTTCCAACCGGCCATTCATACCCCAGATGAAATTCCGCATGGGTTCATAACCCACCTCCACCTTTTCATTCACCACCGATTGGTTGTAATAAAGCGCCGTACCACCCAGGAAGGAGTGTTCACCCAGGTCCATCTGGGAGCGGAGCCCCAGAACGGTTCGTTTATCAAAGGTTACCAGTTGGTGTTTGTCATAAACCACCCGGATGTCAGCATTTGGATCAACATCTTCATTCAGTATAATCGTTCCTGAAAAGTAATCGATCTGATAATCGATGCTTCGTTTAAGGGGAACTTCTCCCTTGAATACCTGCTCGCTCCCTTCTACTACCATGAAACCAAGGTTAATAGTAGAACTCTGGTTGGCATAATCCACTTCAATGGTAAACCGGTTGTCGTTGGAGATATCCGTACGCTGGGTCGTAGTGTACATCTTTCCAGCTCCCAGGGCCCCTTTCAGAGCAGCATTCTGGTTTCCGCCCGGGAGGGAGTCAGCTGAAACAAAGGGATAAAAAGACGGTAAAATCAATTCACCATTCTGAAGATTTATCACGTTCGGATTTGAAAGGTCCACTTTCTGGTCTGCAAGACGCTCACCATTCTCATTCACACTGTCCAATCCAAAATAGGTAATGTAGGGCGTACCCAGGGGATCCAGATGACTGGGTACGGGCAGGCGTTCATTGACGATCCGCAATTCAAAACCCTCCTGATTGATGGCAGAGGCACCCAGGTAATACACATTCTTAAACATAAGCGGCCAAACCGGATGAGCAGGTGTCATGGAGCGGGGTTTGAGCATTTTCAACTCCAGATGATCATTTTCAGGAGTAATACCCATTCCCACGACCATAACAGTATCTCCCGTAGTTCGGTCAGCCAACACGAAAGTACAGCCCAGTACTTCATCGTTCACTTTTTGTCGCAGGCGGATATAACCCAAATCCTCACTAATAATATAGTCTTGACCCTGTTCCAAACGCTTGAAGGTCCCAGTCTGGTCATAACTTTCATCGTGATTGTTCAGATCCGCATAAGCCGTGCCGGGATTGGTCTCGGCATTAGTGCTCTGGTCAAGCTGGTACAATTCAAACTGCCGGATAATGACATTCCCGATCAGGTGAAAGCCATCTTTCAGGGGATAAAATGAAGGAATCTGAACGCGGTAAAGACTCCCATCGGTTACTACCGTTGTATCAATTCCGTCACGGAACCAGGGGTAGATGAAAAAATACTTATTCTTGATATAGTCATAATCCTTGATTTTGACGGTTTGAGCCTCATTACTACCTTTATATTCCTGGGATTTTTTTTCCGTATTGACCACCGAAGCAATAGCAGTCACATCCACGGGGCCGAACTTGGAGACGGTTTTCACGCCGAACAGACCTTTGTGATTGGCAGAACCCATAAGGGACTGGGAACCAGGCAGATTCAGGGAAACATTTCCCGCCTCCACCTTCTGAATAATATCATCTTCTTCACCTTGATATGAAATCCGGATATTGTTTTCCCAGTCAAAGTCCCGTTCAGAATCATGGTCCACTTTCACCGAAACCCGGTCACCGATCTTGCCCTCCACGGATATACGCTGGGTTTGGTCAAATTCAAGGTGCGTGTTCTGGGTTTCACTGATTTTGGAACGGATCAATTCCTGGTCCTGGAATACCATTTTACCTTTCAGGGAGACATTACCGGTGGCGTTGATAGAAACCCGCCCGATATTTTCCACATCCACTCCGACCACTTCAATCCCCTGTCCCCGGCGGGATTGTTTTTCAGTAGCGGCCCCCTTGCCTTTACCTCCCTCCTTTACTGCCAGCAGTAGTTGTTTCTGACGGTTCAATCTTATCATTTGCTCCACGTACCAGTCTACCGGGGCAACAAAGGGGATTTGGTAAACAACACCACCCACTGTTTCTGATAAGGTGACGTAGGACCACTGATCATCGATGGTGGCCCGGGAGATTCGCCGGGCAGGAAATTTAATTAAACCGCGGGGGCTTACCAGTGTATCAGCGGGCATAATCAGGGAGGGGCTACCGCTATCAAAGGGATAATAAAGCAGAGTAGTTGGAAAGGAACTACGGGGAAGCAGGTCCGGAAGGATGCTCGAATCTTGTCCGTGAACTTGAGAACCAAGTCCAAGGCTCAAACAGAGTACCACGCTGACTATCCGGTCCCTAAACACTCAGGGATCGTCCTCCTGTTAATTACTTAATACAAACCCCTTCAGGGATTAATCCGTTAACGTTGAGGCGATAGTCGGCTCCTTTGTTTAACCTTGGACATCTGATAATTGACTCGGTAGAATTTTACGAATTTTTTTAATGCTTTGCCACGGTGAGATATACGATTCTTTTTTACCCTGGGAAGTTCCGCATAGGTCTGATTAAGGTCTAAAAGCAAAAAGATCGGATCGTAACCAAATCCGTTGGAACCGCGCGGAGAATCAATGATTCGACCTTTGGTAATGCCTTCCGCCTGAAATTCCTGCTGATCATTAATAAAGGTCACCACCGTGCGGAAATGAGCGCGACGGCGGTAAATGGGGACGGTGGACAGTTCTTGTAACAAACGTTTATTGTTATCTTCATAGGTGGCTTGTTCACCGGCAAACCGGGCAGACCGGACACCGGGGGCTCCATTCAAGGCCTCTACTTCCAGTCCTGTGTCATCCGCCAGAACCGGGAAACCGGTCAAATGGTGAACCGTACGGGCTTTCAGCAGCGAATTTTCTTCCAGGGTGGCGCCGGTTTCTTCAATATCCCCCACTGCCGGGAAATCCTCCAGTGTCAGGATTTCCACATCCAGTTTTCTCAAAAGGGCAGTCAATTCCTGCCGTTTATGACGGTTATGGGTGGCTAGAACAATTTTCATTATCATACCCCGGATAAGGCTTGGGAAGGTAGGCAGAAAATAGGACTGTGAACACGAAAAAATATGTTCCCGAATTTTAACCAAAATCTGGTGAATAGCTGAAGTTTAAATTTGATTTCGAAAGACAAGAATCCTAAGTTTGGCGGCCATTTTCGGCGGCTCGGTAGCTCAGTTGGTAGAGCAGAGGACTGAAAATCCTTGTGTCGGTGGTTCGATTCCGCCCCGGGCCACTACTTTTTATAGGGGCGAAAATTTGTCCCTTACTGAACAAACTATGGGTCGGTGGGCCTCGGCATAGCCGTAGGCTTCTGACTACGGCGAGCCTTCAATTCCGCCCCGGGCCATGGCTGTTTTTCGACGTGAAAACCCCTCGATAAAAGAGGTTTTTATAAATTGTGAAATTCGGTGGAAATTTTACTTTTCACAACAGCAAGTATTAGGACTAAAAACTTTGTACAATACATTCTAACATTTTCTGTGCCGGACTATAACGTTAGATAAAAATATCCTTAAAGTACACATTGGGTACGCGGCTATGCATTTCACGACGAATGACAGCCGGCCTGTCAAGCCGGAGGTCGCGGGCTCCTTGCTTGGTTCAGAGGACTAGGAAGTGTAACATTAACAACGGCCGCTCCAGTTTTTATCTATCGTCTGGTCATCCTGATTAACATCTTTTTCTGTTATTCAATCTTTTTGTCACGATTCAAAGAACTTGATCTATAACATTTCATTATTCTTACTTCAATAATCTAATCATATCCTTAACCACATCCCCTGCCAAACTGAGATCATATTTAATAGTTGGAAGTAGTAAAATCTCACAATCACGGATAAAAACTTCATCGATTAATTTTTCTTCAAGGTTTCTAATAAACTCTTTTTGGTCTATTGACAAATTCTGGTGCTCTAAATAGGCGTAGAATGCTTCAATAACACGTTTGGGATTGACCATTTTCTCTGTAATTAATTCATACAAATCAAATAAATCCCGTCCCTTTTTCCGTTGGTAGAGCGCTCTCAGTTTTGTTCCCGCCAATTCATCAATATGATAAGAGGATATTTCAGCCTTGCCCTGATACCATCGAGAGTTGACATTATAATCAATGTGCTCTTCAGCAAATACAGTAAAGTGTTCACGCGTATTGATTTCTACCTTTATCCTGGCTGTCTGCTCCGGATCAGATTCAGATTGGAACCGATAATAAATTCTAAAACCATCCATCCTCGAATCAGTACTGCTTACTCCTAACCATGGATTCAATTGCTGTTGTATTGCCTCCACTATTGGTTTAATTGGACCTGCATCTTTTTGAACAAAATCTAAATCTTCAGAATAACGGAGTGGGGATTTGAAGAATAATTTGTACAAAGCAGTTCCGCCTCTGAACAAAAGTTGATCCCTTAGAAATTCATCCTTGAAGATTTCCACCAGTATTCTGCTTATTATCAAATCCTGCTCGATCTGAACATCCCGTTGCCAGGGAGCCACATTCTGCCATTCGGTTATAAAAGCTTGAGGAATCACCCGGAATAATCGATCTTTTCGTTTATAATGAGCTTCCAGCGTCTGTGCTTCGGTTCTCTGTTCTGGATCAGGGAAGGATTTAAATAGGTATAGATAGGACTATGGGCCCTGATCCAATTCTCTATTATAATAGCTCCCTTTTCAAAACCAATAACTTCCAGCAGGTACCCGCCCCGTTGAATAATAGGCAATTGAAAGGCAGGTATCGCTTTCTTTAATCCTGCAATAGTAATCTGTTCAGTTAGCTCAGAGGTTAACAACGCTACATAATCCAAACCCCCAATACTGCGGTTAAATTGCACCAGGTCAAAAAAGGTGGTTTCAACCGTAGAAATTCTTACATATCCAGTTGGTGTCTTTCTCCGACTTGTTGGTGCTGAGCCCACGTTCTTTTTCCGGTAGAAAACAATCTTATTCTGCCCAAACTTAATTGATCTCCTGGAAGGATAAGTCATTACCTGAAACACCTGAGGACTTTGTTGAGCCGATCCATAAAAAGATGCCGCGGTCAATAATCCAATGTAATAAGGTACTCGGTAAAACTGCATTAAATCATCAATAAAGCGTTCCACCGGGATACGTCCTGCAAAACTCATTTCTTCTGGAATAATTACATAAAAACCTCTCGCCGGGTTAACAATCCGGTTTTGCTTACGCAGATTCCTGAGTGCAGCAGTGGTATTCTTTCCCAAGCTCATTTGTGCTTCTTTGAAAGTAAAGCACCAAATACCGCGATTATTTAAAGCTCTGATATAGTCAGTAGGCCTCATTGTTTCTATAATATCGTTTGCGGAATATGTTAATAATCTAAAGTTTATGCAAACAATATTACATATGTTTTAATAACGCTTCGATCTCTAAATGAATTGTTAAGACAATGAACATGACAAGTTTCTACATTTATTAAACAATTCTGTTACTAGAACTCATTCAAATGTTTTTCATTTGTTGCTTACGAAAGGAAGTGTTCAAAGTCCTCTACCCACCATTTTTACCACAACTTTTGGACAGGAAACTAGTGGAAATTTATCCTTTCATGACAGTATGTAAGAAGACTGAA
>JBHHUS010000037.1:0-18842 GCA_046861615.1 Fidelibacterota bacterium
GTTGTAGTAACCGCCGGCTATGCCGTATTCTTCAAGATTGTCGGTCTAATTAGTATAACAGCACTGGCCGCTACGGAGGTTGTTTTTACAATTTTACAGGCCTCCTTTATGCCTGGGATTGGAATTGGACAGGCCTGTGCGACCCTTGTGGGGAAATATATGGGTGAGAAAAAGCTGGATCATGCTGAGCGAAGTATTATTGAGGCAGTACGCCTGTCCTTGTGGATTATGGGAACTGTTGGTTTAGTGTTTCTGACAATACCGGAAATGATCCTACCGATTTTTACGGAGGATGCCAGTGTCATTCGCAATGGAATAATTGCCCTTCGATTAGCCGGACTAATTCAATTTTTTGATGCGGTTGGTTTAACACTGTGGTTTGCCCTGTCTGGTGCTGGGAACACCAGCTATCCGGCGGTTTTGGAGAGTGTTACAATATGGGGGTTTTGTCTACCGGTAAGCTACTTGACGGGTATTGTATTGGGATATGGTTTTATAGGGCCCTGGATTGCCTTTGGGTTACAGGTGATTATTTTTGCCGCTGCCATGAGTTGGAAAGTTGGACGAGGCGACTGGAAAAAAATTATAGTTTAATCCAGACTATATTTCACCAGCACCAATGGAGGAGTTGCCTGAGTCAACCCAATCGCCGACAAACGCATGTGCTTTACGTAACATATCCAGGGGACAAACCAGAATAACCATATCTTGGGCTTTGCCCATGCGGTCCACCAGATAATCTGGGATCAAGCCACTAACCTTAAAACCCAGTTCTTCAAACAGTGAAATAGTATTTACCTGGGGGCGCATCAATTTAGTTACAATCCGTTTTAATTTATGGTTGTAAGCAGTGTGATACAAATCCCAGGCTAGAATATGACCGGCTCCACGGTTACGATAATCCTTTCCAATGACCAGTCGGATATGCCCGGTTCCATCCTTCCATTCTTCAGTTAGTATTTCCAGCGATCCATCGGCTATGATAATACCGTCCAGCTCAACCACCCGCCGGATGATTTTTCCGGCTAAGGCTTGTTGAATTCGATCTTCAATATGCTTTCGGCTGGTGACATCACTGCGCAGGTATCTCCGTTCATTTTCGGGTATGGAAAGAAAAAACCGGAGGGATGCATCTACATCTTCTGATGCTAAGTCCCGTACAGTAACAATCGTTTTGTCTTTTAGTGAATAAGTTGTTTCCATGACAATTTCACCCCACTTAATACAAAGATAAACACCCTGTTATTCGTGACTAAATTTAAGCGTTGTTTTTCAAAGCGGAACTTAATTTATCTGAAGCTCTTTTGTATTTAGTAAGCAGTATTTATTGGTAACTTTAGGGCCAATTATTTCAGGTAAATTTATGAAAAAACGACCAGTTAAATATCCTGGCTTGCGGGCCACATCGGATGGTGCCGGAATTATCGTCTGGGTAGAAACACACATATCCCAGGGTGCCTGTGCTTACCCAATCACTTCTTCGACCACTATGGGGTCCGGCTATCAATCAGTGGTAGCTAATGGTGGAAAAAACATTTGGAATGAGAAACTGGCTTTTTTAGAGCTGGAATCGGAACACAGTTCTGCTACCACTTGTGAAGGATTTGCTTTGGCGGGGGGTCGGGTTACAAACTTCACGTCCGGTCAGGGTCTGGTTTTAATGAAAGAAGTGCTTTTTACAATTTCGGGAAAGCGACTGCCGGCTGTTTTTCACATTGGTGCCCGGGCGCTGACCTCCCATTCCCTGAATGTTCATGCCGGGCATGATGACGTTATGGCCGTTTCCGATTGTGGGTGGGGAATGCTTTTCGCCCGGAATGCCCAGGAAACCGGAGATCTGGCTTTGATCGCCCGCCGTGCAGCTGAAGATTCACACACACCGTTTTTGAATATAATGGACGGTTTTTTAACTACCCATACAATTGAAAATGTACAGCTACCAGAACCAGACCTGATGGCTGAATTTGTCTCGGCCCCACAAGAAAAGCTAGTCAACTTTATGGATCCTTACCATCCGGTAATGTCCGGTGTAGTTCAGAATCAGGATTCGTATATGAAAGGAAAAGTAGCCCAGCGCTTTTACACCGATCAGGTGGCGACACGTTTGCAAAAAGCTATGGATGAATATTCTGACCTGACCGGCCGCCGCTACCAACCGGTGGATTCATATAAAATGGAGGATGCAGAATGGGCGATTGTCGGGATGGGCAGCATGATTGAAACCGCGGAAGCGGTTGCTGACTATTTACGGGAGACAGAGGGAGTACGTCTGGGAGTTGTTCACCTAACCGCTTTTCGGCCCTTTCCCGGACAACAGGTTGTGGAGGCTTTAAGCAGGGTTAAAGGATTTTCCATTTTGGAACGTCTCGATAATCCCCTGGCTGAGAGCAATCCCCTTACGCTGGAGATTAAAGCTGCCTTTGCTGATTATAGTCCCCGGAAAAAGGATGGCACCATATCGATACCACTGATTTACTCTGGCTCTGCGGGCCTTGGATCCCGTGATGTGCGCCCAGCGGACATCATGGCGGTTGTGGAGAATATGGTGGAAGATGGTAAAAAGTATTTCTGTCTTGGGATTGACCATGAATTGTCCTTGAAGCCTACAAAGGACCCTGATATTCGTCCGGAGGGCACTTTCTCCATGCGCGGCCATTCAGTTGGAGGCTATGGAAGCGTTACGACTAATAAAATTATTGCTACCATTGTGGAAGACCTCTTTGACTTATATGTTCAGGCCTACCCGAAATATGGTTCGGAGAAAAAGGGGCTACCCACCACTTATTATCTTACAGTCAGTCCCTTCAAGGTCCGTACTCATAATGAGTTAGAATTTGTGGACTTTGTTCCGCTGAACGATGTGAATGCGTTCAATCTGGCCAATCCATTAAAAGGGCTGCAAAAAGGGGGGTTACTTTTTGTTCAAACACCTAAAACCGATTCTCAAAGGATTTGGCGGGATATTCCTCGTTGGGCACAGAAGGACATTCGGGATAATGACATCCGTATTTTTGCTTTAGATACAGTAAAAATTGCTAAAGAAGTATCCAGTCGTGCAGATCTCATTCAAAGAATGCAGGGTATTGTCCTACTGGGAATTTTTCTAAAGACGACTCCTTTTGTCGGTAAATCTGGAATTACTGATGAACAACTCATGGAAGGCGTGGAACGATCGCTTAGAAAATATTTCGGGAAACGTGGTGAGCAGGTAGTCCAGGATAATTTAAATGCTGTACGCCGGGGTTATACGGAAGTGTTTGAAGTCCCTGCCGAAGCGATTAAAGAAAAAGGCCCCAAAGCGGTAGAAAATGAGGCAACGGTATGAGCAAGGATAAATTTTCAGGAATGAACAAAACTAACGCTTGGGATATTCTTGACATTGCTGATTTTAATGAAAGAATCGTTGGCGCCTACAATGACGGAACAGCAGAAGACGGACTGACGGCAGACCTGACGACGGCTCGAAGCCTGATTCCCGCCGGTACTGGATCCTTGCGGGATTTCAGCTACATTGCACCGGAAATTCCGGAGTTTATTACTGATAACTGCGTGGGGTGTATGGAGTGTGTGACCGAATGTCCTGATACGGCGATTTTGGGAAAAGCGATTCCCGAATCTCAGCTTAAAGGTCATTTGGAAAAACTGGAATCCGGTGAGCTTAAAGGCTGGATATCTAAACAGTGGGCGGAAACCAATAAATTTTCAAAAGTTCCGGCCAAGCAAGGTAAAGAACCAGCCAGTTTTGGTATTTTCATTGATCCTACTAAATGCAAAGGCTGTGCTGAGTGTGTCGATGCCTGTGGGGACCATAACGCCTTGAAAATGATCACGAAGGTTGATGATACTATTCCCCGTTACCAGCAAGGGTTTGACTTCTTCAAGGGACTTGGACCTACCCCTAAAGAGTACATTAGTGATCGTGTTCTGGTGGATATGATGTTGGCGGATGAATCATTATTATATACTGGAGGAGCCGGGTCCTGCATGGGTTGTGGCGAAGGAAGCGCCTTACGGATGATGTTGGCAGCTACTGGTTTTGTTCATGGAGCAAAAAGCATCGGCCTTGTGGCGGCAACTGGATGTAATACTGTTTATGGATCCACGTATCCATATAATCCATTTTTAGTTCCATGGACCAATTCACTGTTTGAAAATGTAGCTGCTGATGCCATGGGTGTACGTGTTCGCTGGAACCAACTGGGATGGCAATCAAAGAAATTGTGGGCTATCGGTGGAGATGGGGCCATGCTGGATATTGGTTTTCAATCATTATCGCGTCTGTTAGCATCTGGCCTTGATGTTAATGTTCTCATCCTTGATACTCAGGTTTACTCCAATACTGGCGGACAGACTTCTACGGCCTCTTTTGTCGGTCAGGATGCTAAAATGTCAATGGTTGGTAAATCAATCTTTGGTAAAACCGAACGAAGAAAGGAGATTGCCAATTTGTCAATGATGCATCCGGACGTATTTGTCGCCCAGACAACACCGGCCCATATGAACCATTTTTATAAAGCAATTATGGCGGCGAATGAGTACACGGGTCCGGCAGTTATAAATGTTTATACTACCTGTCAGCCGGAGCACGGAGTAGCCGATGATCTCTCAGCCCACCAGGCCAAACTGGCTGCGGATAGTCGCACCTTTCCGATCTTTATCTATGATCCAACCAAAGGTGAACGGATGTCTGAACGGCTTTCACTGCAAGGAAACCCCGCCAAAAACCAGGATTGGTACCAAAACCCTAAAACAGGGGATCAGATTGATTTTGTTTATTTTGCCCGAACCGAGGGTCGATTTGCCAAACATTTTGATAAGGACGGCAATGCAGATGAAACTTTATACAAATCCCAGGAGGACCGCCTTAAAAACTGGCACTTACTTCAGGAACTGGCAGGAATTAGGTAAATACCCGCTGATAAAGCATCCTGATTATAGTCCGATTATAATTGCCAGTTTTAGTTTGTTGTTTTTTTTGTCCGATAATGATTTTTCACTTGTTATTCAGAGGTCAATTAAATTAGAAGTAATCGAGGAAAAGACTGGAAGGACAAATGCCAGAACTGTTATTTTCTAAAACACAATTTTTAGTGAACTAACGGGGAAAGCACCATGATTAAAAAAGTCGGCTCTACAATCATTGTTTATTTATTACTAATAGGAAGCACCATGGCAGGAAATAAATATCCCGGGTTTAAATACGTTAAAATGTCAGGAGACATTGAGGAGTATCGGTTGGTTTCAAACGATTTAACCGTTCTTCTTAAAGAAGATCACTCTGCCCCTGTTGTGACATTTATGGTAACTTACCATGTGGGTTCGCGGAATGAAGCTATTGGATATACTGGCTCAACGCATCTGCTGGAGCATTTAATGTTCAAAGGGTCACGGAAATACAATAAGCAGAACGGCAAGCCCATTTGGACAGTACTTCAGAATGTAGGCGCCCAAATCAACGCAACCACCTGGATGGATCGGACAAATTATTTTGAATTATTACCCAGTGAACACCTGGAACGGGCCATGAAAATCGAGTCTGATCGTATGCGCAATGCCTTCCTGCGTGATTCTGATCGTCAGCCGGAAATGACGGTTGTCCGCAATGAATTTGAACGAGGAGAAAACGATCCCTTCGAAGCACTGGATAAAAATATTTGGGCCACGGCCTATCAGGCGCATCCCTACCATCACTCCACGATTGGCTGGCGCTCCGATATTGAAAATGTTTCCACTGAACGGTTGCGCCAGTTTTATAATACTTATTACTGGCCAAATAATGCTACGGTAACCATTATCGGAGATATTAATAAAAAGGAAGCTCTGGGCATGGTAAAAAAGTACTTCGGTCAATACCGCCGAAGTCCTGAATCTATCCCCGAAGTTTATACTACTGAACCGAAGCAGGAAGGGCCACGGCGGATCATCGTAAAACGAACCGGGCAAACGGGAATTATTGGTATCGCCCACAAAACGCCGGAGGGGCTTAATGACGATTATTATGCGCTTCAGGTATTGGCCCGAATTTTGGGCGGGGGTAAATCAAGTCGACTCAATAAAAAGATTGTCGACAAAGGACTGGCCACTAATCTCTCAATGTGGGATTTCCCCTTCCATGATAATGGGCTGTTTATTACCTATGCCTTTTTAACGCCGGGAACCGATCACCAGAAAGTTGAGCAGATCATTCTGGATGAATACGAGAATATCAAATCCAAAGGTGTTACTGCCGAGGAGGTATCCCGAGCTATCGCTCAGATCCGTGCTGAGGCGGCTTTCAGCCGTGATGGATCCTATTCCATTGCCAGCAGCCTGAACGAAGCTATTGCCATGGGGGATTGGACATACTACACCACTTATGTTGATAAAGTCCAAGCGGTTACAGCAGGTGATATCCAACGAGTGGCACAGAAATACCTTCAGGAGGATCAAAGTACAACCGGATACTTTGTTCCTGAAAATGCCGGCGGATCAAAACAAAATGACAAAAAGGCTGCAAAAGGGCATCATCCGTACAGTATTTCTTCGGAGAAGCTTTTGAGTTTGGCCACTTCAACGGGTGGCAACGTTAAGGCGAAAGATAAATTTTCTATTGCTAATCAGATTGTAGAACAGGCTCCTCTTCCCGGTATTCGCTTGCTTACAATGAAAAGCGGCGTGGAGGATGTGATTACGATTACCGGCAGCTTTTTTGGGGGAGATGAATTCAGCCCTGAATCCAACCCTCTGATCGCCGATCTCACTGCTGCGATGCTCGATGAAGGGACAAAAAAGCACAGTAAATATGAGATCAGTGATATGCTGGAATCCGTTGGGGCCCAACTCCGTTTTTCGAGCGGTCAATATCGAGTACGTTTTAATGCTCGTTGCCTGAAAAATGATGTTCCGCTGGTACTGAGCCTGCTGGCTGAACAATTACAAGTGCCGGCCTTCGGATCCAAGGAGCTGGATGTTGTGAAAAAACGGATGATTGGTAACTTGAAACGATCTAAGGAGAATACCCGCAATCGTGCTTCGGGGGAGTTTTTAAGGAGTCTTTATCCTGAGGGACACCCCAACTATCGCCGCGAAATCGACGCTGATATAGCCTACGTGAAAAGTATTACATCAAGCGATTTGAAAGCTTTTCAGCGGGCGAATTATGGCTTAGGAACGATGACGTTGGTAGCTGTTGGTGATGTAGATGAAACTGTTTTTTCGCAGGAACTGAAGAAGACTTTCAAGGATTGGAAACAATCCCCCCTTACTATGGTAAAAACGAATCAGCATGCAAAAGCACTGGCAGCCAAGACAAAATTTATTACCATTAAGGATAAAACCAGTACCGATATGTTTATCGGTCAGGCTATTGGTATCGACCGGGACAGCGAGGATTATTATCCCCTTATGTTGGGTGTCTATATTCTTGGGGGAAATTTCTCTGCTCGTCTCATGCAGACCATTCGCGATGAACAGGGTCTGACCTATGGTATCGGATCATCAGTTAGAGGCGTTGACAATGGGAATGATGGCTATTGGACTGCCTGGGGTACTTTTGCACCATCCCTGTTGCAAAAGGGGGAGGGAGCAACCCTTGATCAGATAAGGATGTGGGCACAGAAAGGCATTTCCAAGGAAGAACTGGAAAGTAAAAAATCGACTATTACCGGGACTTACAAAGTACGCCTGGCCACTACCAGGGGACTCGCTGGACAGATTCTCACCAATGCTGAACGCGGTCGGCCCAATGAATATCTCGATGAATATCCGCAAATTATTAATAGTCTTGATTTAGAGCGGATCAATAATGCTATTAAGAAGTATGTTGATTTAGATAATCTGGTAATTGTGGCTGCCGGATCAGTGAACAAACAGGGCCAACCGCTGGAAAAATAATCTTACGTAGCTGAACCGGCCATTCATTGAGCTCTTATTATCATCTGTCGGTACTGTAATTTACTGCCCCGATGGAAGTTATCCTGATTGCAGCGATCACGACGGATGGCTATATTGCCCGCCATCACCATGAAGTAATTCAATGGTCAAAGGATCTGTCCCTATTTAAAGAACTGACTTGGGGGTGGCCGGTTATCATTGGTGCTAATACCAAAGCAACGCTAGATAGAGACCTGATCGGCAGGGAATTGATCGTTGTTCACCGTTCGGATGACCCACAGCAGGTTTTGAATCGAATTAAGGCAAGGAAATGCTTTGTTGCCGGCGGCGGCAAAACCAATGCCAGATTTGCTCCCTATTTAACCCAACTGTTTTTAACGATTCATCCACTGGTGTTTGGCCGAGGCGTTCCGTTATTTGACGGATTGAACCGGGAACTAAACTTAACCCTGGAGGAGGTAAAACCTGTAAGTGGTAGGCAAGGGATTTATCAGTTCCGGTACCGCACAAACAGTGACATTGGTCACATCACCTGAGTTGAACCCGGCGTAAATTGACGCTTACATATTTGCCCAGACAGGGAAGGCCGATAAATCAATTCCCAGGATTGTGGCCCCTAATGAATAGATTGCCAGGGTTAATAAAATGATTCCTGTAAGATTGAGGATAAAACCAACTTTTGCCATATAACTGATTTGAACGCGCCCCGTTCCAAATATGATAGCATTGGGAGGCGTTGCCACAGGTAGCATGAAAGCCAGAGAACAAGCCAGCGTTCCTGGAACCATAAGGAAAATGGGGTTTAATTGTACTTCAGTTGCCAGAATGGCCAGAATCGGAAGGAAAATCTGGGCTGTGGCAGTATTGGAAGTTAATTCAGTTAGAAATATCAGGAGCGTGCAGACTCCGGCAACAATGATAAACGGCGACAGAACTTTCAACGCTACTAATTGGTTTCCCAGCCAAAGTGAAAGCCCGGAATCTTTAAATCCATAGGCCAAAGCAAAGCCGCCACCGAATAATAGAACGATATTCCAGGGAAGTCGCTTTGCAGTATCCCAATTCATTATACGCCCTTTTGTTGGTTGCCTGGAGGGAATTAGAAATAGTAGAATGGAAACAAAAATTGCGGTGGTTCCGTCATTAAAATACTCTGGACGTCGAAATAGGTTGGACCAGCCTGGAATTATAAAACCACCGAAATTGATATTTGTGCGGAAAAGCCAGAGGAACATCAGGCTACAGAAACCGATTAGAACCGCTTTTTCTTCATAGCTGATTAGCCCCAAGCTATCATACTGGTTTTTGAATGTATCTGGCGAAATGCTTAATACTTGCTTTTTAGGGAGAAAAAATCGGGATAACAGCCACCAAACAAGTATAATAAAAACAATCGCAATCGGTAGAGCAAATATTATCCAAATACCAAAGGATATTTCAGGTGCTTGGGGGTAAGTCATGGAATAGACCTTGGCAAAAACCAAATTGGGCGGTGTGCCTACAAGGGTAGATATCCCGCCCAAAGTGGCGCCATAGGCAATTCCCAGGAACAAGCCGACAGCATATTTTTTAATAGCCGCTTTTGGTGTGATCTCTTCTAATTGTTGGATAACTGCCAGAGCAATGGGTACCATCATCATTGTAGCGGCAGTGTTTGAAATCCACATGGAGAGAAAAGCAGTGGTTATCATAAACCCAAAAAGTATGTTTTTGGGCTGGACACCTACCAGCATTAATGTTTTCAAAGCAATACGACGGTGCAAGTTCCAGCGCTCCATTGCTAAGGCTACGATGAAACCGCCGATGAACAGGAAAATAATGTGATTAAAATATTGAGGCGCTACCTGTTTACCATTCATGATTCCCAGAACTGGAAAAAGTACGATTGGCAGTAGAGCAGTAATCGCCAGGGGGACAGCCTCCGTTATCCACCAGAGCGCCATCCAAACAGCTATAGCTGCTGTTCTGGTAACTTCTGGCCGGCCGGGATCCAGATCAAAAAAGGCAATTAAACCAATCGCCAAAATCGGACCGATAAATAAACCTACAAGAGAAGAGAAGCGTTCGGGGTAGGCAGATTGTCGGATGTCACCCATTTTAAATTATACCTGCGTTTTGAAATGGATTAAAAATAGTTTTTTAAGCTCCTTAGGGAAAATAGAGACATTAATATCGCCAGATTGTTTTTCTACAAGTAGACCTTCTGGAATTTAAAACTGCTGAAGAGTAAACACAGGGCTCAATAATTATTTGGCTGATGAAGGTAAGTTTAAAGCTATTCCCCCTTAGAGTTTCTGGCAGTTAGGACAAATGTGGGTTCCTCGTTGTGAAATCCGGATTTTTAACAGAATAGTGTTGCAATGGGGACATGGTTTACCCTGTTTCCCAAAGACTTGTAACTGGTCGGCATAAGATCCGGTACGGTTATTGCCGAAAGTGAAATTAATAATGGTAGTACCATTTAAAACGATCGCTTTTCTCAGTATCGAGCGAATGGCACGGTGTAAAACAACAACCTGCTTAAATTCGATTTGTTTGGCTATAAAACAAGGGTGTATCTGGGCACTCCAAAGGGCCTCATCTACATAAATATTCCCTAAACCAGCGATAAAACCCTGATCCAGTAATAACGGTTTGATCATTCGTCCGGAGTGCTGCAGTGCGGCATAGAACCTTTTTGCAGTAAACTGTTTTGAAAGTGGTTCAACTCCTAATTTACTTTCTAACCAATCCAATTCGCGGGAAAAATAAATGCGTCCGAATTTCCGATAATCTTTAAAATACAGACTTGTACCATCCGTGAAGGAAAGTCGGGCAGTAAAATGTTTGGGATTGTCTCTATCACTGAAATTGGCCATCAGCCTGCCAGTCATTCGCAAGTGAATGCAGAGATACCCTGCGGCCAGATCAATAATAATGTATTTTCCCCGGCGCAATACGTTACAGATTAACTGACCTGCAACCTCCTTTTGGAACACCTTAAGATCGCGGATAACGAAAACCTTTTCATTTCCATTTAAAGGTTCAACAGACTTAATGGTCTTACCCTTTAAATATGGCTTAAGGTAGTGGACAACCGTTTGAACTTCAGGTAATTCCGGCATTGTTTAAGTGAAATGTGCGAATGTTATTATGGTCAATACTGTAAATATTCCAACGTGAAGAATTTCCAGCAAGCCGGTTCTGCCGGGCCGAGCCAAGCTCTTATCGTACCACGAAAGAACACCAACGATTGATTTAAACGCGAAAGGAAGGAAAACAATGATCAAAAGATCTAGAGACGGGTAAACTTGTGTAATGCCAAAAAGTAAAACATAGAGGAAAAGAGTGTAGAAAAGTAATGGTAATCCCAATTTGATTCTTTTTTGTATTTCCGGTTTTGGCATTGCAGGTTGAATCCGCAGCTTTAATTTTATGTAGAAAATACTTCCGGCAAAATATAAGGCATTCACCAACCAAACCATGATGCTTTGAGTATTTAGTGTTCCGGTATTAAAAACAGCAATGGTTGGAGCTGCTGCGGTGAGACCCAACACACCCACCAACTCTGCGGGTAATGCCAATGCATTAGTCTGGATAGCCAACATTAAATGCAATAGGAGTAAAACCAAAACGATTGTCCCAAACAGGAACGAGTTCCATCTTTGATAATAAAGGAACAGGGTGGCGGCCAGAATAATTCCGCCGCCGCCCAATAATAATGTCCATTGTAGGGCGGCATAATCGAAAACGGACCGCTTTAGGAATTGCCGTAAAAAGCGTTGCAACGGTTGGTAGGAAAGGAAGATTAGGATGAAAGTAAAAATTAAGCCAATATCCGGCAATACCCAGCGGGGATCCAAAAACACAGCCATAAAAGCTGGTATCAGAAACATAATCCAGGCACCATGCTGTCTGGGGCGGGGAAAAGGTTTAGGGTTGAAAAATTGAAACAGGGACTTCATGAATAGCAGGCTGTATTGCCGATAAAAATTAAGCAATCAATTCACCAGAAACCTGGTAAAAGCGACTAATCAGCCCGGGGTAGTTAAACAAAGAGATGGTTCTTTTCATTGTCGGAGCTAATTCCCTATTTTTACCTGATTAAAACAGGAAAATATTGTGAATAAGTTGTCTAAAAATAAATTGGTTCTTACATCAAAATTTCTTTGGGGGTCAATCCTCTTTGTAGTCGTTGTTATCATTGTTGGCATACGGGTATATTTTTCATCACCATTACCTAAGTATGAAGGGAACCAGAAAATTCCGGTTCTCAGGGATACTGTTGAAGTTTACACAGACAGTTATGGTGCGCCCCACGTATTTGCCAGGAATGAAAGTGATTTATTTTTTACCGCTGGTTATCTCGTGGCCCGGGAACGGTTGTTCCAGATGTCGATGATTGCCTCCGCTGCCAGGGGAGAATTAGCGAAGTTTTTAGGGGATAACTTGGTTTCCAGGGATATTTATTTGCGTACCTGGGGTATTCCGGCCGTTGCCAGAAAAATTGCTGCTGAACTCGATTCTACTTCATTGAAAATTTTAAAAGACTACTGCGCCGGAATTAATTATTATGTTGACATAATTTCAGCAGATCCTCCGGTTGAGTTTAAAATACTGGGTGTAAAACCGCTCAAGTGGACACCGGCCGATGTGATTGGCTATATTCGTTTGATGGCTCATGATTTACAACAGTCCTGGAAAGTGGAAATTGTCATGGGTGCCATGGTGGAAAAACTGGGGCGCGAAAAAGTAGATCAGCTTTTCCCGCTGGATGTAGACACCGTTACTATTGTGCCTCCTAATGCCGAGTTGGGATTATTATTGCCAACTATGGTTGAACAGGAAAATGCCCTTCGATCATTGATGAAAATGGAGGGCACTGTAATGGGGTCCAACAATTGGGTTATATCCGGAAGTCGTACTACCACCGGTAAACCAATCCTGGCCAACGATCCCCACCTGGGCTTAAGCCAGCCGGCAAAATGGTTTGAAATGCATCTGAAGGGTGGTTCCTATAATATCAGCGGTGTCTGCTTACCCGGAATACCAATTCCCGTCATTGGTCAAAATGATTCCTGTGCCTGGGGGTTCACCAATGTGATGGTCGATGATATTGATTTCTTTATTGAAACTGTCCGATCGGATGCACCCAATCAATATCTCCATGGTGGAAAGTGGGAAAAAATGGCCACCCGCATTGAAACAATCCCACTAAAATCAGGTGGGGATACAACAGTTGTTGTACGGCTTACTAATCATGGCCCGGTTATCAGCGATATTCACCCCCTGCTCAAATTGACAAACAAGGTTGTATCCATGTCCTGGGTCGGTCACCGGGTTACCCGTGAAATCCCGGGCTTGCTTAATTTGGCTAAAATTCGCAACTGGAACGATTTTACTAATGCTTTAAATGATTTCTGGATTCCGGGCCAGAATATCATCTATGCTGATGTGAAAGGTAATATCGGCTGGCGCCCGGCGGTGCGGGTTCCTATTCGCAAGAACGGACGTAGCCTGTTACCACGACCTGGCGCTGACCCGGCCTATGACTGGCAAGGGTTTGTTCCGTATAATAAAATGCCTTATTTATTCAATCCGCCTGAAGGGTTTATCGCCACTGCAAATAATAAAACAATCGATGACGCCTTTCCCTACTACATTTCTAATCAATGGGCACCCCCAAATCGGATTGAACGAATCCGGGAGCTAATACGAGGAATAGATCGTATTTCAGTGGAAGATGTGAAGCGAATGCAGTTGGACCAGTTATCTACCCGTGCCCGTGAATTGACGCCCTATTTTTTAAGCACTCAAAAAGGTGATGAAGAAGGGACATTAAAACAGGTCTTTGAATTACTTGAAAATTGGGATTTTATTGAAAGCCCCGAATCAGGAGCTACCCTGCTTTTTAATGTTGCCTATAACTACCTGTTAAAAAATATTTACGGCGATGAGCTGGATTCAGTTGCTCCGGGTGCCCTGACAGCTTTCGTTGCCCAACCAATGGTTCCCTCCAGAAGTCTTTTAGCGATGATTCGTCAGGGGGAGTCTGTCTGGTTTGATGACATTAATACTCCAGAGAAAGAATTGATGAACGATATTCTTTATCGCTCAATGAAAGATGCAGTGAAAGATTTGGAACAGCGCAGCGGGACTGATATTAATCAATGGGCTTGGGGAGATGTACATACGCTAACCTTTAACCACGTGTTGGGGAAGAAAAAAATCCTGAATTTGTTGTTTGGGTTTAATGTTGGTCCTTTCAAAACCGGCGGGTCGGATGGTACTGTTAATAAAGGTGAGTATGCATTATTGCGGGATTATGACCAGATTGTAGGGCCCTCCATGAGGAGAATTGTAGATTTTAGTGATTTAGATAAAACACAGTTCATTATCCCTACCGGCCAGTCCGGATTGCCTGCCAGCCCCCACTATAGAGATCAGGCAGAGTTGTACTACAATGGGATGTATCGCACGACTCATTCCGACGAGGAAATAATTAGAAATTCCAACGAGTTCAGCCACCTGACTATCCTCCCCGGTGAATGAATTTTACCTTCGTTATTCTGATTATAATTACAGGGATTTCGCTTACATTCCTGCTTTCCTGGAAACCGAATAAAGCAGGACAACTTTATTCTACTCACCCCATGTGGTTCGCCCACAGGGGATTATTACACACAGCTCCCGAAAATACTATAGCAGCCTATATGGCAGCAGCGGAGACAGACGTTCCGGGGCTGGAAATGGATGTGGTTTGTACCTGTGATGGTGTCATCATTTGTTCCCACAACTATGATCTGGAACGGGAAACGGATGGGTCTGGTTATATATTTGAGAAGGATTATTCTTATATCAGCAATGTAAATGCAGCAGCAAAGTGGCCTGGCAGAACGGATCGAATGCCTACTCTGGAAAGCACACTAACGAAAATATCGTCGGGAATTAGAGTCAATATTGAGCTGAAAACCAGGAAAGTCCTCGATTTTAAAATTGCATTAAAAACAGCAGCAATTGTCCAACGACTGGGTATGGTAGAACGGGTTATTATTTCCAGTTTTAATCCTTTTTCCCTGGGAATTATTAAACTGTTTTACCCCGCTGTTTTGACGGGATTTATTTTTGAATCAAAACTACATTTCTCTTTAGTACATTTTGCTCGCCCAGATTGTTTACATCCCCGTGCTGATTTTGTTACCGACGATTTAGTGTGCTATGCCCGGGAACGAAAATTAGCGATCAACGCCTGGACAGTGAACACTCGCCCGGCCATGGAATGGTTACTTCGTCAGGGGATCGATGGATTGATTACGGATCGGCCAGAATTTCGACACGACGATTCAATTCTTCAGATTTCAGTGTCAGAATCCAACTGATATTTAATTGACTGTGTTATTGATATCCCGGCGGCGGTTGGAAAAAAGGTAAAGGAATAAGAAATAGAAACTGGCGGAGGTAAAGCAGAACCAGGCTTCAAAAGCAAACATTCTCCGCGTTAACATTGCTTCAATTGGGTTTGTGCTCAGCATTCTTAAGCCGGAATAGACCCCTCCGACCAGAAAATTAAGGTATACTGCAGTATGAATCCAAGCCGCCCAGGAACCATTATTAGCTTGCCTTTTCTTGATTAAACCAATTACGATCAATACGGCTAATAATATGTAAAAGATAAATTTTGAGCTCTCTGCCAGAGGAGTATAAAACTGTTGAAAATTCATCTTCCGCCTCCATTTATTAATTTGATTTCAATTTTTGTACTGCTAAAAAGTTCTGATTATTTAATTCTGTCAGGTACTTTATTCTTTATGAAAACGAAAAACAGGATGATTACAGGCAGATAGAGAACTAACATCGCAAAATAGGTTATTGGATGGTAATTCCAGGCTCCTGATGGAAAGGTTCCCAATCCAAAGATAATTGCTGAAACAGTTGATGAGGATAAAACCACAAGGCCAAGAGTACGATACCTATGCTTTTTAGTAAAGAACCGATAGATAAATAACAAGGCGATGATGGCCGTACAAAAGTCAAGATATCCCAGCCCCAGGAGAAAATAGTTTGTTTGTGGGGACCATCCACCGGGAGGCCCCGGAGCGGGGAAACCAACTGCTCCGGTTTTCACGTATTTAAATCTGGCAATTAGGAGAACAATCAAATGAATGGCTTGGAGAAATCCATACCAGCCTACCAACATTCGTGTGAATTTATGATCGGTCATGGGGTTATTAGGTGGAATATAAGCTTAGTCAGATACTTATTCACTGCCCGTCCGGTGTGTAATCCGGAGACTGTACAAATGGTAACCAAATACAGAAAGTCCGAATACCAGTCCTGCAATAAGCAAACCCCAGGGGTAAGAAGCAGGTCCCTGGTTTTGAAATGTCTGAATCCCGGGAATGATAAAGGAGGATATGACCAGGACCATGGCAATCAATTCGCACACCCAGATGAAAACGGTCGGTTGGAAATTGATTTTATTCCAACCGCAGAAAAGTCCAATCACACCCGCTGAAATGAGGCAAATGGATATCAGCACTGGTGACCAGACAGGGCCGACCCAGACAACCGGAATTAAGAACAGAACATCCCAGGTAGCCAGAGATGCCGGCCAGCCGATGAACAGTTTCAAAAACAGGTAATAAAAAATGTCCCAGACCCCGAATAAAATCATAAAGACAGCCAATTTTTCAGTGAACTGAATACGGCTGAGTTCTGCCACTGACCACATGATGACGATCGTGGCTAATTCTCGTAACAGTTCAATCTTGATTAATTGACCGTCTGTGGGAAGAGGTGGGAATGAAAAACCCTCAGGAAAATAGATCTGCCGCAGGTACACTACTACCGCCGCTTCAATCAAGGCAAAAGCGACCCCCCAGATTGTAAGCCATAATAATTGTTTTTTAAATGATTGCAAGGGGCTCAGTTATTAATGCTTAAAACACCTGATTCCAGTAAAAACCATGGCAATTCCCAGTTCATTGCAAGCATTAATTACTTCCTTATCCCGAATGGACCCTCCCGGTTGAATGATTGCCCGGATGCCGGTCCCGGCCAGCAAATCAATATTATCTCTGAACGGGAAGAAGGCATCGGAGGCCAGTACAGCACCGTCGGTGTGGTTGCCGGCTTTCTTCAAAGCAATTTCCACCGCTCCTACCCGGCTGGGTTGGCCGGCGCCAATCCCCACCGTTGACGTTCCTTTGACAATCACAATTCCGTTGGACTTGACGTGTTTTAAGACTTTCCAGGCAAATAACAAGGCCTTTAGATCGTCAGCTTCCGGTTTCTCTTCAGTAACTGGTTTCAGTTCGTCAATTGTTAGTTGATGGGAATTGTATTCCTGGATTAACACGCCTCCGGTAATCTCACGAATGTTTTCACCCGGCTCGATCGGCTTAATTGTTCCCATTTCCAACACACGCAGGTTTTTCTTCTTTGAAAGCAGTTTACGGGCCCCTGGTTCAAATTCCGGAGCCAGAACCACTTCGACAAAAACATGCTTAATTTCACTGGCGACCGCAATAGAACAGGGTTGATTCAGGGCAATGATTCCGCCAAAGGCAGACAGACTATCGGCACTGAACGCCCGTTTGTATATATCTAGTAGATTATTCCCCGTTGCCACGCCACATGGATTTGCGTGTTTAACAATCACACAGGCGGGTTCTTTGAATTCTCGGAGACAAGTCCAGGCTGCATCGGCATCCATCAGGTTGTTGTAGGAGAGTTGTTTTCCTTGGAGTATTTTAGCGTTTAGCAGACTATTTCCAGCGTCGCCTGAGCGCTGATAGACGGCTGCCGCCTGATGTGGGTTTTCCCCGTAACGCAGGTCAGCATGTTTTTGCAGGGTAATATTTAAATCATCCGGAAAGGATTCTTCTTGAAGATGATTGTGAATATGAGCATCGTATCTGACCGTATAGCCGAAAGCTTTTATCGCCAATTGCTTCCGGGTAGTAAAAGTAAGGCCACCTTGATCATTAATTTCCTGAAGAACCAGATCATAATCTTTTTGATCGGTAACTACTCCGGTCCAGCCGAAATTTTTCGCTGCGCTTCGTATCATAGTGGAACCGCCGATATCCACCTGTTCCATGGCTTCAGCCAGTGTAACTGTCTGCTCTGTAACTGTTTTTAAGAAGGGATATAAATTGCAAACCACCAGATCTATCCACTGGATGTTCTGTTCTTGAGCTTCCTTGGCGTGTTGCTGCCGTAACCCCAGGATTCCACCGGCGATCAATGGATGGATCGTCTTTACCCGCCCTTCAAAAATAGGAGGAAAACCGGTAAAGGTGGTAACGTTCGTTACGGTGAGGCTATTTTCCTGCAGAACCCGGGCCGTCCCACCGGTAGCGATCAGTTCTATTTTTAACTGCTGTAAACCACGGGCAAACGGGATCAAACCCCGTTTATCGGATACGGAAATGAGCACACGCTTAATAACGGTTATTTCTGTATTCACTGAATTTGTTTTTCCTTGTTGACTGGTGTACAGGTTCCTTAGGATGAACGGATCGTTTTTACCTGGCTTTGTGAAAAGATTTGAATGGCCTCAATGAAAGCGGATCCTTCCAGCCCCTGAACTTTTTGCTTTAGTGTCTCCACCGTATCTGAAGAATCAACGGAGCACCTTTTCTGAATTAAAATGGGTCCATGATCCACCTCTTCGGTAACAAAGTGAATCGTACATCCCGTTTCCGGGTCTCCATTTTTCAGGACTTCAGTGTGGACATCCAAATCCATACCACCGGCGTATTTAGGCAATAGGGAGGGGTGAACGTTGAGAATTTTCCCCTGCCAGGTATTACAGAATTCAACGGAGAGAATGCGCATGAAACCGATGAGTAGAATCAGGTCTACCTGATGATTTTTTAGCATTCGGGTGATTTCACGGTCAAAGACTTCTCGTTGTTTACCTTTGTGAGAAATGAAGACATCAGGTACCCCATTTCGCCGGGCCCGCTCCAGAATGTAGGCATTTT
>JBHHUS010000007.1:0-48166 GCA_046861615.1 Fidelibacterota bacterium
GGAACGAAAAATTGTCCATGTAGTCGGTACGGGAACAATCGGAGAGCCTTTAATCGGGCTTTTAAGTGATTACCGGGAACAACTGGGAATTGACGAAATTACATTTAATAAAAATACTCCCTTAGTGGGCGATCGTTCAAAGGTGCTGGATTTATTGAAACGGGGCGCCAGACTTTCGGTGGAAAAAGAAAAATTTGATAGTTTCCGGGAATTGGGAATCGACCCGGAGCTGGGAGCGGTGGAAGCCATCAAACGTGCTACCGTCGTAATTGATTGCACACCCAAAGGCGTTGGACACCGGAATAAAGAAAAATATTATAGTCAGTACACGAAATTCGTAAAGGGATTCCTGGCCCAGGGCAGCGAAGATGGGTTCGGGAAAAAATATGCCCGTGGTATTAATGATGTCGCCCTGAAAAATGGGAATGATCAATTTATTCAGATTGTCTCCTGTAACACCCATAACATTGCCTGCGTGACTAATACCCTGGCCCTGAAAGACAAAAGTCCCGAAAATCTGACGGAAGGGCGGTTTTTATGTATTCGACGGGCAAACGATATCAGCCAACCGGGCAGTTTTATCCCCGCCCCGCAGGTTGGTAAACATACGTCTAAAGATTATGGATCTCACCATGCCAGGGATGCAGCTCAATTATTCGCAACCTTGGAGTACGATTTAAACCTGTTTTCCTCCGCCATGAAAGTCAACAGTCAATACATGCATGTTTTATGGTTCTACATAAAAACCAGAGACCCTGTCACTAAAAATGAAGTGATGGATCGTTTGAAGGCCAATTCACTGGTTGCACTAACGACCAAGGATATGACCAGCACAGTCTTCTCCTTTGGGCGGGATCATGGTCACTTTGGCCGGATTCTAAATCAAACGGTGGTAGTGGAGCAGACTATTAATGTTAAAAATGACCATGAAATTTACGGTTTCTGTTTTACGCCCCAGGATGGAAATTCCATTCTCAGCAGTATTTCCGCAGCCATTCGTTTCTGTTATCCCCATTCCTATGAGGATAAAATCCAGTGTATGAGTGAACTGGTATTTAAAGAAATTTGAGTTTAAAGGTTCATACGGTTGTCACCGGGGTATTCCAGGAAAACTGTTTCATTCTGTGGAGAGATTCTGCTGCTGAAAGTGTCCTGATCGACCCCGGTGCCGATGCGGAGGCGATTTCTGCAGCGATTAGAGCATTTAACCTTTCACCCCTGGCCATTGTTAATACGCATGCCCATATTGATCACGTCGGTGCGGTGGAGGCCTTAAAACATGAATTTGGAATTCCCTTCTATTTACCGAAAGGGGAACAGGAAGTTCTAGGAATGTATGAAAATACTTCCCTGTTTTTTGGTTTAACGCCAGGAAAAAAACCGGAGGTGGATCACTGGCTGCAGGATCAATCTCAATTCAAGCTTGGTCCGTTTTCATTCCGGGTATTTCCCACTCCTGGGCACACACCCGGTGGCAAATGTTATTTAATTGGAAAGCATTTATTCAGCGGGGATACCTTATTTAAAGGTTCTGTAGGACGAACGGATTTGCCGGGGGGCAACTGGGATACGTTAAAGAATTCGTTGAAAATATTGATTGAAAAAGTCCCCGATGATATTATGATTCATTCGGGGCATGGTCCGGACACAACTATGGGAATTGAAAGAAGCGAAAACCCCTTTTTATTTCCTTTACTTAGGGAACTAAATTAAGCGTCATGAAAGTAATTGATTACCTCGAAAAGGCTAACTCAACTCTGTTTAGCTTTGAAATTATTCCACCCCAGCGTGGCGGGAATATTGACCAGATTTTTAATCTGGTGGAGCAATTAATGCCTTATGAACCTCCGTTTATTGACTTAACCAGCCGGTCGGCTGAAGTATATTATGAGGACGCTCCCAACGGAACCGTAATCCGTCATATTCGCAGAAAACGCCCCGGTACGATTGGTCTTAGTGCAGCGATTAAAAACCGCTATCAGGTAGAAACGGTACCTCATCTGCTCTGCCGTGGATTCACCCGGGAGGAAACTGAAGATGCGCTGGTGGAATTGAATTACTTGGGTATTAATAATGTACTTGCTGTCCGTGGAGATGAATTGCGAAAGGACCCTAAGGATCAGCACGGTCGTACCCGGAATCGTTACGCCAGCGACCTGGTCGGTCAAATAGTTGACATGAATGAGGGGAAATATCTGGAGGATCTTCTGGACGCTTGCAAAACCGATTTTTGCATCGGTATCGGCGGGTATCCGGAGAAGCATTTTGAGGCACCTAATATGGCATCAGATTTGAAGTATTTAAAACAAAAAGTTGACGCTGGTGCCGATTATATTGTAACTCAGATGTTTTATGATAATCAGTCCTATTTTTCGTTTGTGGAGAAATGTCGCCGGGTCGGAATTAATATTCCCATTATCCCGGGAATCAAGATTTTGACCCGCGAATCGCATTTACGAACAATTCCAAAAAATTTCTTTGTTGATATTCCTCAATTGCTCTCCGATCAGGTTCAGGAGCATCCCCAGGCAGCCCGGGAAATCGGAATAAACTGGGCTTTGGAACAATGCCGGGAACTGGTGGCGGCTAAAGTTCCCTGCATTCATTTCTACATTATGTCATCTGCCACCGAAGTAGGTGAAATTGTATCTCAATTAAAATAAAAACAATGACCAGAATCAAATCGGGATTGTCCGAAAAATCTTTTGTGGACCAGTTATCAGACCTAAAGGTAATTCGTCCTGGCGACAGTATCTTAGTAGCTCTGTCAGGCGGATTGGATTCAATAACACTATTGTACTTAAGCCTGGCGCTTCCCCAAAAAGATAATATTGACGTTTATGCCTGCCACGTCAATCATCATTTACGGGCAATGGCCTCCCGGGATCAATCATTTGTGGAAGATCTTTGTGAGGAATGGAAGGTTACGCTGGAAGTCTGCCATGTATTTCCTGATTCACGCCGAAAGGGCGAAAGTGGTGAAATGTGGGGACATCGGGTGCGGTATGCCGCCCTGGAAGAAACCCGTAAAAAGTTTAATTGCCAGTGGATCCTCACCGCTCATCATGGGAATGACCAGGTTGAAACGATTCTTCAACATTTGAATCTGGGTTGCGGAATCGAGGGTTTAAGAGGTATTCCTCCGCACTCCGGCAACGTCATTCGCCCTTTGCTCATGTTCTCAAAATCTGATCTTCGGGCCTTCGCTAATCAATACCGCTTACCCTGTGTGCATGATGAAAGTAATCAGGATTGTAATATTCAACGGAATTATATCCGACATAAAATTATCCGCCGGTGGGAGGAGGATGTTCCCGATTTGATTGCGCGGTTTCTGGCCCTTTCCCAGAAGGCAAAATCAGCAGTGGATTACATGATTCAGGCGGTGGAACGCCTTGCTGAATCAATTGTAGTCCCGAATCAGAAATCGTTTCATATT
The DNA here is from genome assembly GCA_046861615.1 of Fidelibacterota bacterium. Classification (GTDB taxonomy): domain Bacteria; phylum Fidelibacterota; class Marinisomatia; order Marinisomatales; family TCS55; genus CAZNUM01. Next base: position 3,440 of record JBHHUS010000007.1, read on the forward strand.
CCCCGGGAGGCAGTGGAACCATTTTCAACGGAAATTACGATTCGATTAGTCAAATATTTAATTGGAGCCCAATTGAGACCCTGGCGCAGACATCAATGGCAAACACTATCACAGTTTTTAACCGGTGCAACCGTTGGTCAAATGTATGCCCTTGAGGATGATTGGTATTTATTGCGAGACCGGAACGATTGGATTCTTTCGCCTGCCGGCAATCTTCCGGAGGCTCAGATAGTGGAAATTAACCGGCCGGTGGAGATCAATGGTAATTTCTTAATGGTGCGATGGGCGCATGGAAATAATATTCAACGTGATAATCCTCTCGTTGAAATGATCGATCGCCGCTTCATTGTTGGGAAAGGACTAAAGATCAGGCCTTGGCAACCGGGAGATCGTTTCCGTCCCTTAGGAATGAAACAAGAGAAAAAAGTCAGCGATTTTCTTACGGACGTGAAAATGGATCGCATGACAAAAAACAGGCAACTGGTGCTTACGGCCGATGATGAAATTATCTGGGTATGCGGCCAGCGGCTCAGCGATAAAGCCAGAGTAACAGAAAATACCGATATGTTTGCGGAACTTTCTTTCCAACCAGCGGTAGCGTAATAATGGAAAAACCAACACATCAACTGGTACCCTTCCTTTCTGAAGAAACAATCTCTAATCGTGTTCAGGAGATGGCTCAGGAACTGTCTGAAAAATTTCGGGATCAAACACCAATTCTTATTGGGATTCTGAATGGTAGTTTTATTTTTGCTGCCGACCTTATCAGGGCAATGGATATTAACTGTGAGGTCGATTTTATTAAGCTGTCCAGTTATTCAGGTGTCAGGTCCACCGGAACCGTCCGGTTATTGAAGGATATTTCAGCGGCGATCACTAATCGTCATGTTATTATCGTCGAAGATATTATTGATTCCGGTTTAACGATAAAATTCATCCGGGACCGGATGCTGGAGGCCGGTCCTGCTTCTGTAACCATCGTAACTCTGTTAGTGAAATGGGATATTGCCGAAGTTGATTTTCCAATCGATTGGGTAGGGTTTGAAATTCCACCTGAATTCGTTGTAGGATATGGGCTGGATTATGAACAGAAATTTCGCAATTTGAAGGGCATATATCGTCTGGAAGGAATGACGAGTGAGTAAATTAAAATCTAAACGACCTGAAAGAAGTCAGAAGAATTCCAATCCCAGGAGTAAACCGGGGAAAGGAAATAAATCATCTCTTCCACCGGGAAGAAAGGGGAAAGATGAATTCCAGTGGAAACGAGCCGGCAAAACATCGATCGTATGGATATTAATTATTCTGACTGCCGTTTTTCTTTCAGGCTTATTGACTAATAAGAGCAATAATGAAATTGAGGTTCAATATTCTGATTACCGGGAATTCCTGACCCAGAGCCTGATTGAAAAAGCCACCATTGTGGAAAATATTTTCCATGGTAAACTTTCTGCACCCCAATCGATCATAACAGAATTGGGGACTTCTGTAACTGTTTTCCGGTTTTATGTTACATTACCGTTTGTTGACCATGAAGTTCTGAATGAGTGGGACCAGTACAACGTTGAATATACTTTCAAGGAAAAGACGATTGACTGGACGGGTTATTTTCTGAACATTTTGCCTTGGTTGGCCATCCTTGGTTTTTGGATTTTTCTTATGCGCCGCATGCAGGGAGGTGGTGGCGGTATGAAGAATATTTTTAATTTTGGCAAAAGTCGCGCCAAGATCTGGACCTCCGACATGCCCCGGGTTACATTTGATAATGTGGCCGGATGTGTCGAGGCGAAGGAAGAATTGAAGGAGGTCGTTGATTTTTTGAAACGGCCCAAACGCTATCAAAAATTGGGGGCCACCATTCCAAAAGGTGTCCTGTTGGTGGGGCCTCCGGGAACGGGGAAAACTTTACTGGCCCGGGCGGTTGCCGGACAGGCCAATGTGGCTTTTTTTAGTCTAAGTGGCGCAGATTTTGTGGAAATGTTTGTGGGGGTGGGCGCCTCCCGTGTTCGGGACCTGTTTGAACAGGGGAAAAAGAATGCCCCGTGCATTATTTTTATTGATGAGCTGGATGCAGTGGGACGGCAGCGCGGTGCCGGTCTGGGCGGCGGCCATGACGAAAGAGAACAAACCCTGAACCAACTGCTGGTGGAAATGGATGGCTTTGAAGCTAATACTAATATTATTCTGATGGCGGCGACCAATCGCCCGGATGTTTTGGATCCGGCATTGTTACGTCCGGGTCGGTTTGATCGTCAGGTTGTTGTGGATGTACCCGATTTAAAAGGACGCCTGGGAATCTTTAAAGTGCATGTTAAAAAAATTGTACTCAATAAACGTAATGTAAACTTGGAAGCCATTGCCAAAGGAACTCCTGGAATGGTGGGAGCCGATATTGAAAATATTGTTAACGAGGCCGCCTTATTAGCTGCCCGCAAGCGAAAAACAGCAGTGGAGATGGAGGATTTTGAGGAGGCTAAAGATAAGGTGATGATGGGCGTTCAGCGGAAAAGCGTTGTTTTATCAGATAAAGAAAAAAATACTACCGCCTACCATGAAGCGGGGCATACGATGGTTGCCTCCCGGATTCCCGGTGCTGATCCGATTCATAAGGTTACAATTATTCCCCGGGGTCGCTCCCTGGGAGTTACCATGCAACTACCCATTGATGAAAAACATGGTTATGCCAAAGATTATATTGAAGGTCGGTTGGCAATTTTAATGGGTGGTCGTGCGGCTGAACAACTGATCTTTAATGAAATGACTACCGGAGCCGGGAATGATATTGAGCAGGCCACTGAAATTGCCCGGAAAATGGTTTGCGAATGGGGAATGAGTGAAATCCTCGGTCCCATGACTTTTGGTAAAAAAAGCGAAGAAATTTTCCTAGGGCGGGAGATCCAACGACATCGGGATTACAGTGAATCGACAGCTCGGATGATTGATGAAGAAGTTGTTAGAATTGTACGGCGTGCTCAGGCCACAGCAGAGAATATTTTAAAAAATAATACTCAAATTCTGCACAAATTAGCTCAGGCTTTACTGGAACATGAGACTATTGATAGTAACGAAGTGACCCGCATTCTGGCCGGGAAAAAAATCATTCGCCCGCGAAATGGTCGTCCGAGAAAAAGAACTACTGCAGCAAAGAAGAAGATTGCCAAGAAAAAAATTCCGGGACCAAACCCTTCCAAAAAAACATAGTCCTTTTCATCCCGGGGAGTCACCGGATATTTTCGTTTAAAAATGACAATAGACGAATATAAACGATGGCGGGCCGAGGAGTGCCCCCGGACGCTTGTCATGGGAATATTAAATGTAACCCCGGACTCGTTCTCGGATGGCGGGAAATATTTTAAGCCCGAATTGGCCGTTGGTCGTGCAATGAATATGATTTCTGAAGGGGCTGACATCATTGATATTGGAGGAGAGTCCACCCGGCCAGGCGCTGAGCCCGTACCGCTGGAAGAAGAAATTCAGCGGATTATTCCGGTTATTCAGGCTGTTCGCACCCACTCAAATTGTATGATTTCTGTTGATTCCTATAAAGCATCGGTTACCGAGGCGGCCCTGAATAACGGGGCTGACATGATTAACGATATCAGTGGTTTATCCTTCGACCAACGAATGGCGACTGTTGCAGCTGCTGCTGCTGTTCCTGTAATTATCATGCATATTAAAGGCAAACCCCGGAATATGCAGGTAAATCCCGATTATGAAAATCTGCTGAGGGAAATTAAAGACTACTTTAACACCCGGATTGATCTGGCGTTAAAGGCAGGCGTGAAAAATTACAATATTGTTTTGGATCCGGGCATCGGGTTTGGGAAACGATTGGATGATAATTTTGAATTGATCCGCAAATTGGGGCAAATTGCAGCCATGGGATATCCCGTTTTATTAGGTCCTTCTCGTAAATCGTTTATTGGTCATGTGTTAAATGTGCCGGTTGAGGATCGGTTGGAAGGTACGGCAGCAGCAGTGACAGCAGGTATTTTAACCGGTGCCCGGATGATACGGGTGCATGATATACAAGCCATGAAACGGGTTATTACCATCGCGGATCGGATAGCATTGGGATAAGCTGAAAAATGGTTCTCTTCAGAATAGGTTTTCTTACGGTAACATTGATTGACATCATTGACCTGGTTCTGGTCAGTTGGTTGTTTTATCGTGTTTATCAATACTTTAAAGGTACCCGTGCCGGACAGATGTTGGTGGGACTGATTATTTTATTGATCGCTTCTTTTCTGTTTAACGCCTTTGGACTTCGGGCGACCTCCTGGTTGGTGAACCAGTTTCAAACAGTATGGGTGGTTGCTTTTGTCATTTTATTCCAACCTGAATTAAGACGATTATTAATTTATGTCGGCCAGACCCGATTTTTCCAAAAGATTTTTCGCCTTGGGACTTCCCGTACGCTGGAGGCCATTGTGGAAGCAGCTAAACTGCTCCAGGAACGTGAATGGGGCGCTTTAATTGTGATCCAACGTGAAACCGGGTTGAGATCTTACAAGGAATTAGGTACGCAATTGAAAGCGGAAGTGACAGCGCCACTGCTGCTTTCCATTTTCAATCCAGGGTCTCCCCTACACGACGGCGCAGTCATTATTCAGAATGATCTAATTGATGCTGCTGCCTGCATTTTACCACTTACTGACAGTAAAATGATTGATCCTGAGATGGGTACACGCCACCGGGCTGCCCTGGGTATCAGCGAAGAGACCGATGCTATTGTGGTCCTTGTCTCGGAAGAAAAAGCCCGTATTTCAGTAGCGGAAGACGGACGCTTTGTCCAAATCGGAATGGATGAAATGGATCTCCGTCGCTACCTGAATGAAAAGATGTTTATTTCCTCCGGAGATTAACAGGATTTTTCCCGAATTGTTTAATACAAAACCCAGGGAATGGGAGTAAATCCCGGTTCCTGAATGCTTCTGGTCAAATTATAATGACTACCCCCTGGTTCTATACTTTTGGCAGCGTTGTTTTAGTAAGCCTGGTTTCTTTGGTGGGAGTGGTTGCTCTTTCTATTTCCGGTACCGTTTTATCGGCAATGATGGTTTATCTAGTAAGTTTTGCTGCTGGTACTCTATTCGGTAGCGCTTTCATTTATTTATTACCGGAAGCATTTGCCAACGACGGTAATACAATCCTTGTTTCGCTCCTTATTATTGGTGGTTTAATGAGTTTCTTCATAGTTGAAAAGTTCTTTCGTTGGCGGCACTGCCACATACCTACCAGCAAAAAGCATGTCCACCCCATTGTTCCTATGAATATCGTCGGAGACGGGATGCATAATTTCATTGATGGTGTTCTGATTGCCGTCACTTACGCCGTTAGTATTCCACTGGGCGTTGCTACGACAGTAGCAGTACTTTTCCACGAAATACCCCAGGAAATTGGTGATTTCAGCGTGTTAATCCATGGCGGATTGACTGTTAAAAAAGCTCTCTGGCTGAATTTTTTATCCTCATTGATGGCTGTTGTTGGTGCCATTGCCGCCCTGGTTTTTGGAAAAAATATGCAAGACGTTGCTCAACTATTAATCCCTATCACGGCTGGTGGTTTCATTTATATCGCTGGTTCCGATTTAATTCCCGAAATGCATCATGCTACTGATGCCCGTAAATCATTCGTTCAAATGATAATGATGCTGTTGGGCGTGGCCGTTTTAACCGGATTAAAGCTCTGGAATTAGGCCGATTTCCTAAATACGGCGGTAAATATTATTTCCATCTTTTTCCTAAGCGTAAGTTTTTACAAATCAGTAAATTGAGGTTATGGAATTAAGTGATTTAAAGGAACGGTTTCTGGTTGCCGAAAAAAAGTATTTAGAATTCCGGGGGTATCTTTGACCGTGTTTCCAAGGAAACAGAATTAGAAAAATTACGTTTACGCTCGACTTCGGCTGACTTCTGGAATAATCAACAATCTGCTTCAGCCACTTTAAAAAAGATTTCAATCCTCGAAAAAGAACTGGCTATGTGGAAAAACCTGGATCGACAATTTGGTGATATCGAAGTACTGCTGGAATTCGCAGAATCGGGTGAAACTCCTCTGGAGGAGGTTCAACAGGAATTGGATAAATTCCAAACGGCAATCGATGATTTGGAACTGAAATTAACCCTGGGGGACCCAACGGATCTTCAGGATGCGATTGTCACTATTCACCCCGGAGCCGGTGGTACGGAGAGTCAGGATTGGGCTGAAATGCTGTTTCGAATGTATTCCCGCTGGATAGAAAGAAAGGGTTTTAAAAAGACTATTCTGGATTATCAACCCGGTGACGAAGCAGGAATTAAAGATATAACTATAGAAATAAAGGGTGATTATGCCTATGGTTTATTAAAAGCCGAGGCCGGGATCCACCGTCTGGTGCGAATTTCACCCTTTGATTCCAATAGCAGACGCCATACTTCTTTTGTATCGGTGTTTGTTTATCCCTCTTCAGATGAGGAAATTGAAATTGAAATTGATCCCAATGATTTGCGGATTGATACTTACCGGGCCAGTGGGGCTGGAGGACAGCATGTTAATAAAACCGATTCAGCCATTCGAATAACCCATTTACCTTCGGGAATTGTCGTCCAGTGCCAGAATGAACGCAGCCAGCATAAAAATAAGGCCCAGGCGCTGAAAGTATTAAAAGCTCGACTTTACAAACTGGAGCAGGATAAAGAGAAAGCAGCGGTTAAGAAACTGGAAAGTCAGAAGCTGGATATCGGGTGGGGTAGTCAAATTCGCTCCTATGTTTTTCATCCTTACAATATGGTTAAGGATCATCGGACCGATCATGAAACCGGGAACATTCAGGCAGTCATGGATGGGGAGATTGATGGTTTTATTCGAGCCTTTTTAATGGCTCACTTGGGAACTGTAAATTTTGAAAAAACGATTGAACGGGAGTCTAAATAAAATGGCAGATAATCAAAAAAGCCTGAAACAAATCATTGATTTTCGACGGGAGAAACTGGAAAAGTTACGTTCCGCAGGTGTAGATCCCTATCCACATTCTTTTAAACCCACTCATCGGAGTCGGGATATACTGAATTCTTTCGGTACGCTGGAGCGGGAAACGGTCGTCCTGGCAGGCCGGATCACGTCCTTAAGAAAAATGGGTAAAGCCTCCTTCTTTCATCTGCAGGATACCAAGGGGAAGATTCAGGTTTTTATCCGCCAGGATGACGTTGGTGAAACGGTTTACAACCATTTCAAATTATTAGACCTGGGGGATTTTGTCGGTGTAAAGGGCTATGTGTTTAAGACCAAGACCGGTGAAATCACCATCCACGCCGATGAATTAACGATCCTGTGTAAATCCGTTCGTCCCCTGCCGGTTGTTAAGGAGAAAGACGGCTCTGTTTTCGATGCCTTTGCGGATAAGGAAATACGTTATCGTAACCGGCATCTGGACCTGATTTTGAATCCTCAGGTAAGAGAAACTTTTATCCAGCGAGCCAGGATTATCGCCCATGTTCGTCGTTTTTTGGATCAGCGTGGATTTCTGGAAGTGGAAACTCCGGTTCTGCAGCCGTTATATGGTGGCGCCAATGCCCGTCCTTTCATCACTTATCATAATAATTTGGAGCAGAAGCTATATTTAAGAATTGCCGATGAACTATACCTGAAGCGGCTTATTATTGGCGGATTGGATAAAGTTTATGAATTATCTAAAGATTTTCGCAATGAAGGGATGGATCGGAATCATAATCCGGAATTCACTATGTTGGAGTGGTATGAAGCTTATACCGATTACGAGGATCAAATGAACCAGGTGGAGCTACTGGTACATTCAACGGCCAAGGCGATGGATAAACTGCAGTTGAATTGGGGTGGAATGGAGATTGATCTTGAAAAACCATTTTCCCGCCGCCCGATTCTTGATTTATTGCAGGATGCCACCGGGAAAGATTTATCCGAAGCTGACGAAAGTGAATTGAAATCGCTTTGTAATGCGAAAAAAGTCGATATTCCTGAAGATGCCAATTACGGAATCTTAATGGACAAGATTATGAGCCAGTTAGTGGAACCGGAATTAATTCAGCCAATGTTTGTGACCGATTATCCTAGAGTCATATCACCGTTAGCAAAACAACATCGAAGCAAAAAGTCTAATTTAGTGGAGCGGTTTGAACTTTTCATCGGTGGTGCTGAATTTGCCAACGCCTTTACCGAATTGAATGATCCAATTGATCAGCGTATTCGATTTGAATCTCAGGCCCGATTGCGGGAAGAAGGTGATGAAGAAGCTCATCCGGTGGATGAAGATTTTCTTCGGGCGATGGAATGCGGAATGCCGCCAACTGGCGGGGTCGGTCTCGGGATTGATCGTTTGGTCATGTTGCTGACTGAAAACAGGTGGATTAAAGATGTAATATTATTCCCGGCCCTCCGTTCAGGGGATTTGTGACCGCTCTGTGAATCTGCCATTTTATTTGGCGTCTCATCATCTGCGTGCCACTCAGAAAGGCAGTTTTACCCGGGTGGCCGCTGTGTTGGCAACCGTTGGCCTTTCCATTGGTGTTGCCGCCCTGTTAATTACACTGTTTATCCTAAAAGGCTTTGAACAGACACTGTCTTCAAAAATAGCTGATTTTGACGGCCATCTTCGTATCCATCATTTTCTTAATAAATCCATCAATATGCAGATACCACGGCTGGATAGTCTTCTGGCGACTACTCCGGGAAATTTAATTCATTCCCATTTTATTCAGGCCCCGGGTTTATTGCGTAAAGGAACTCTGGCTGAAGGTGTAATGGTGGAAGGGGCCGATTCCGCCGGATTAGACTATTTAAATAAAATTCTGGTTAGTGGTTCCACGAAATTAAGACCCGACGAAATTATTATTGGGAATCGCCTGGCTCAGCAGTTCAATGTTAAGGTTGGTGATAAAGTGGTGCTATTTGATTTAGCCTCCATGACAGCCACCCAACCACGCTTGAATGCCTTTAAAATTGCCGGGCTGTTCCACTCCGGTTTAATTGAATATGATCAATCCCTAGCTTACCTGAATTTAAAAACTGCTCAGACGCTGTTCGGATTTGGGAATGAAGTTTCCGGCCATATTATTCGCCTGAATTCTGTTGAACGGATCCCGGGGCTGGCTGCAAAATTGTCTGAAAAATTACCCTATCCTTATATGGTTACAACTTGGAAAGAAAAAAATCGCAATCTGTTCAAATGGATGAATATCCAACGTTGGCCGATCATGATCATTTTCGGTCTGATCACTGTAGTAGGAATTGTAAATATTGTGTCGGCGCTAACCATGATTGTAGTTGAAAAAGTCCGGCAGATTGGAGTGTTATTATCTATGGGTGTCATCAGAGAGCATTTACAGCGTATTTTTCTGTATGAGGGATTTTTAGTGGGGTGTTGTGGATCTATTCTGGGTGTTCTGGTGGCTGTTTTTATCAGCTGGATTCAGATTCATTACCAGGTTTTATCCATTCCGGAGGATGTGTATTTCATGGATCATGTGCCTATTAGTATCAGTATTTCTCCAATTCTAGTAGTGGCAGTATTTAGTATTATCGGTTCAGTGCTGGCTTCTCTGTGGCCCACTGCCAGGGCGAGTAAAATTCAACCGGCGGAAGCGCTTCGGTACGAATGAATTTTCCTGTTTATATTGCTAGAAAATTCATGTTAGGCGGCAAGGGCGCCGGTCCCAGCCGAATGAATGGCTGGATTGCTATCATTGGTTTAGCCGTTGGTAGTCTGGCAATGGTACTCTCAGTAGCTGTTTTGAATGGTTTTGAATCCCGGGTTGTTAATCGCATTGTGGGGCTGGAGGGGGATTTAAGAGTATCGGGAATTAAATCATCAGAAGTGGAAGGGATAATCCTGAAACTTCAATCAGTTCCGGAGATTCAGCAGACTCTGCCATTCCAGGAACGAAAAGGCCTGATTCTCGGAAAACAGAATGAACAGCGAATGGTCACTTTTAAAGCTCTGGATATGAATGCTGTCCGGTCATTCTATGATTTTCGTCTTCAGGAAACAGCCCAGACGGATTCATTACCGGTGCTTTATTTAGGTGATTTGATTGCCAGACGGTTAAATGTTGGGATCGAAGATAAGGTCCGACTTTTAAGTCCAATAGATCAGGGACTGGGACTAACATTACCTCTTCAGGTTCAATGCACGGTGGGAGGGATTTTTCAGGTGAAGGTACTTGATTTCGATGATCGGCTGGTTTTTATTCCTGAAGCAGTTGGACGTCGTCTTTTTTTAAGGAAACGTGGGATCGATGGATTGGACATACGGTTAACCGCCTATACCGATGCTGAACAAGTAAAAGAACAATTAAAATTATTAATCGGAAACGTTCATATTGAAACTTGGAAAGATTTACATCAGGAACTTTTCAGCGCTATGCAAGTGGAACGAATCGGCGCTTTGGCGGTTCTCAGCCTGATAATTGTTGTAGCCTGTTTTAACCTCATATCCACGCTAACCTTGATTACTGCTCAAAAGATTCGGGAGTTTGGGATTCTTCAGGTAATGGGAACTAGACGAAGAACAATTAAAAACATCATTTTAACCCAGGGAATTCTGATCGGAGGTGTCGGTAGTGTAACCGGTTTACTTCTGGGCATTATGCTGGTGGCGATTCAAAATCACTTTGGATTCCTGAAATTACCGGAGGATGTCTATTTCACACCCCTTCTGCCGATGTTACTTAAAGGGAAAGATGTCGCGGTAATCTTACTGATTTCGTTTTTCATGATTTTAACTGCCGGTTATATTGCGGCCAGAAGATCTTTTCATATTTCGCCAAAAGAAGCCATATATTTGGAAAAGTAAATGATTCTAAAAGCTGACCATATTGCAAAATCTTATTTGAACGGGAACCGAAAACTCGCTGTTTTCAAGGACGTGTCCCTCAGTGTTCAGAAGGGTGATTTAATTACCATTATGGGGCCCAGCGGAGCCGGGAAATCGACCCTGTTAAACATCCTTGGAACCCTGGACAAACCTGACAGCGGTCGGTTGGAATTCAAGGAGCAACAAATTAATGGATTGAATGCTGGTGCTCTGGCCAGGATAAGGAATAAAAATTTGGGTTTTGTGTTCCAATTCCACCATTTATTACCCGAATTTAATGCCCGGGAGAATATTCTTTTGCCGATACGTATTGGTGGTTTTCCGGTGGACGATAAAAAAGCCCTGGAATTACTGGAATATGTTGGTTTGTTGGACCGGAAAGACCATTATCCGGCTCAATTATCGGGGGGAGAGCGTTCCCGTGTGGCTGTATTGCGTGCTTTAATTAACAGCCCGGACTTAATTCTTGCCGATGAACCGACCGGTAATCTTGATCTGGCTAATGCTCAAAAACTGCTGGACCTATTCATTCAAATTAATCGTGATTTTAAGCAAACCTTTATTATTACAACCCATAATCCCCAGGTGGCGGAAATCGGTCGCCAGCGTCTTTATCTTGATAATGGAAGACTATCACCTGCAGAGAGTATTTGAATCCGGAATTAGTCTGCTTAATTTCAAGTCACTATGAGAGAAAATTTTTCCAGACGTATTCAGAACATTATGAAATATGCTAAGGAGGAGGCCATCCGCCTGGGACATTCTTATGTAGGATCAGAACATTTATTACTGGGTCTGTTGCGGGAAGATTCGGGGTTATCAGTTAAAATCTTTCAGGTCTACGATTGCAGTATTACTGATTTGCACGCCATGGTAGAAGATATGATTAAATCTTCCGGCGGCACTATGACGTTGGGTCATTTACCTCTCACCCGGCGGGCGGAGCGCATTCTTCGAACCGCTTTTAATGAAGCGACTGCATTAGGGGCCACCGTTGCTGATGATGAACATTTATTATTGGCCATGTTAAAAGAAACCGACGGGATTGCCTATGAAGTCCTGTCAGCCCATGATCTGGATTATGAAGGTGTTTATGATTTAATTCAGAGCGATGAAATTGGCGGTGGGAATGCACCGGAAAAGAGTACAGAAAAGCCACGGAAATCAAAAACACCGGCTTTGGATCATTTCTCGCGGGATATTACTCTATTGGCAAAACAGAATAAACTGGATCCGGTTATTGGTCGGAAGATAGAAATTGAACGGGTTGCTCAGATTTTGTCCCGGCGAAAGAAAAACAACCCGGTTTTAATCGGCGAGCCGGGGGTCGGTAAATCAGCAATTATCGAAGGGTTAGCACAGCAAATCGTTAAGAAGGACGTTCCCCGTCTGTTGCACAATAAACGGATTTTATCTCTGGATTTGGCGGGTATTGTTGCCGGTACGAAATATCGCGGTCAGTTTGAAGAACGTATGAAGACTATTATGGTGGAGTTGGAATCCTCTAATAATCTGATTCTGTTTATTGATGAACTCCACACACTAGTGGGGGCCGGGGGTGCTTCCGGATCACTGGATGCGTCCAATATGTTTAAACCCGCCTTGGCCCGGGGAGATATTCATTGTATCGGTGCAACAACCCTAGATGAATACCGGAAATATATTGAAAAGGACGGCGCCCTGGAACGGAGATTTCAAAAGATAATGATTAATCCCCCCTCCATTGAAGAATCGATTGCCATTTTAAAAGGCCTGAAAAATAATTATGAGGAACACCATAATGTTATTTATGATGATTCCGCCGTGGAAGCCTGTGTCAACTTATCCTACCGTTACATTACTGATAAGCATTTACCGGACAAAGCGATTGATATTATGGATGAAGCTGGTTCCCGGTCTCACATGTTGCAGGTAAAAGTTCCCCAGGAGGTCATCGATCTGGAACTGGAAATCGAGGATATTCGTTCGGAAAAAGAATCGGTAGTGGCGGCTCAGAGGTTTGAAGATGCTGCTAACCTTAGGGATAAGGAGCAAAAATTGATTCGTAAACTTCAGAAGCTGCAAAAAAAATGGCAATTGGATGAAGCTTCAAACCCAGTTCATGTCACTGAAGAGAATATTGCTGATGTGGTGGCAATGGTGACGGGAATTCCGGTTCAGAAGGTCGCTCAATCCGAGAGTCAGAAATTGTTGAAAATACGTGATCGCCTTCATGAATTTATCGTCGGACAAGATGCCCCTATTGACAGTCTGTCACGTTCCATTCAACGAGCGCGGGCGGGGTTAAAAAGCCCTAAGCGCCCTATCGGTGTTTTCCTCTTTTTAGGACCAACCGGAGTGGGGAAAACAGAGCTGGCCAAAGTTTTAGCTAATTATCTCTTTAACCGGGATGAGGCGCTTATTAAAATCGATATGTCGGAATACAGAGAACGATTTTCGGTTTCCCGTTTAATCGGTGCGCCACCGGGATATGTTGGGTATGAAGAGGGTGGTGAACTGACTGAAAAAGTTCGTCGAAACCCCTATTCTGTTGTTTTACTGGATGAAATTGAGAAGGCCCATCCGGATGTGTTCAATATATTATTACAATTGTTTGATGAAGGTGTTTTAACCGATGGATTAGGCCGAAAAGTAGATTTCAAGAATACGATCGTAATTATGACTTCTAACATCGGGACGCGCAACATTCAGGGTAGCACTATTGGATTTGGGGAAAAATCTACCAAGGCTGATTTCAACGCCATGAAAAAACGGATTTTGGATAAGGTCAGGGATACCTTTAATCCTGAATTTCTTAACCGTATTGATGAAACAATAGTGTTTCATCCCTTATCACGGGGTAATGTGTTACAAATAATTGATTTACAGTTAAGGGAACTGAAAGATAATCTCAATAAAATGGGATTAACCCTGAAAATTAGTAAAAAGGCCAAAGCCCTGCTGGTAGATAAAGGGTTTAATACTGAATATGGAGTACGCTACCTCCGACGGGAGATTCAGACCTCGTTGGAGGATCCAATTTCAGAACAGCTGCTTGAAAATGTTTTTTCAGGCTATTCAACAATTAATGTGAAAGTCAAAAAAGGAGCTTTTGTAATTGAACCGGGGAAAAAAGGGAAGAGCCCATCAAGTGCAAAAAGCAAAAGGGGGAAAACAGTGAGTACGGTTAAGCCTTAATTTATTCTGCCATTATTAATTATAAACCTGCTTTTCTATGACAGATAGGTAAACAATAGCAGGTGGCATAATTATTGTCAATTCGACTTTAGACTTTAAAATTTTTATAATCCAGAATAGGAGATAACTCAAAATGGGAAAAATTATTGGAATTGATTTAGGTACTACTAATTCTTGTGTGGCTGTATTAGAAGGAGGCGAACCTACTGTTATTAACAGTCCTGAGGGTGGACGGACCACCCCTTCAATTGTTGCCTTTACTAAGGATGGAGAGCGTTTAGTCGGTCAACCGGCAAAGCGGCAGGCGGTAACAAACCCACAAAATACTGTTTTTTCAATTAAAAGGTTCATGGGCCGGAAATATAAAGAAGTTGGGATGGAAATTGATGAAGTTCCTTATACAGTTTCAAAAAACAGCAGCGGTAATGTTGTGGTGGAAGCCGGTGATAAAAAGTACACTCCACCTGAAATCAGCGCTATGGTACTACAAAAATTAAAACAGACCGCTGAAGAACATTTGGGAACAAAGGTAACGGATGCTGTCATAACAGTACCGGCCTATTTTAATGATTCACAGCGGCAGGCTACTCAGGATGCAGGTAAAATTGCCGGATTGAATGTACGCCGGATTATTAATGAACCGACAGCAGCCTCCTTAGCCTACGGAATGGATAAGAAGAAAGATGAAGTTATTGCCGTTTTTGACTTGGGTGGAGGAACCTTTGATATCTCGATTCTGGAGTTGGGGGATGGCGTTTTTGAAGTGAAATCGACCAATGGTGATACCCACTTGGGCGGTGATGATTTTGATCAGAAGGTTATTGACTGGGTGGCCCGTGAATTTAAAAAGAGCGATGGTATTGATCTTAAAAAAGATCCCATGGCGCTGCAACGGTTAAAGGAGGCTTCAGAAACCGCCAAAAAGGAATTGTCCAGTTCCAGTCAGACGGAAATTAATTTACCCTTTATTACGGCGGATGCCTCCGGACCAAAGCATCTGAATATCAGTTTATCCCGCTCCAAGTTTGAAGAGCTGGTTTCCGATCTGGTGGATCGTACTACTGTCCCCTGTGAAGCAGCGGTAAAGGATGCCGGTTTGAAAACAAGTGACATTGACGAAGTCATCCTAGTCGGTGGTTCTACCCGGATTCCCATGGTGCAGGAACATGTTAAGAAAATATTCGGTAAAGAACCGAATAAAAGTGTAAATCCTGATGAAGTCGTTGCGGTGGGTGCCGCTATTCAAGGTGGTGTTCTTTCGGGAGATGTGGAGGATATTCTTCTCCTGGACGTTACACCCCTTTCTCTGGGAATTGAAACTCTGGGAGGTGTAGCTACTAGATTAATTGAAAGGAATACTACTATCCCGACAAAGAAATCTCAGATATTCAGTACAGCCG
The DNA here is from genome assembly GCA_046861615.1 of Fidelibacterota bacterium. Lineage (GTDB taxonomy): Bacteria > Fidelibacterota > Marinisomatia > Marinisomatales > TCS55 > CAZNUM01. Next base: position 18,845 of record JBHHUS010000007.1, read on the forward strand.
CTGATAATCAGACCACTGTAGAGATTCACGTACTTCAGGGTGAGCGGGAAATGGCAGTCGATAATAAAACTATCGGTCGCTTTCATTTGGACGGGATCCCACCGGCACAGCGTGGTATTCCGCAGATCGAAGTTTCATTTGATATTGATGCAAACGGTATATTAAATGTGAGCGCTACGGATAAAGCAACCGGCAAGGCCCAGAGTATTCGGATTGAAGCCTCCAGTGGTCTTTCTGATTCAGAGATCGAAAAAATGGTTAATGATGCTAAAAAGCATGAAGCTGAAGATAAGGAAAAACGGGATTCGATTGAATTACAAAATCAGGCGGAACAATTGATTTTCCAGACGGAAAAGAATATTAAAGAATATGAAGATAAACTGGATTCAGGGGAGACTAAGAAATTGCAGGATGGCGTTGAAAAATTGAAAAAAGCCAGGGACGCCGGTAAGAAAGACGAAATCCGTGAGGCTATGGATGAGCTAAATAAGATCTGGAATGAAGTAGCTTCCAAGATGTATGAGGCGGCTAAAGAAAAGGCTCCGAAAGAAGAACCTCAGGCTAAGGGTCAATCTTCAAAAAAGAAGGATGACAGTGAAATTGAGGATGCCGATTTTGAGGTAGTGGATTAATTCTGGAAGTCTTCAAAGAAAAAAAGCGTCTCTATTAGGGACGCTTTTTTTATATTTGGAACTACCAAATGGTAAATTCGTAAAGTTGCCACTGACCTTCATTCGTTAAATGAAACATTTGAAAACAATAATTTTGGTTTTAATCGGGGTGATATTGACTATCGTCATTTTTGGCTCATTCCCCAATTGGTGGAAATCCAGAATTGAATCCTATGTAAATGACCAGATACTGGACTCCAAAGGCTGGGAATTACACCTGGATTCTTTGTCTGGTAACTTTCTGACTTCTGTCAGTGCCTGGAACGTGAAATTAAGCGATCAACGGGGTAACCGGATTTCAGTACCAATCATTAAAGTAAATCCAAGTCTCATTTCATTTCTGTTTGGTAACCCCAGATTTAGTAACCTGACGGTTAAAGCTGCTGATATTACCTATTTACCTTTACGTTCCGATTCAGCTGTTTTTAATCCTGCTACTTCTGTTCGTCAGCTGCTTGGGATTCGGATTTGGGTATCCCAATTTCATTTGGATGGAAAGCTCTATTTTCCGATTGCTGATTCACTGAAAGAAACCCAATTTAGCTGTGACGGCTCGCTAAGGCTGGGGAAAAAAAATTCGAACCTGCGATTTAATTCAGTGATATTGAATATTCCGGATTTGAACCTGGGACTTAATCTGCAATCGATAGAAGGACTAATTGAAAAAGACAGCCTAGTTTTAAATTTTGATCACTCCAGGATCAACAATCAAATGTTGATTGGAAATATTAGTTATTCCTGGATCCCGGAAAACAAAGTTGTGGCCAGTTTATCCATAAAAGACTTCCAACTTTCAGATAAACTATTTTCTGAATTTCCATTAAGACCCAAGTTATCTAGATTCAACGTTGATGTACAGTTTCAATCAGATTTAAAACGGATTAGCGGTAAAACTCAGATTGACAATAATCTTGGCTTACACTTGAAAGGTGATTTCTTTGTCACGGGATTGCCGGAATATTTCCATTTAAATAATCTAACCTTGACCGGAGATAAGACCACATTGGAAACAAAAGGTATATTGGAGCGTTCCGGGCGCTTTAGCGGGAATTTCCGACTTTCTAATTTAGACCTTAGCCAGTGGCTGGAGAATCAACGATCATCCGATGTAAGCGGTTATCTGATTATTGAGGGTCAAGCCCGGAAATTCAAGATTGCTTCATTAGAACTTTCCGGCGAGGTGGATGAGTCTCGTCTTTATTCTGATGAACACGCCTTGATTTCAGGCAGCGTTTTGTACGCTGATAATAAACTAAGCACTCTGAACCCAGTCATGTTGACGGTTGGCTCCAGTTCAGTTAAAATTGAAGGAAGCGAGAAATTTACTACTGATTCTATCGATTTATTTTTAGAACTGCAGGATGCCAATACCTTTCTTTTCAGCAAATTGATCGGTGATACATTATCCAATGGAAAGGCTACAGGAACGATGGAATTATTTGGTACTCTGGATAATCTGGACGCAAATGTTAATTTGATCATTCGGGATTTTACCTACAAGGGTGCCTTTTTAGATTATTTTGAGTTGAATGGTTCTTTGGGTAATCTGCCATCCCTGACCAGTGGGAATATAAAAGTTAAGTTCGGAAATGGAACCTGGCGCGACTATGGTTTTAACGGTGGTACCGGTGAATTCTTTATTCAGGGTGATAAAATCATGATTTCCGGGATGGAGCTGAAACAGGGAAAGAATTTCTTCCAATTGTCGGGTTCTGTGGAGGAGAAAAGGGTATTGTTTGTAGATCGGTTACAGGTGGCTTATAACGATCACTATTTGATTAATCCGGCGCCGCTGGAATTTCGTTTGACGGACAATGGAATTTCAATCCAGCCGTTTGAGTTGCATGTGGATGACGGAGTTGTGGAGGGTTTTTACAATTCAGAACCGCCGATGAGCGGACGCTTGAAGTTTTCCAATATTCCCAGCGATTTAATCTATATTATTAATCTACCTGAAAAATATGATTTAAGCGGAATGGCGTTCGGGGAAATCGGATTAAAACAGGCCGGAGAAACGCCTGATTATAATGTCGATTTAAGTATTAAAAATGGTGAAATAGCCCAACAACATTTCGATGATTTTTATTTTTCTGCTTTCTATCGTAAAGAGATGTTACATATTGATGAATTAACGTTAACGCAGGGATCAAGAACCGGACTTCAACTCACAGGTAGTTTCCCATTGCAAGATGGTGGTGATCGACCCGGGAAAGTTGATTTGCAATCCAGTTTTAAAAATCTGGATTTAGCAGTTTTGACTCAGTTTATTCCCAATTGGTTTAAAATTGGCGGACGAATCACCGGGGATTTTAATATTAGCGGTTCCACAGAAAAAACCCGGTATCAGTTCAATTCGGAGATCTCGGACGCTCAATTTGAATCGATACCTTTTGGGGTTCTCCGCGGTAACGGTACTTTTGACGGAAAAAATTTACGTTTTGACTACCTGGAATCGATTCGGGGAGAAAACAGAATTAACGGTTCAGGTTCACTACCTCTTGATTTTAATTTAGCCTCAGAACAATTCGGAAAATACCAACCACAGGGAGAATTTGATTTTAGTGTTCATGGTAATTTCACTGACTTCATTTTCTTGACAAATTATCTCGTCGATGTGGACTCTATTCGGGGAGATATTGAAGTTGAACTGGAATTGAAGGGGCCTCCGGATAAAATTATGCGCCAAGGAAGTATTTCCGTCTCCGGGGGCAGGATTTACACTGTTTTAATAGATGCTCCAGTGTTAAATGTGGAAGCTCAGGCAAACATTCAGGATAATTTACTCACGGTGGAAACGTTTAATGGGTCACTGGTAAACCGACAGAAAAAAAGGAAAATGAAACAAAATCTTCATCTTACCGGTACAATGGATCTGACCCGGTTTTTTGAACCGCGTTTTGATATCAATCTGACTGGGGAAAAGGTCTATTTCAAATCGCTGTCCGGCGAGATTGAGGGTTCTGCGGATGTGGATTTACAGGTTATTGGCAAAGATACAATCAATATTACAGGGGTCATTGCAGCTTTGGATGGTGCCTATTACCAGGATTTCAACAGCCCGGAAACGATTGAATCCGTCAGCACGTCGAGTCGAGTCATAACCAATTATAATTTACGGTTCCCGATTAAGGAGCGATTTGCTATTCGGAACTCCCAGATTGATACTGAAATTGGCGGGGAACTGGATATGTCCAAAATAGGGGACAAGGATTGGGATTATTCCGGGGAAATCCAGTTTTTAAATGGAAAGATTTATTACTATCTGGGCGGCGATGTTTTTGAAAATTTAAAGGGTAGTATGACTTTCGATGGGAAGGGATTCAATCCGTTTTTGGATATCTCTGCCATGACCAAAATCGGGGATGCTGAAATACGGTTAGGAGTTTACGGACCATTGAATAACCCTGAATGGGTTTTTGATTCGAACCAGGGTTTATCAGAAAGTGATATCTTGCAGCTGTTGACCTTTCACACCCGCATTAGTGAGGAAGGCATCACCTCCGAAGGGTTAGGAACCCAGGCCCAATCTGTTCTGGGGGCTTATCTTGAAAGACAGTTTGAAAAGAATTTTATCCGGTTAAGTGGTTTGGAATCCATCGGCTTGGTGGAAGAAGTTAGTATTTCGGGGACCTCCGATCTGATTAACAAACAGGGAGGTGAAGATTTTACTATTAGTGCTAAAGTTTCGGATCGTTTTTCATTTAATTATCGCCGTTCCTTTTCTTTGGATAACCCTTATCAAAATCGGGTAGGTGTAGAATATAAATTAAATCCGTATTTTTCAATGGTGGGAAACGTAGATGAAACGGGTCAAATGCACATGAAACTGCGCCTTCGATATTCTTATTAAATTCTGATGAAACCTAAATTTTTTCTAGTGTTCCTTTGGAGCGTGTTGCTCTGGAACACTCCAGTTTTTTTATTCGCTACAAACAACGAAAATTTACTGGTGAATTCGGTTACGATCACTGGTAATGAGCATATTAGTACACGCACTTTAAAACAGCAACTTCAATTACGGGCTCCATTTTTATTCCGTCATGATGAATTTGACCGGAGACTGTTAAAACTGGATGCCATTACTTTAAAAAATTATTACCGATCCAATGGCTATCTTAAAGCCTCCGTTATTGATTCATTTAGTATCCAGGATGATAATGTGGATTTATTTTTTAAAGTGCATGAGGGCAGACAGTATTTTTTACACGGTATTGAAATCACAGGAGCTCAGGTTGTTTCTGGGAAAAAAATAGCAGCAATTTTAGGTCTTGAAAAAAATAAGCCTTTCAATCCCATCAGAATCAATACCAATATGCCTCTGGTGGATGAAGAATACCAACGTCACGGAAAGCTCTATAATCGTTTAAAATTAGAGCGTGAAATCGGTGACTCGATTAATGTCTATATTTTTATTGATGAGGGGCCGGATGTCCATATTGCCTTGACACTCATCAATGGGAACAATCGGGTGGATAGTTCCTACGTTCGCCGTGAGTTTTTATTCAACTCAGGAGATATTTACAATAAAAATGTTATGGACCGAACGAAGCAAATTTTATTGGAAACCGGATTTTTCTCTTCGATCAATTTTGCGCCTCAACCGGTGTCTGGAGTCGATACACTGGTGCAGGTAAATGTCCAGGTAAAAGAATTTGAAAAGCGGGGAGAAATATCTCTTGAACCGGGATATTTTGAAATTGAATGGAGTGAAGGGATAAATAAATTACTTGGATTTGGCGGTTATCTGGAATGGTTAGACCGAATGGTATTCGGTTCCACCACCCGGTTCAGTGCCCGGGGGGCAGCGGTTATGCCGACGGAGGAGGGCTTTCAATACCCGCGATTCAGTCTGGAAGCGAAACTATCCAACCAGCGTCCGTTCCCGGAATGGCTGGTCCCTTTTCGTGTGCCTTCACAGGTGAAATTATATTATCAGCAGTTTAAAAATTTCGGAGATGAATCGGGCCCCTATATTAGACGTCTGGGGTTGGAATACTCCAATATCTTCAGGTTTTATAAACGCTCTTCGATTGAATTCGGGATCCAATGGGAGCGTTTTAATGAATCAAAACATTATTCCAGTAACCAAATCGTACAACCAAGTCAGATAGAACAGCGGAAACTTTCGGTGGATATACATTTAGATTACCGTGACGATCCGTTTTATCCCCTGCGCGGAACCATGTTGCTGTTAAGCGTTAATTCTTCCGGAGGCATTTTAGGTGGTACCAGAACATTCACAAAATTTGAAACTGATTTACGCCAATATGTTACATTATTCAACTGGGTAACACTGGCAGGAAGAATCAATGGCGGCTTAATTACCGGATGGAATGAATCCTATGAAAATTATGAAAAAATATTATTTGAGAAATTTTATTTAGGTGGTAGTAATACTCTGCGGGCCTGGCGACCTTTGCGCCGTATGGAAAATATTATTGGCGGGAAGGCTTATCCGGTAGGGAATACCGTAAAAGTGCTAACAAACCTGGAGGGACGTTTTCCGCTGTTCTGGAGAGTCGGTGGCGTTTTATTCATGGATGGTGGAACAATCGCCAGTAAAACCAAATATGTTACTTTTTCTGGTTTAACCTGGAATTACGGCCTGGGAATAACCCTTGGCACACCGTTTGGACCCATCCGCGTGGACTATGCCAGAGCAGTCGATGATCCAAGTATTCAACAATTACACTTCGGGTTTTTATATGCTTTTTAACTGGAACTATTAACCGTCACTAATCGTATGGATCAATTTATATTTCAGATTGTTTAACTCAGGGAAAATGAAACTTTAAAAATGCATTGGAAATATTCAGGTAGTCTGTCAGGAATTATAGTTTTATTTATGGTCGGATGCAGCGGTTTTAAGTCTGTGGATCAAACGTTTAAATCGGCTGAAGCATTAAGGAACTCCGGCAAAATGCTGGCGGCAATTGAACAACTTAATACGATTGTATTGGAACACCGGGCTCACAAACGAGCGGCAGAAGCCCAGTATTTAATCGCTGAGATCTATTACCGTGACCTTAAGGATTTTAAACAGGCAATCGAAAATTATCAGAAGATTGACGAATTATTCCCTGAGTCGGCTCAAATACCGTATGCTTTATTTATGCAAGGTTTTATTAATGCAAATGTACTGGCTGATTTTTCGGTGGCTGATACGATTTACCGTAAATTTTTAATACTGTATCCGGAGCACGAATTAGCTCCTTCAGTGGAATTTGAATTAAAATATCTTGGGAAAGATATTGACGAAATCCCGGAGTTGAAAGATATTGCTTCTTAAAAAGGGAGAGGAGAGATGACAGAATTTAGTCTGGCAAAAATAAACAAGCGGATTGAAGAAGAATCGCAGTTTATTGATCAAATCAAACATTCAATTGCTGAAAATATTGTTGGACAGCAGGAGCTGGTCAATAAAATATTAATCGGTTTATTAGCCAATGGTCACCTGTTATTGGAGGGCGTGCCGGGTTTGGCCAAAACGCTGTTGGTTAAAACCCTGGCACAGGTGATTGATACGCAATTTCAGAGGATCCAATTCACTCCGGATATGCTTCCGGCTGATTTATTGGGAACCCTGATTTTTAACCAGAAAAAGAGCACCTTTGAAACGCGGAAGGGACCTATTTTTTCTAATATCATCTTGGCAGATGAGATTAACCGGGCGCCCTCTAAAGTGCAAAGTGCCTTGCTTGAGGCCATGCAGGAACGTCAAATTACAATTGGGAATGATACTTTTTTGCTGGAGTCGCCGTTTCTGGTTTTGGCTACACAAAATCCAATTGAACAGGAGGGCACTTATCCCCTGCCGGAAGCTCAGGTAGACCGTTTTATCATGAAGCTGAAAGTACATTACCCCCAGAAAAGTGAGGAGCGGCATATTTTACGTAAAGCCGCCCGGACTGGCAAAATCGAGCCTTTAAAACCCGTTGTAAAACCGGAACAAATATTAATGGCCCAGGGGACAATTGATGACATTTATGTCGATGAAAAAATTGAAGATTATGTCCTGAGCCTTGTATTCGCAACCCGTGATCCAGAGGCCTACCGTTTGGAGGATCTAAAGGAGATGATTGAATATGGCGCTTCACCACGGGCGACCATCAACCTGATCCTGGCTGCTAAGGCCCGGGCGTTCATAGAGCACCGTGGCTTTATTACACCGGAGGATATCCGTTACGTGGGAATAGATGTTCTTCGCCATCGAATTATTTTAACCTATGAAGCTGAAGCCGAAGATTTGAGCTCTGAAGATGTAATTCGCCGCTTATATGAAGTAATTGAAGTACCCTGATCCGGGATGAGTTTTAATTATATTATTACGGTCGTTTTATTTGGAAAACTGAATTCCAAGTCCAGCAAAATAGATTAGGTAATGATTCCCCGGGAAATCCTGGCTAAGGTTCGGCAGATTGAAATCTACACTAAGGGATTGGTTCAGGACCTGTTCGGCGGTGAATATCATTCTGTTTTCAAGGGCCGGGGAATGACTTTCTCGGAAGTGCGTGAGTATATACCGGGGGATGACATTCGTTTAATTGACTGGAACGTGACAGCCCGTTACAATTCCCCATATGTTAAAATATTTGAGGAAGAGCGTGAACTTACGGTTTACCTGATTGTGGATGTGAGTCGCTCAGGTCATTTTGGCACGCTGGATCAGTTCAAATCGGAACAGGCTGCAGAGATTGCGGCTGTTCTGGGATTTTCGGCGATTAAGAATCAGGATAAAGTGGGATTGATCCTGTTCAGTGACCACGTGGAAAAATTCGTCGCACCAAAAAAAGGTCGTTCCCACATTTTAAGAGTCGTACGGGAAGTCCTGTTTCATGAACCTCAGGGCAGGGGGACTGACATTGCCAATGTGTTGGAATTTTTAATGAAAGTGGCTAAACGACGCTCGGTTGTATTTCTTTTATCTGATTATATGGGCTCTGGTTACTGGAAAGAGTTAAAACATGCCAATCGAAAGCATGATATGATCGGCATCCGTATCTGGGACCCGGCTGAAAATTTATTACCCGATTTAGGATTGGTAAAATTGCACGATCCTGAAACAGAAGAATCCTTTTGGACTGATTTAAACTCCATTGAACAAAGAAAACACCTTCAGAACGAACGTGAATCCAAATGGCAGAAATTCAGGCGTGAATGTGACCGCATTAATTTTGATCTGATTTCCATATCTACCCATGAGGATTATGTGGATCCAATCATAAATTATTTTCGTCGTCGAATAAAACGCTACTGAAACAGTGACCAAAACCAGTTTTGGATTGATTTTAATCCTGTTGTTCCTTTCCTGTGAACAGCAAAGGGAACCCTCAGCTACCCAATTAACTGTTGCTTTGGATACCACTTTTACGACTATTGGAGATGTAGTACTTTTTTCCGTTACTGTAGAAGGTCGTCGGAATGAACTGATTCATTTCCCGCCATTACAGTTGAAGGAGCCGATCGAGGTGCGGGGAGCTGAAGAAACAGATCTGGTTCAAGGACGCGGGGTAGTTTTTGAATTAGTATTCTGGGATACCGGTTCCATTACGATTCCACCCTATGCGGTCCAAATCCTCAATTCCGACAGTACCATCAAAATGCAGTTGGTTTCAGATTCCTTGTTTATCAATGTCGTTTCGGTCACCGATGCTGATCCAAATTATCGACAGAAAGGAAACCAACTGAGACCGATAAAAGGCCCGGTTCCGGTGAAAATTCCCTGGTCCTGGCAACGAATAGGTTTATTTTCAGCTCTGTTTTTTACCCTGGCTGGGATGATTTGGACCTGGTCACATCGAATTCGAAACCTTGAAACGCCCGTAATTAAAAAACAGGTACTTCAGAAAGAGCCTGACCTTTATGCACGGGAGCAACTGGAATTATTAGAAAAAGATCTAAACATTGAGGGGATTAGTGTTAATGAATTTTATACGCGCCTTTCCCTTATTACCCGTGAATATATCGAAACCAGTTTATACATTCGCACGCTGTCGATGACAACGGAAGAAATCCGGGCCAATCAGGCGTTGTTTCCCTATAATAATCAGGAATTTGATGGTTTAATTATAGTTCTGAACAAAGCTGACTTAGTCAAATTTGCAGGAATGAAACTCCAGCGTGAAAACTGTATAACGGACCTGGAAAACATTCGAACCTTTATTGAAAAAACAGCTATCTACTGGAAGTTTGCCATGAACGGTTCCGAACCCGGGTATGACTGAATTTTAACTTTCTTTTTTCATCAATAATTGTGGTATCCCTAATTTGAATCCCACCCCGGTGGCTTTAAATTCACCCGCTAAATTCAGGAACGCAAATGGCCACAACAGCAGATATTAAAAATGGTTCGGTAATTCTCCACCGGGGGAAGCGAATGAAAATAATTGAATTTTTACATGTAAAACCGGGGAAAGGGCCAGCATTTGTCCGGACAAAATTGAAAGATATTCTAACAGGTAAAATTATTGATGAGACGTTCAATGCCGGAGTGAAAATTGAATTCATTCGTATTGAAGCCAAAGCAGTCCAATTTCTTTACGATGATGGTGATTCATTTGTTTTCATGGATAACCAAACATATGAACAGTATAATATTCCTAAGACGGTGGTAAAAGACGTCGGTAATTTTTTAACCGCTGGTTTAAATGTGGATTTATTATTCGACCAGGCGGAAGTGTTGGATATTCGTCTCCCGGCCCACGTGGAAATACCAGTGACCCACACGGAACCGGCGGTCAAAGGCAACACTACCTCTGGAGCAACCAAGCCGGCCACGGTGGAAACCGGTTATACCCTGCAGGTGCCATTATTTGTGGAGGAGGGAGACATTTTAAAAATTGACACTCGTTCAGGAGAATATATTGAACGGGTTAAATCTTAAGTGTATTTTTACCCGCTAAACAACTGAGGTAATCAACATGTGGCAGGACAAATTAAAAGAATTAGTCTATATTCTTGAACAGAGTGACGTAAATGAAATCGATGTTACGTTTTGGGGTAAAAGATTTAGGGTAGTTAAAACTGCTTCGGTCTATTCAGGGAATTCGGCTCCGGAGAGTGAATCGACGGTTACAATCCAATCACAGGCAGGTGGTCAAGCAACTACTGCTGCGGGAGTAACGCCGATAGCTACCCGGGAACCGAACGGTGTCAATGTCCTTTCGCCTATGCCCGGTACTTTCTACAGCTCACCTTCACCGGAGGCAGAACCATTTATTCAAGAAGGTAGTAAAGTTTCTAAAGGCAGCACCCTTTGTATCATAGAAGCGATGAAAATCATGAATGAAATCGAGGCAGAGTTAAATGGTACTATAACTACGATTCTGGTTGAGAACGGTCAACCGGTTGAATACAACCAACCGCTATTTATTATTGATCCGTCTTAGCGTTGAGCACCACTTGTGTTTGATAAAATCCTGATTGCCAATCGCGGTGAGATTGCATTGCGAATTATCCGGGCCTGTCATGAACTGGGAATCAGAACAGTGGCGGTATACTCCACTGCGGATGAATTATCGCTCCATGTAAAATTTGCCGATGAGGCGGTGTGCATTGGTCCTCCTTTGGGGAATGACAGTTATTTAAATATACCGCGAATCATCGCCGCCGGAGAAATTACTAATGCCGATGCCATCCATCCGGGATATGGTTTTCTGGCCGAAAATGCCGATTTCTCTCAGATTTGTCAGGATAATGGTTACACGTTTATTGGTCCCGACGCAAATATAATCAATGCCATGGGGAATAAAGCCCAGGCGAAATTGACCATGGCTCAGGCGGGAGTGCCGGTTATTCCGGGCAGCGATGGAATTCTAAAGGATATTTCAGAAGCGAAAGCACTAGCTGATCCAATCGGATACCCGGTAATGCTGAAAGCTTCAGCAGGCGGTGGTGGCCGGGGAATGCGGTTAGTACAGGAAGCCGATGAACTTGAACACGCCTTTAAGACGGCTCGCCGGGAAGCAATCCAGTCTTTCGGGAATGGGGATTTATATCTGGAAAAATTTATTGTGGAACCCCGTCATATTGAGATGCAGATTCTGGCTGATGGATTTGGAAACGTGGTACATTTGGGTGAACGTGAATGTTCCATTCAACGCCGACATCAGAAACTGCTGGAGGAATCTCCATCGGCCGTGGTTGATGATGCACTCCGGAAAAAAATGGGTATTGCCGCTGTAAAAGGCGCCAAGGCGGTGAATTATGTGGGTGTGGGCACAATTGAGTTTTTACTGGATAAAGACCAGAATTTCTATTTCATGGAAATGAATACCCGTATTCAAGTGGAACACCCGGTAACGGAGATGGTAGTAGGCATTGATTTAATTAAACAACAGATCCGGATGCATGCAGGCGAAAAATTCCCGGATTACCTGTATAATATGAAACTCCGGGGGCATGCAATTGAATGCCGAATCAACGCGGAAGACCCGGCGAAGGATTTTATTCCATCTCCTCTGAAAATCACCAGTTTTCATATGCCGGGGGGTAAGGGTGTGCGAGTGGATACGCATGCCTACGCCGGATATCAGATTCCACCCTATTATGACTCTCTGATTGGAAAACTAATTGTTCAGGGAACTACCCGGGAGAAAGCAATTATCCGGATGCAGCGGGCATTGGAGGAGTGTATTATTGAAGGTCCCAAAACAACAATACCTTTTCATCTGGCAATTATGCGTGATGAATCCTTCCGCTCCGGGAATTTTGATACCAGTTTTCTGGAAATATTTGAATATAAACCCAATAATTAAAATGAAGCGAAAGGACCAGTAATGACGATTCCAAAAGATTTAAAATACACCAGGGATCACGAGTGGGTTCGGATTGATGGCGACATTGCTACTGTCGGCATTACCGATCATGCCCAGAGTGAACTGGGTGATATTATCTTTATCGAATTTCCTGATCTGAACCAAGAACTTGCCCAGGAAGAACCTTTTGGAACAATTGAAGCGGTGAAAACGGTTGCTGATTTATATGCACCACTTTCCGGAAAGGTCATAAAAATAAATCAGGATTTGGAGGGTAATCCAGTTGCCGTTAATGAAGACCCTTACAATTCAGGTTGGATAATAAAAATTAAACTTAGTAATTCAGCCAGAATCGAAGCGTTATTAAATGCCGATTCCTATCAAGATTTAATCGCGTGAAAAATATCATAAAAAACAGGATTGGGGAAATTTTAGTAGAACATGCCAATGTCATTGATAATCTGTTGTCTGAAAATGATCACGCCATTGAAAAGGTGGTTCACCTAATGATCTCAGCTGTCAGGAATCATAAAAAAATAATTTGGTGCGGTAATGGTGGGAGTGCAGCGGATGCTCAACATATGGCTGCTGAATTAATGGGCGGATTAAGGAACCATGACCGCCCTGCGATTCCTTCTATAGCACTAACCACGGATTCTTCTTTTATAACTGCATGGTCCAATGATGTGAATTATGAATCGATATTCAAGCGTCAAATTGAGGGGCTTGGTGAAGCCGGGGATGTGCTGATTGCGATTTCTACCAGCGGTAATTCGGAAAATGTAATCCGGGGAATTGACACCGCGGAAAAAATGGGAATCCATATTGTTGTGCTAACGGGCCGGGATGGCGGAAAAATGAAAGCCAGGGGAGATGTGGTAATTTGTGTACCCAGTGATGATACTCAGCGGATTCAAGAGGGGCATTTATTGGTAGAACATATTTTATGTGAATTGGTTGAATTCGCCCTTAGCTCCGGGGAGTAGTATGGAGACCTATCTTCAGGATTATCTGAGTATGCTCAAGGTGGAACGTAATCTAGCCAGAAACTCGATTGATGCTTACTATCGCGATCTGCAGCGTTATTTTAATTTCTTGGGCCGGCAGCAAAAATTAGATTCTGTTAAACAGGTTAATCAGCATCATATCCGGGCTTATATTCGGTTTTTAAAAGATACGGAACTGGCTCCTGCCAGTGTAAAAAGGGCCTTTGCTTCTGTTCGTTCTTACCATGGTTTCCTCTCAGCAGAAGGACTGGTTGGAGAGAACCCGTCTCAGACGTTGGTGGCACCCAAACTACCGCGAAAATTGCCACAGATCCTGACAGTAACGGAGGTGGATCGAATTCTGGGTTCAATCCCCGATAATTACCCCTGGAAACTTCGAGATTTGGCCATTTTGGAATTGCTTTATTCCTGTGGTTTACGGGTATCTGAATTATGTCAGCTGGCAGTGAATGATTTAAGATTGGACGCTGAGATGATTTCAGTCCGTGGCAAGGGCGATAAACAACGGTTTGTACCCATGGGCCCCCAGGCGTTGGAACGCCTGGAACATTATCTCGATTATCTGCGCCCCACGTTAGTGCGGAAAAATCGCAATGCAACTGCTGTCATTCTCAGCCGGAATGGGAAACCGTTGACCCGTATGATGATTTGGGTTCTGTTGAAAAAGTGGGCTCAGGCGGCGGGGATAAATAAAAAAATAAGTCCCCACACACTCCGTCATTCCTTTGCTACTCATTTACTGGAAGGAGGCGCTGATCTTCGTTCTGTTCAGGAAATGCTCGGTCATGCTGATATATCCACCACTCAGATCTATACGCACCTGGACCGGGAATATTTGAAGGAAGTTCATAAAACATTTCACCCGAGGTTTGATTAAATGTTGTTTCGTCTCCCTCTAGAAGTTTTGATTCTATTAATCCCGGTACTCTTATTTGCCTTGGTATTCCATGAATACTCCCATGCCTGGATGGCCAACCGAATGGGAGATCCCACCTCAAAATATCAGGGTCGCTTGACCTTAAATCCAGCTGCCCATCTTGATATTTTTGGATCATTAATGATTCTGTTTGTCGGTTTTGGTTGGGCTAAACCGGTCCCTGTTGATATCCGGTATTTGAGAAATCCCCGAGTTGACATGATGAAAATTGCTTTTGCCGGTCCGGCAGCCAACTTATTTCTGGGATTCGTTGGTGGAATGCTGATCCGCCTTCTGGGGCATCAGGGAGCCCTGGCAGCCGTACTGATGCTGTTTACCCAGATCAATATTATGCTGGCGGTTTTTAATTTAATTCCAATTCCACCGCTAGATGGTTCACAGATTTTTTCCGGATTAATGATTCGCAGAAATCCGGAACTCACGCACAAATTACAAATATACGGGCCCCAAATATTAATTGGGTTGATCATGATCGGGTATTTTACCAGAATATCAATTTTGTGGTGGTTCATGAGCCCCTTTGTAAACTTCTTTATGTATTTATTTGCCGGAGCATGAGCAGCGTAAAACATAAACGGTTTTTCACCCGTCTTTTGCCGGTACACCGCTCCCGCCGGTCTTTTCTCTGGTTAGTGGGGATGTTAATAATCGTACTCTGGCTGATAGTTTATTTAAATGGATTTTCGGAAGCTGGTTAAGTCACGATGATGAATCTGATTGAATGTGTCCCCAATTTCAGTGAAGGCCGGGATCAGGCTAAAATTGAGGCAATTACCACGGCCATTAAAGCAGTGGATAATATCACTTTGCTTGATGTGGATCCGGGTACAGATACAAACCGGACGGTAGTAACCTTTGTAGGTCCGGCTTCGGCTGTGGAGGAAGCTGCTTTCCAGGCGATCAAAATCGCTGCTGAAGTGATTGATATGCGCACCCATAGGGGTGCCCATGCCCGTATGGGCGCCACAGATGTGTGTCCGTTTATTCCAATTTCCGGTGCTTCAATCCAGGACTGTGTTGATTTATCCAAGCGTGTCAGTAAACGTGTTGGTGATGAACTTCAGATTCCAGTCTATTTATACGAACATTCCGCTGCCAGTAAAGAGCGTCGAAATCTAGCTTTGATCCGCCAGGGAGAATATGAAGGCCTTGCCCGAAAACTGAAAGATCCCCGATGGAAACCGGACTTTGGACCGACTGAATTAAATCCTGAAGCCGGAGCGACGGTGATTGGTGTTCGCGATTTTTTAATTGCTTACAATATTAATCTGAATACCCGGGATCAACGGCTGGCAACCGATATTGCGTTTGAATTGAGGGAAAAGGGGCGATCGCTGCGCATTCCAGCCCCAGATTCTCCTAATCTCCTGGATGGTAAAATTGTTCGTTATCAAAAAGGAGCTTATCCCTGTTCCTTTTGCAACCAGGTAATGGACTCCGTTAACGGAATTGTTAAACATAGTAATAAAGTACACCAGCATGACGTGGAAGCGGTGTGGGCTGAAAATGGATATGATCCGGCGAATCTGGTTGGTAAGGCAGTAAAAAAACCGGGAAAATTCAAAGACATCAAGGCAGTGGGCTGGTATATTGACACTTTTAAGCGCGCCCAGATTTCCATCAACTTTACTAACTATAAAATTTCAACCATTCATGACGTATTTGATGAAGCTTGTCGTCTGGCGGAAGAACGGGGCGTGCGTGTTACTGGAAGTGAATTGGTTGGTTTGATTCCCCTGGAAGCCTTACTAATAGCAGGAAATCATTATCTTAAGAAACAACGGCGGACCACGGGTATCCCTCAGTTAGACATTGTTGAAACAGCTATTCAATCTTTGGGTCTGAATGATGTTACACCATTTAACCCGGATGAAAAAATCATCGAATATGCCGTTGGACAAAACAAGGCAGGAGACCTTATGTCAGCTTCAGTGAACGATTTTATACAAGAACTTTCTTCCAACAGCCCCGCCCCCGGGGGCGGCAGTGTCGCCGCTCTGGCTGGGAGCCTGGGTGCTGCTCTGGCTTCCATGGTGGCCGCTCTAACTCATGAAAAAAGGGGATTTGGAGCCTATCAGGCGGAGATGGAAACAATCGGTACAACCGCTCAAGAAGTAAAGGAACGCCTGATTTTCCTGGTTGATGAAGATACCCGGGCTTTCAATCAGGTAATGAATGCCGGCCGCCTGCCGGCTACCACATCGCCGGAAAAGAAGCAGAAACAGCGTGAAATTCAGAAGGCTAATCGATATGCAACCGAAATCCCCTTCGAGGTTGCTACCGTTTCCCTGGAAATTATTCAACTGGCACAAAAGCTGGTGGAACACGGAAATCCAAACTCGGTTAGTGACGCCGGAGTCGCTGCTGAAGTGGCTTTAGCGGCGGTGCGTGGAGCTGGAATGAATGTTTTGATTAACCTGTCGGCAGTGGACGATCCTGATTACTTACAGGGAAAAGAAACAGCGGTGAAAGATCTGATCCAAAAAGCTGAGAAGGCACACCGGGTTACCTTTGAAAAAACCATGAACCTCCTAAAAAGTAACCGTAAGTGAATTACCAATACTATTTTTATCGGGTTTTAACAGCTGGTTCTCCGGCTTAATCACAGTAATGAGAATTAAGCCATTAACGCAGGATTTACGGAATAAAATTTCCGCCGGGGAAGTTGTTGAACGGCCAGCCTCCGTAGTGAAAGAGCTGGTGGAAAACAGTCTGGATGCCGGGGCCACTGAAATTTCAATCATTGTTGAAAAAGGGGGTCATCAATTGCTGCAGGTAACTGACAACGGTTCCGGAATTTCCGCTGATGATTTGCCCTTGGCGTTTCAGCGTTACAGTACCAGTAAACTGTATGCAATTGATGATTTATTTAGAATTGAAACCCTGGGTTTTCGCGGTGAAGCTCTGGCTAGTATTGCATCGGTAGCCCGGATAAAAGTGGTTTCCTGTACTCCCGGGGAGGATGGGGCAGAACTGGAGGTGGAGGGCGAGACCCTGGCACCAATCAAGCCCGCTCCGCAGATCAGGGGAACTCAAATTACGATTCGTGATTTGTTTTACAATACGCCCGTCAGAAAAAAATTCCTGAAAACACCTCGGATAGAATTCAGGAAAATTGTTGAAATGGTCCGTCGATTCGCTTTGGCTTATCCGGAAATAACTTTCCGCCTGGTCTCCGATGAGCGGGAGATTTTGAATCTAACACCGGAAAATCTGGATGACCGGATCGTAGCGGTCATGGACCCGGCTTATCGGGGTCAGTTGCTGGCCGTGGACTACAGTAAGGGGGATTATTTCATCTCCGGTTATGTGGGTAACCTGAATCTGGTCCGTAATCGTGCCCGTGAACAGTACATTTTTCTAAATCGGCGTTATATTCAAAATCGTCTGTTGAACTCCGGTGTTTACCAGGCTTACCAATCATTGTTGAAACGGGGGGAATATCCCTTCTTTGCTCTGAATTTGGCACTTCCGCCGGATCAGGTCGATGTGAATGTGCATCCCATGAAGACGGAAGTTCGATTTCAGGATGAATGGCGAGTGTACCATGTCCTGAAATCCGCTGTATCGGAAGCATTGACTGAGATATTAGCCACGATCCCGGATTTTGAAAAACGCCAGTTTGATTCCCGTCGTGATTGGCAGGGTACAATTGGTAATCGGGTTCAAACCTGGAGCAGTATCCCACCAGATCCGGACCAGTTAGGTTTAAAACCAACCCGGGAAGCGAAAACACAGGATCAGAATAGGTCCAGTTTGGAACGTGCTAAAACATATGTTTCTTCATTACCGGCCAGAGATGATTTTGAACAGAACAGTATCAGCATTGAAAATATCTGGCAGGTCCACACTAAATATATTGTTTCCCAGATCAGCAGTGGATTGGTGATCATTGATCAGCATGTGGCGCATGAACGGGTACTTTATGAAGAAGCCATGGCAGCCATGAATGCACAGCCGATGGCAGCCCAGACATTATTATTTCCGGAAGTTCTGGAATTTTCAGCTGATGAATTTTCAGTCCTTTTAGACGTCCTGCCCTTTCTTGAAAAAATGGGTTTCAGAATGAAAGAGTTTGGAATTAACACTGTTATGATAGAAGCGATTCCATCAGAAATGGGCTGGGGCAATGAAAAAAAGATAATTCGGGATATTTTAGATGAATTTTTAAAAACCAAGAAGACTTACAGCTCGTTTCAGGAAGCATTAGCAACCAGTTTTGCCTGCAAAGCGGCCGTGAAAGCTGGTGATGTACTGACCAAAGCGGAAATGCAGGAATTAGTAAATCGGCTTTTTGGCTCTCAACATCCCTATTATTGTCCCCATGGTCGGCCGATTATTGTGCAATTATCCCTGGATGAGTTAGATCACCGATTTGAACGATCATGAGTATTCGTACCCGCTCGCCATTAGAAGGAACACCCATTTTAGCGATTGTAGGGCCCACCGCCGCCGGTAAAACGCATTTTGCCATAGAGATCGCCAAACAGATCAACGGGGAGGTGATTGGATTGGATTCCCGGCAAGTGTACGCCGGAATGGAAATTGGTACGGCTCAACCAAGCCAGGAGGAACAGGCACAGGTCCTGCATCATTTAGTGGGTGTTCGCCTTCCACATCAGGCCATCTCCGCCGGTGAATATGTTCGCCTGGTGGAAGGAGTAGTGGAGGACATTATCCAACGGAAACATCAGCCGATTTTATGCGGTGGCGCCGGGTTGTACTATCGGGCCCTAAGACGGGGAATTTTCATCGGGAGTACAACCGACCTCGCTATCCGGGCTAAACTGGAAAAAGAATATGATACGAAGGGGGGGGAGACCATGTTGGAGCGACTGAAAGCGCTTGATCCGGCCTATGCCGGTATTGTCCATCCAAACAATAAGAAACGCCTGATTCGTGCACTGGAGATATTTGAATCTACCGGTGCTCCACCTTCCATTCATTTCCAACAACAGCAACGGGAACAACTTGAATCGGTCATTAATATGTTTACTGTTTTGATAACGGTGGAAATTAAAAAACTGGAAGCCAGAATCGGCCGTCGCACCGACGCCATGTTAGCTGCCGGATGGGTTGGAGAAGTGGAACGCCTGCGGTCAACCGGATCAATTGATAATGTTCATCCGTCTGACTCCATCGGTTACCATCAGATTAAGCGTCATCTGGAAGGTGGTCTGACCTATAAAGAAATGGTTCAGGAGATTAACACCAAAACTCGACAATATGCCCGGAAACAACTGAAATGGTTCCAAAAGGAACCGATTAACCTGATTATTGATCTGACTAATGTGAATGACCTCAGTGAAGCAGTCGGAGAAGTCATTGATGGTTTTAATTCCTTTTTAAAGGGTCGCAATCAGTTGTAATTTTATTCCAGTTATTAAACCCTTTAATCCATTCCAGCGAGAAGGAAAGGGCAGAGAATTAAACCTCCGTGATTGGAAATCCTGGAATTGGATAACCCATTGCCCGGAGGTTTTTTATTAATGGGAGGTATTTGTGACGGCGATTAAAAAAAAACTGGTGATGGACTCCACTGCATTAAATCGATCCATTACCCGAATGGCGCATGAAATCCTGGAACGCAACAGTGGTGCGGAAAACCTGATTCTCGTTGGTATTTTAACCCGGGGGGAACCGCTGGCGAAGCGATTACAGCAGTTGATGAAATCTATTTCAGGGATTGACATTCCCATCGGCTCAGTAGATATTACTTTTCACCGGGATGATTTCAGAGAACGACTGGTAGTCCCGCAGGTGAAAGGCACGGACATTCCCGACTCTATTGATGATAAAACCATTGTTCTGGTGGATGATGTGCTGTTTACGGGGCGAACCATCCGGGCAGCAATGGAGGAACTAAATGCTTTCGGTCGTCCGGCAGCCGTCCAGCTGGCGATTTTAGTGGACCGCGGCCACCGGGAAATGCCCATTCGAGCGGATTTTGTGGGGAAGAATATTCCCACCCACGAAGAGGAACAGGTAGCCGTTCATTTGACGGAAGTTGATGGAACGGATCGGGTGCAGTTGATTCGTTCAAGGGAGGTGGAATAATGCTGCAACAAAAGCATTTACTGGGGCTTCAGGATTACCCGGTTGAAGATATTAAAACAATCATCAACACTGCTTTTAAATTTCGGGAAGTCCTGGATCGGCCGATTAAAAAAGTACCTTCCCTCCAGGGAAAAACAATTGTAAACCTGTTTTTTGAAAATTCAACCCGCACCAGAATCAGTTTCGAATTAGCTCAAAAACGATTGAGCGCTGATACGGTGAATTTCTCTGCGGCTTCCTCCAGTTTAAAAAAGGGAGAGAGTTTCAAAGACACAGCTCAAAATATTGAAGCGATGAAAATCGATGCGGTTGTAATGCGTCATCCCACCCCCGGTTCACCCTATCATTTGACTAAGTATATCGATGCAGTGGTTATTAATGCCGGTGACGGGACCCATGAACATCCTACCCAGGCAATTCTGGATATGATGAGCCTCCAGGAAAAATTTGGGGATTTAAAGGGGTTGAAAGTGGGAATTATCGGAGACATTGCCCACAGCCGGGTAGCCCTCAGTAATATTTTCGGTTTAACCAAACTGGGGGCGGAAATTCAGATTTGTGGTCCGGCAACCATGATTCCACCGAATATAAATGATTTGAACGTGACGGTGAATTATAATCTGGATGAAGTTATTGAATGGGCGGATGCTTTAAATGTATTGCGGATTCAGCGGGAGCGCATGGGGGTGGGACTCGTTCCCTCTGTTCGGGAATACCGGAGTCTGTTTGGGATCAACGCTGAACGCTTATCCCGCCATCAAAAGGAATTAGTTATCATGCATCCAGGTCCCATGAACCGGGGTGTAGAAATTGACAGCGTTGTGGCTGACAGTGACCAGGCGATTATTCTGGATCAGGTTTTAAACGGTGTCGCCTCGCGGATGGCAATTCTGTTTCTCCTGCTGGGAGGGAAACAGGATGATGAAAGGAATAATTGATATGAAAATCATAAAGGTACCAAACGAACTCGTCCTTAAAGACGGTATTATCCTGGACCCTTTGAATCGAAAGGAAATAAAGGGGCATCTGGTTTTAAAAAATGGAAAAATCAAATCAGTTGGTCTCCAGACGATACCGAAAGGAGCTGAAATAATTGATTGTAGCGGATTGGTAATAACACATGGTTTTTGTGATTTACACGTTCATTTTCGCGAGCCGGGTCGGGAGGATAAGGAAACGTTACAAACCGGATCCATGGCTGCTCTGGCTGGTGGTTTCACCCGTGTATGTGTTATGCCAAACACGGACCCGCCCATGGATTCTCCCGAGGCTATCCGGTTCATTCGGGAAAAGGCGAATGAAACCGCCGTTCACATCCATCCCGTTGGTGCTATAACCAAAGGTCAGGCTGGAAAGGAGTTGGTTGAAATGGGCGCCATGATCCATGAAGGTGCCGTGGCATTCAGCGATGATGGATTGCCTGTGACGAACGGGACGGTGATGAGAAAAGCATTGGAGTACAGTACCATGTTTTCCATTCCGGTAATTAATCATGCGGAGGATCAGGATTTAAGGTCCGATGGTATCATGAATGAAGGGCCGGTTTCCACGGAGCTGGGATTGAGTGGGATTCTCGGGTTGTCGGAATCAATTATGATTTACCGCGATCTGGAATTAAGTAAACTAACCGGGGCTCAGTTGCATGTACCGCACGTTAGTACTGCCCAGTCAGCAGCGTTGATCCGGTCGGCAAAAAATACTTTCTCCGGTATAACTGCTGAAGTAACCCCGCATCATCTGTATTTTAACGATGAACAGCTTAAATCCTTTAACACCAATTTGAAAGTAGCTCCACCGATCCGGGGAGAAACAGACCGGTTGAAATTGATTGAAGCGGTTTTAGATGGTACAATTGATTGTATTGCGACGGATCACGCTCCCCATACGATTGAAGAAAAAGAAGCCACCTTTGACCTGGCCCCCTTTGGAATGATTGGCCTGGAATCCTGTTTCGGAGTCGTGAACAAAGTGTTAGTTGCAGAACATGAACTTCCCTTTATGAAATTAATTCGAAAATTGACGGTCAATCCGCGTCGGGTGATGGGATTCAATTTTGATTTATTTAGCAAAGGTACGCTGGCGGAATTGGTTATATTCGACAGAAACCAGGACTGGCGTTTTGAAGTCGGTAATATTTATTCCCGCTCAAAAAATACTCCTTTTGTGGGCGAAAGACTGCATGGTAAGGTCCGCTACACTATCACCAGGGGGAACATTGCGCTAATTTCCTGACAATTGGATATTGATTAAACGGGTAAGGGAAGAGTATTTGTTAAAGGGTGAATTAAGGTTGACTGGCATAAACCGGCAATACTACTTTCTCGGGCTATTTTTGAATCGAAAATCATGAAGACAAAAACATTAAAAGCAGCTGAAATAAACAAGGGCTGGTACATAGCAGACGCCGAGGGGAAAACCCTGGGCCGGTTTGCCAGCGAAATTGCTAAAATTTTACGAGGAAAACATAAACCCTCCTTTTCACCCAATCTGGATATGGGGGATTTTGTAATCGTTGTCAATGCCGAAAAAGTAAAATTGACGGGAAATAAGGAACGGGGTAAAAATTATTTCAAACATTCCGGTTATCCCGGTGGAACTTCTTTCACGGATGTTGATCATTTACGTCGAACGCATCCGGAGCGGATTGTCGAATCGGCAGTGAAGGGAATGTTACCAAAAAATCGGCTTGGCAGAGCATTAATCAAGC
The DNA here is from genome assembly GCA_046861615.1 of Fidelibacterota bacterium. Lineage (GTDB taxonomy): Bacteria > Fidelibacterota > Marinisomatia > Marinisomatales > TCS55 > CAZNUM01. The sequence continues at coordinate 41,980 of JBHHUS010000007.1, forward strand.
ATCTTAAGGTGTACACCGGACCTGCCCATCCTCACACCGCTCAACAACCAAAGGTATTGGACATTTAATGGCACAAGCAGTTTATCATGCTGTTGGTCGTCGGAAACGTTCTGTTGCCCGGGTGTATATGGTCCCGGGTAAAGGATCAATTAAGATCAATGGCGTACCCTATAAAGATTATTTATGTCGAGACACCCTGGCTACCGTTGTGACCCAACCGCTGGAACTCACTGACCAATTGGAAGCGTATGATATTGATGTCAATGTATATGGTGGAGGACTGAGCGGTCAGGCCGGCGCCATCCGGTTGGGTATTGCCCGGATATTGAATGAGGTGAATAGTGATTTTCGTCCCCGACTGAAAGATCAGGGCTTTCTTACCCGGGATTCCCGACAGGTGGAACGGAAAAAATACGGTCAGCCCGGCGCGCGTAAACGCTTTCAATTTTCTAAACGATAATATTTTATGACAGAAGTTACATTTGAAGATTTATTGAGTACCGGGGCTCATTTCGGCCACGTGACTCGTAAATGGCACCCCAATTTTAAGCCTTTCATTTTGATGGAAAAAAATGGCGTGCATATCATTAATCTTGAAGAAACGATTCTGAATTTGAATCGTGCTCTGGAGTTTATTCGTTCCATCCTGAAAAATAACGGCGAAATCCTGTTTGTTGGGACTAAAAAACAGGCCCGGGACATTGTTCAACAGGAAGCTGACCGCTGTGGCATGTTCTACGTGGTGGAGCGCTGGCTGGGTGGAACGCTGACCAATTTTTCAACCATTAAAAAGAGTATTAAACGGTTACATCTTTTGGAAAAGGAAGGCTCTCACATTTATGATAACCTGACCAAGAAGGAAATCCAGAAATTAAACCGGGAAAGAATCAAATTAGCCGATCAACACCGGGGGATCAAGGATATGAAACGACTGCCCGATGCGATTGTAGTAGTGGATGCACGGCATGAAATTACGGCAATCATGGAAGCCAATCGTCTTGGAATTCCAATTATTGCCATTATCGATTCAAACACTGATCCGACCATGATTGATTACCCGATTCCTGCCAATGATGATTCCATTCGTACGATTCAGTTAATCATTGCTGCCGTTGCCGATACAGTTCTGGAATCGACCGGGAAGGCCGTTTCAGAGATGGAAGCGGAAGAAAAGGATGAAGCAGCTGTTAAGACTGAAAGTGTTGAATCGCCTGCCCCCGAAGCTGAAGCCAAAACTGAAACCGCGGAAGCAGAAGTTTTAGAATCAGCCACCGTGGAATCAGCTCCGGTTGCAGCGGATGTAGCTGTAGAAGTCGAAGAGGGAAAATGACTATTGATGCAAAAATTGTAAAGGAACTCCGGGATAAAACCGGTGCCGGCATGATGGATTGTAAGCGAGCGCTGATGGAAACGGAGGGGGATATAGAAAAGGCAGTTGACCATTTACGGAAAACGGGAATTGCCAAGGCGGAGAAAAAGGGTAGCCGGACGGCAAAAGAAGGCCTTATCTTCGCTTACATTCACCACGGCGGGCGTCTGGGCGTCCTGGTGGAATTGAACTGTGAAACTGATTTTGTGGCCAAGACAGAGGGATTTGAAGACCTGGCGCACAATATTGCCATGCAGATTGCCGCTACTAATCCCCTGGCAATTCGACGGGAAGACCTGGATACTACCATCATCGAGCGGGAAAAGGATATTTATCTGGAACAAGCCAGAGCTTCGGATAAGCCGGAGAGCATCATTGAAAAAATGGTAAATGGCCGTCTGGAAAAGTATTACCAGGAGGCGTGTTTACTGGAACAGCCGTTTATTAAGGATCCGGACCGGAAGGTTCAGGACCTGTTAACAGAGGCGGTGGCCACCCTGGGTGAGAATATTGTCTTGAACCGGTTTACTCGTTTTGCTATTGGTGAGGAAGCAAGCAACGGCCAATTGCATTAATTACTTTATATGACCAAACCTGTTTACGGTCGCGTCCTGCTGAAATTGAGCGGGGAAGTACTGGCAGGAAAACAGGGTTTTGGTATTGATCCTCAACGGGCACACGAGTTAGCCCAGGAAATCAAAACCGTTCACGAATTAGGTGTTAAAATCGGTTTAATTATTGGCGCCGGTAACATTTTCCGTGGTATGCAGGCAGCCAGTAAGGGAATGGAACGGGTCACTGGTGACTATTTGGGGATGCTGGCAACGATCATGAATGCAATTAGTGTTCAGGATGCCCTGGAGAATATCGGTTGTGAAACCCGTACCCTGTCAGCAATCACCGTATCCCAGATTTCTGAATCCTATATTCGCCGCCGGGCATTGCGGCATCTGGAGAAAAACAGAATTGTCCTCGTCGCCGGGGGTACCGGAAATCCCTATTTTACAACCGATACAGCAGCGGCCTTGCGGGCAACGGAATTAAAGGCAGACGTCCTGCTGAAGGGCACCAAAGTGGATGGTGTTTATGACAAAGATCCCGTATTAAATTCGGATGCCCGGAAATATAAATCCGTTACCTATGATGAGGTCCTGCGTAAAAATTTACAGGTCATGGACTTAACAGCGATTACACTGTGCAAGGAAAACGGACTTTCAATCCGTGTCTTTGGCATTAACCGTGCGGGGGAATTAAAACGGGTTATTCTGGGTGAAGAAGTTGGAACGACCGTAACGGAATGAATTGATGTTGAGTGAAATATTTAACGACGCTAAACACCGGATGAATCAAGCGGTGGATCACACCCGGATGGAACTGGCCAAAGTTCGCACAGGACGGGCCAATCCGGAGCTGTTAAACTCTATTCAGGTTGATTATTACGGAGCGCAAACACCTTTAATTCAGGTTTCAACCATCTCGGTCCCGGAACCGCGATTAATTATAATCCAGCCTTATGAAAAATCCCTGATCCCGGTGATTGAAAAAGCTATTATGGAATCCAATCTCGGACTGACCCCCAGCAATAATGGAGCCGCTGTAATGGTTCCCATTCCGGCCCTGTCAGAAGAACGTCGCCGGGATTTAATAAAATATGTCCATCATTTGATTGAAGATGGTCGTGTGGCGGTGAGAAATGTTCGGCGGGATACCCTCCATCATATTAAGGAGTTTGGTGCTGAAGAACATATTTCTGAAGACGAAATCAAGCGATCAGAACAGGAAGTACAAACCATTACGGATGAACATATTAGTTTATTGAATGAAATTCAGGAGCAAAAGGAAAAAGAATTGCTCGAATTTTAAACCTGAGTAGTTTTAGAATTTAAAAAGCCCGGCCTTTCTTAAGACCGGGCTTTTTATTTCCGTGAAGGAGCCTTACTCACATTTTGAGAACCCGCAACTGGGGCAGGTAACGCAGCCACTTTCATGGGTTACGGTTCCGCCGCAGTCCGGACAATTGGTAATATTTTTATAGGTGAAGTCGGTTACATTCCGACCGTGTTCTTCCTCACTGGTAGCAATGGTGAAATGCATTTTATGTTCACTACTGTCCTGATCTGAATACAGCTCATTTTCAGCGATTAATTTCCTTTCTTTTAAATAATCATCCAGTGCTTTTCCAATGGCATCCGGCGTGGAGAGAATCAGTCGACCGTCTTCCCAGGTTGGCGTTGGACCGCTGATACCCTTTAATTGCTTGACGATTGCCTGGGGATCGATTCCGGAGCGTAAAGCCAGGGAAATAAGTCGGCTGATGGCCTCAGACTGAGCGGCAGCATTGCCACCGGCTTTTCCAATGGCAGTAAATACTTCGCATAGACCATCCTGATCTTCATTGATAGTAATGTATAGCGTTCCTTCGCCTGTCCGGATTCGCCGGGTCACTCCCTGGGTGGCCTGCGGACGTATACGCGGGCGTTTCGGAGAGCCGTTTTGAGGACTTGCCTGAATCTCTGTTTTCTGTTTTGCAGCCGCTTCAAGGGCTTGTTTTTGTTCACCGTCAGCCTGTTGATCGGTAACCAGAATGCCTTCTCTTGAACCTTCCCGGTAAACGGTGATTCCTTTCAACCCCTCTTTATACGAGGTCATATAAATATCGGCCACTGTATCGACTGAGATGTCTTTTTTTAGATTCACCGTGGAGGAGATGGAGCTGTCAATATATTTCTGAATCACCCCCTGCATCTTAACTCTGAAATAGGGATCGATTTCATGAGCTGTGACGATATAGTCTGGCAGATCCGCATCGGTCTTGAATAATTTTTCGATAGTTGGATGATATACTGTGTATTCCCGGTATTTTTGCCCGTAGCCATCACTTTCTTTTACCCGTCGTTTGTATGAGGTGGCAAAGATGGGTTCAATCCCGGAGGTCACCCGGGCCACAATGGCGCCGCTGCCAGTGGGCGGTACGGTAAGGATTGTGGCATTCCGGATTCCGTTAGTTTTGATTTTTCCCCGTAGTTGTTTTGGCAGATTTTTAATGAATTTGCTTTTATTGTAACCTTCCCATTTGAAATTGGGGAAGGCTCCTTTTTCCCCGGCCAGGTCAACACTGGTTTCGTAGGCCGTATCACGGAAGATTTGCATGATCTGATCTAATGTCTGCAGGGCATCATCACTGTCATATTTGGTGCCCATTTTTAACAGCATATCGCCAAGACCAAAAATCCCCAGACCGATACGGCGATCCCTCTCAGCATTTTCCTTCTGCTCCGGCAGGGCATGGCGTTCTAAATTGTAGTCAATGACGTTGTCAAGGAAGCGCGTGGCCACACTGACGGACTCTTTAAATTCCTCCACCTTGAAGTTACCCTCGGAATCCACAAACCGGTCCAGGTTAATTGAACCCAGATTGCAGCAGCCGCCATCGGGTAGTGGTTGTTCCGCACAGGGATTGGTGGAAACCAGGGGGCTACAATATTCAGCGTTGTGGTAATCCCGCATTGTATCCCAGAAAATCAGTCCCGGTTCCGCGCTGCCATGGGCATGTTCGATGATGCGATTCCAGATTTCCCGCGCCCTGACTGTTTTGGTCACTTCACCGTTCCAGCGAAGGTTAAAATCCTGGTCATTTTCTACTGCCTGCATGAATTCATGGGTCAGCAAAACGGAGATGTTGGAGTATTTGACCATATTGATATTGCTGGATTTAATTTCAATAAATTGTTCAATATCGGGATGATCCACTCGCAGGGTTTGCATATTGGCCCCCCGCCGTCCGTGTTGACCGATGGTATTTGTATTTTCACTGAATAGATTCATAAAGCCTACGGGGCCACAGGAGGTTCCTCCCGTACCGTTGATGGCCGTGCCCAAGGGTCGCAGGATGGACAAATCATGACCACACCCGCCGCCATATTTATAGGTTAAAGCTTCTTCCTGGATGGCAGTGTAAATGGCGGAGATGGAATCATCCTTGATGGCCACGACATAACAATTATTCAGGGTCGTAGTAATGTCTTCCCGCCCGGCTCCGTGCATAATCCGGCCACCGGGGGTGAATTTGAAGTCCTCCAGGATGGAGTAAAATTTCCACTCCCATTTTTCCCGAAGGAGTTTAGTCTTTTCCACCGAAGCAAGCGCTTTGGCCTCCCGCTGCCAGAGTTCGTAGGGGTGATTTTCCCAGGGGGCCAGGTATTTATTTTTGAGTACATCGGCACCAAGGGAATCACTCTGGTAGTAATTCTCAATCCGGTAGTGGTCCAGATGGGATTGGGTTTCCTGACCGTCGATCTCCTGGGTAAGTTCACGGACGGTCTGTTCTACTAATATATTGAGTTCCCCCGGGGATTTTTTCCTGCTTGGAAAGTTGAGTTCAATCGCTTCAGCCATAAACGAGTCCTGTCACTGGTATGTGGTTAGTCCCTGAAAAAGAGCATCTATTGTTCAGGCTGACAATCGAAAAAGTGATAATTGAATTGGTTGGCAGAGCCAATATATTGCAGCCAATATTTTCCTTCAAGTCAAAAAGTAATTTATCCCTTATTACCGACGAGAAATTTTTCTAATATTGGAGTTTTCCACAATTTATCCACAAAAACGGGTGAAAATTTCAGGATCAGACCCAGGTGAATCTACAGGAAAACGGTCTTCCAGAGATTGATTCTACAGACGGAGAAATGGCCTCAACAGGTTTGTCTTGGATTACCAGCTTTAATTTTCAGGATTTCGATGATGTGGAGGTGAAAATATTGTAAATTTGGGCTGTGATTTGCGGGTGTAGCTCAGTTGGTAGAGCATCAGCTTCCCAAGCTG
>JBHHUS010000038.1:0-18812 GCA_046861615.1 Fidelibacterota bacterium
CCCCGGGTTACGCATCTGACGGTAGGTGGGAATAATAATGTTCCTTTCCCGGCAACGTTGAATTGTACGAGCTAAAATCTGGTCACTGTCGGTCATGTACTAAGACTCCATTTTTATACTCTAGCCGATTGGTTAGAGCTGTTTAGAAATTTCATTTTTAACAAATTCCAACTTCGAAAGCGGTTGATCCAATCGCCCCAGAGCCATCATGGCGGCAATGACAAACGGTTTGAAACTGGCTTGACGGTAGGTCGCATTGCGGTACCGCTCAAAAACATCCTTAGAAACTTCTCCCTGGCGGCAACTCACTCCTGATATATCCGCCGGCAAACAATGCATGTAAAGCGCCTTTCCCGAATGGGTACAGTTCATCATTTTCCCGTTACACTCCCAGTCGGTGAAACGCGCATTTTGAGCCAGGGCTTCCTGCTCCAGTTCAACCAGGGCATTTGTTTTCCCCGCCGGTAGTAATTTCGTCCGTTGCTCCATTATCGAATAGGGTGCCCAGGACTTGGGATAAACAATATCGGCATTCTCAAAGGCAGTTGTCATATTGTGACTAATAGTAAAGGACCCTCCACTTTGCTTACTATTTTTACGTGCTACCTCCACCACTTCCGGAATTAAATCGTATCCCTCCGGATGAGCCAGCACCACTTCCATGCCAAACCGGGTCATGAGTCCAATTACGCCTTGGGGGACCGATAGGGGTTTACCGTAGCTAGGAGAGTAAGCCCAAGTCATGGCCAATTTTTTACCCTGTAGAGCTGCTAAAGAACCATAAGTACTTTCCAACATAGCCAAGTCTGAGAGTGTTTGTGTGGGGTGGTCCACATCACACTGGAGATTAATCACACTGGGGCGCTGGTGGAGGATACCATCTTCAAAAGCGGCCTGGAGCGCATCGGCTACCTCCACCATATAGCTATGACCTGCACCAAGAAACAGGTCATCCCGAATTCCGATTATTTCTGCCATGAAAGAAATCATTGTTGCGGTTTCCCGCACCGTCTCCCCGTGCGCCACCTGGGATTTTTCTTCATCCAAATCCACAACCCCTAAACCCAGGGAATTGGCAGCAGATGCAAAGCTGAACCGCGTTCTGGTAGATTTATCCCGGAAAATTGAAACCGCCAAACCACTATCAAACAACCGGAAAGAGTGCCCTTCCCGATGCCAGGAACGAAAAAGGTTGGCCAATAGTAGAGTCGCCTCAATATTATCCTGGGATAAATCCCAGGTGAGCAGCACATCAGAAGGATAGGAAGAAAAGTTCCGTTCTCTCAGATTAATCAACAATTTTTCAGCGGAAATATTCATTGATTTAATTCCTTCTCTGACAAATTCACGTAGACCAGAGGAATAGCTGCGTACATGGCTGCGGCTTTTACCAGATGATCTTTCCAGGTCTTTTCATTAGGGGCATGGGCTTCGGTTTCTTTTCCCGGTCCAAAACCAATACAGGGAATTCCATAGCGACCCATAATACTTACACCATTAGTGGAAAAAGTCCATTTCCCCACGCGAGGATCCCTCTGAAAAAGACCTTGGTAAGCCTCCACCAGAGTGCGAGTTACAGGATGATCCTCCCCGATCAACCAAGTAGGGAAATAGGCCTCGGTGGAATAGGTTAATCCCCTCCAGGAAGGGCGATTATAGGGATAGAGATTCACTTTGGCCTGGGCGGATTTCACCGTGGGCAGATTCCGGATCTCTTCCAGGGCTGATTCGGCCGTTTCACCCCATGTCAGACGACGGTCGATGGAGATCGAACAACCATCTGCCACAGCGCAGCGGGAGGGAGAAGTAAAGAATATTTCAGAGACCGTGAGAGTCCCTTTCCCTAAAAAAGAATGATCCCGAAGGCGTTCATTCAATTCTCTTAATTCCAGAATAATGGGAGCCATTTTGTAAATGGCGTTGTCGCCCCGATCCGGAGCTGAACCGTGGGCACTACGTCCTTCGGTGGTCACTCTGATTTCCATTCGGCCCCGTTGCCCCCGGTAAATACCTCCATCCGTGGGTTCTGTGGAAACAACAAATTCAGGTTTCAATTTCCCTTTATCAAGGATGTATTGCCAGCAAAGGCCGTCACAATCCTCCTCCTGCACTGTACCCGTCAGGACCAAGGTATAATTGCCTTCAAGCCTTAATTCCTTGATGATTTTCCCTGCATACACCATAGAGGCCAGACCACCCTCCTGGTCAGATGTCCCCCGGCCCATAATAATTTCGTCATCTTCATAACCAAGATAGGGATCTACTTCCCAATTCTTAGGGTTCCCGATTCCCACGGTATCCACATGGGCATCCAGTACAATCACATGGGACCCCTGCCCAAGGAAACCGTAAACATTTCCCATTTCATCGATTTCAATGCGATCATACCCTACAGTTTCCAATTCCTGTTTTACCCGCATGATGACCAGTTCTTCCTGGCAGGATTCGCTGGGAATGGCTACCAGCTCCCGCAAAAACTGAGACATGGGTTGACGATATTCCTCTGCCTTCTGTAAAATTTCCTGATAACCTAATTTCATTGTCCTTCTTTCCTGAGTTGTTCCATTCGACTCCAAAGTCGGCCTGCCTGAACCTGAGACCGATGATAAATCGGTTCAATTTTTCCATCCACTAATTCATAATCCTTCAATCGATATTCTCCAGCGGTGATGACATCGCAAGGTCGAGAAAGACCATACAGCAGGTGTCCTTTCCAGTTGCTGGATGTCAGTTGTGTCCGGGGCTGGTAATCATAAATGGCCAGGTCTGCCTGGTATCCCGGCTCCAGACGCCCAATTGGGTTGCTGAACAATCGCGTAGCAATCTCCGGATTATTTCTAAACAGTAGTTCCAGGTAATCACTAGACCACTCGTCCCCGGAATAATGACTACTTCGAATCAAAGATCCTTGACGTGCCTCATCCAAGAGATTGGCCTGCATGCCATCGGTTCCCAACCCCGCTTTTAAAGATTGTATTAAGTCGGTGGTAGCCAGACCTACCCGGTTATTGGCATTGGAAGTGGGGTTATGCACCAGCATAATATCCCTTTCCTCAGCCTTTTTTATATCTTCTGATGAGAAATAAACCCCATGGGCCACCAGACTGTTCCGGTTCAACAAACCAAAAGTATCCAGACGATGCAATAAAGAAGTGTAACCCCGTTCGATTGCATTGGTCGCATCGGTCTGATCTTCGGCTACATGGATATGAATACCCCAGTTCCTTTCACTGGTAAGTGCATCGCTGATCTGCTTCAAACTCGCATCTGAGAGTGAAAAAGAGGCATGCAGACCAATTAGGGGTCGAATAGACGGAACATTAATATATGCTCGATGAAAACGGAGATTCTCCTCCAGACTTTCCTGGAAGACTTCCGGGCCATTCCGGTCTGAAAGTTCAAACGCTCCAGAGATATTCAAACCCCACTGTTGACCGTAGGCTGCTAACAGATCCAATGATCCACTGATAAAAGATGGACTGGAATGGTGGTCAATGATGGTGGTAACACCGTATCTAAGGTGTTCCACCAATCCTGCCTCAAAGGAGGCTTGAACGCTTTCCCGATCCAGTGCCCGGTCCAGGATCCACCAGATCTGTTCCAGAATTCGGGTAAAACTGGAAAGCTTCTTTTTAGACGGAGGCATTCCTAGTGCTAGGGAGGAGTAAAGATGGGCGTGGGCGTTGATCATTCCCGGCAGAACCAATTTCCTGTTCAAATCAATCCACTCCCCCTTTAACGTCTCCGGAGGATCCCCGGGTGCCACCTGAGCGATTTTTCCATCCCGAATGATGATAAAGCCTTTTGAAATAAAGGATTCCTCCAAGGCTGGATTCAGAATACGTCCATCGTACAAAATTTTATCCATCGAAACGCACCTTCAATATTCTTTCTCCTTTGTTTCAATTAAATCCAGAACATTTTCCGGTGTCAAAGGAAGTTCCTTTATTTGAGCTCCCACAGCATTGCTCACAGCATTGGCAATCGCCGCGGCGGTAGGAATAATCGCCGGCTCACCAATCCCTTTCGCCCCCCAGGGACCATCAGGTTCAGGCTCCTCCACCAGATCCGTTTCCACGGAAGCCACGTCCAGTACTGTAGGAAGCAGGTAAGTGGATAAATTGTTCGTCACCACTTTTCCATCCCGATAGTGAAATTTCTCTGTTAGAGCCCAACCGATTCCCTGTGCTGTACCTCCCTCCACCTGCCCTTCCACACCGGCAGGATTGATGACCCGTCCTACGTCATGGGCAGCCCAGATACGATCCACATAAACTAAACCTGTTAAGCGATCCACATGCACCTCCGCTACATGGGTAGCAAAGGAATAGGTAAAATAGGCCTCGCCATTCCCCCTTTTGGAATCAAATTCCAACTCCCGCACGTGCCACCAGCCGAGGGCATCCTTGGGTCGATTGGAACGAAAAAGATAGTCCGCAAGCTCGGTGAACCCCAGGCTCCGGTCGGAATGGACATCCAGGACCTGATCCCCAGTAATACGAATCTGATCGGCAGGGCATTCCAACAATTCTCCAGCAGCCTCCGTTAGAATAGGTAATAGCTTCCCGGCGGCATCCCGAATGGCATTCCCGGTCATTACTACATTCCGACTGGCCACAGAGGGCCCACTGTCGGGAACTTGATTGGTACTGGTAGGTAACACCGTCACCCGTTCCGGGTCAATCCCCAGGGCTTCGGCCACCATTTGAACCACGACTGTTATCGCTCCCTGCCCCATCTCCACCAGACCAAACGACACGGAGACAGAGCCATCCTGTTGGAGTTGAATTTTAGCACCAGCGCCATCCATATGCCAGCCAGCAGCACCCAGGCAGTTCCCATAATGGACGGTACTAATTCCCAAACCTTTCAGATAGCGGTCATCCTTCGATGGTTTAAGACGGAATTCTTTCCAGTTGGATGCGGTGGCAGCCTTCCGAAGGGTTTCCTCGGCACCTGTACTTACTTCTAAATGTTGGCCCGTCGGTGTTTCCTCCCCCGATCGAATAATATTATTCAACCGTAACTCCAAGGGGTCCATGTTCAGCTTTGCGGCAATAATATCCATCATACGCTCATGACCAAAGGCGGCTTGAGGAGATCCAAACCCTCGAAAAGCACCATTTGGAGGTAAATTAGTGTAGTAGGATTTAGAATCCACTTTCACGTGAGGGATTGAGTATGGACCCAGCGCCTGAACCGCTGCCCGATAAGATACCACCGTAGAGAGCGTCGCATAGGCACCGGCATTTTCTTCCAGAAGTACCTCCGCTGCCAAAAGTTTTCCTTCCTTACTGACAGCAACTTTATAATGCATATGAAAGGGATGCCGTTTACTCGTCAATTGAATATCCTGGCGACGATCATACACTATTTTAACCGGCCGGTTTAATACCCGGGCAGCGACAGCGGCACGGGCACACAGTTCAGAGGGAATGTCTTCCTTCCCGCCAAAAGCTCCTCCTGTAGGTGCTTGTTCCACCTGAATGCTATTGAGGGGAATTCCAAGAGCTGTAGCCACTGCTTTTTGCACATAAAAGGGGCACTGGAGCGACCCGAGTACTCTAACCTGACCATCTTCTCCGGGGGAAACCAGGCAGCCCTGAGGTTCCAGGTAGTAATGTTCCTGGCAGGGGGTTTCAAATTCAGCTTCAATCACATAGTCCGCAGCATTAAATCCTTTCCTTACGTTTCCCTTACGAACCCGGTGTTCACAGGCCAGATTGGATTCATGAATAAAGGGACCACCAGCAGTGCGACTTGCTTCAATGGAAAAATACGGCTTCCAGGATTCATATTCGACCTGGATTATATCTGCCGCCTGGCGGGCATGCTCCGGAGAATCAGCCACTGCCAACCCAATGGAATCTCCCACATAACGTATGATATCCTCTACAAACAACGGTTGATCGGGAATAATAACACCTACCTGGTTTTTCCCGGGAATATCCCGGGCAGAAATAAATCCCAGAAAGCCGATGATTTTTTCAGCCGCGATGGTATTAATAGATCGGAGACGTCCGAAAGGAATGGAAGCTACCACCGGTGCGGCGAATACCATTCCAGGTGCTTTAAGGTCGGTGAGGAAACGGGTCATTCCTGTAACTTTATCTCGAGCATCAGGGCGAGGATAGGAGGATCCAATTGTTCTAATCATCTCGTGAGAATTGGTCTTTGTATTCATCAAATAATCGTTTTCGCAGTCAATGCCGCCGCTGGACCATTAATTACACCCATTTATAGTCAAACGGTCTTCTGTCTCGAGAATAAAGTTAATACTAAGAGGGGGCTGGATAAAAGCAACACAGAAAATTACAATAACATCTGAATCTTTTTTATTTTTTCCTTTGTTCGACGGTATCCTTCCTGGATTGATCGATCCGCCTGGTCAAAATCGAACATTTTCAAATCACCTAATTGGGGTTGTATTAAAATATCGGGTGAATGGATTTTCAAATGAACGGCTGAGATTTGCTCCTGCATGATTCCAACGGAGGAACCGATTACATCAATAATATGGGGACGTGTGTTGGTTCGGGAGAACCATTGCCGTATTTTTTTACGAATCTTTTGTTCCGCCTTTCCGTATTGCTCCACCAGTTTAGCTACAACCTCCCGCCGTTCGCTTTCCACCCGCTGGGAAGCTTCAAGAAATGTGGTGCTCTCCGATTTATGACGAAATCTGGAAACCAGTCCTGAATTAAGATCTACTGCAATAACAATCTCTGCCCCCATCTCCCGTACAACCTGAACAGGAGTGGGGTCCACCAGCCCACCGTCCACAAGCCACCGGCCGGAATGAAAGTAAGGCGTCAAAACACCCGGAACCGAAATGCTGGCTCGAATGGCCTCCACCAAGTTACCGGAGCCAAGAATAACCCGTTCTCCGCTGTAAAGATCAGTGGCTATGATTTTTAAAGGAATGGACAGATCCCCAAAAGTTTTTGCATCGGTGTGCATGGTGAATAACTCTGCCACTCTCTTTCCATCCAGAAATCCGGATTTGGGAAAGACAACATCGATATAGGAGAGCAATTTTCGCCAGTCCATTGTCAGGGCAAACTGCTTCAGACTGAGCAATCCGCCTCCGGCAAAAACAGCACCGACATAAGCCCCGATACTGGATCCGGCTATGTAGTGGATCGGAATCTGTGCTTCCTGCAGAGCCTCCAGGGCACCAATATGAGCCCAACCGCGGGCAGAGCCACTGCTTAATGCTATCCCAATTTTTTTTGACATTGTATTCACTGTCGATTTAGTGATTTTCCCAAGAACTTATTGCGTAAATAAAGAGGTAGAAGTGAAAAGGTTCCCATCAAAAAGACCCTTATCGCTGAGTTTCAATTCAGGAATTACCAGCAGAGCCATAAATGATAAAGTCATGAAGGGAGCCTTTAAGGCCGACCCTAACTGCCGTGCCTGACGGTTTAATTCCGCATACTGCCGACCAACGCCGTATCCCTCCGCATCAGTCATGATACCAGCTATTGGTAAAGGCAAAATAAAACTGGTTTTTCCATTAACAAAAGCAATACCCCCGCGATTGGCGATGATCAAATTAATGGCGGTTGTCAATTCAATGTCTGTGGTCCCAACAGTCACAATATTATGGGAATCATGAGCCACGGACGATGCTAAGGCTCCAGAGCGTATACCAAATCCCCTTACAAAGGCAACCGCCGGGGGTTGATCTTTATAACGGTTCACAACCGAAAGTTTCAAAATATCCCGTTCCAGATCGGAAACAACAACTTCTTTTTCAACCCGGGGATATTCCAGGCTGGATCCGGTAACAATTTGACCATCTGTGACTTCTATAACCCGTATTCGCCCCGTTTCAACCGGGACTGCAAAATCAGACTCTACTTTAGGTGTAACTTTAAAATAATTAACCTTTTTGACCGGTTGAGTATGCAGGAAACTGACAGAATTCTCCGCCACCAGGTTTCCATCAATAATGGTTTTCAAAACCCCCATATTCTGAAGAGAATTCACCTCAATTAAATCGGCTGGATCACCAACACGCAAAAGGCCAATTCCCAGGCCATAATGGTTAGCGGGATTGACCGTAGCCGCCCTGATGACATTAAAAAGATCCGCCCCGGCGGAAATAGCTCTTTTTACCATTTCATTAATGTGGCCCTCCACCAGATCGTCCGGATGACGGTCATCACTGCAAAGCATAACTTGATCAGGGTATTCGTCTATGAGGGGCAATAAATCTTCAAGATTCTTGGCGGCAGAACCTTCCCGAATTTGAATTAGCATTCCAGCGCGAATCTTATCCCGGGCTTCCTCCAGAGAAGTACATTCGTGATCGGTAGTAATTCCAGCCTGGGCGTATTGCTGAGCCTTACGACCGGTAAATCCGGGGGAATGTCCATCAACGCATTTACCATATTGTCTGGCAAGGGTGATCTTATCTAATTCTGCCGGGTCCCGGTTAATAACGCCCGGCGCATTCATCATTTCACTTAAAAAATGAATATCATCCCGCTTAAAAAGCGATTCCAAATCCCCATTAGAGAGGCGGGCACCGGCGGTTTCAAAAGGGGTTGCAGGGACACAAGCTGGGGCACCAAAATAAAATTTGAATGGAACAGTGGCAGCATTATCCACCATAAACTCAATCCCTGTGATTCCCAGGACATTGGCGATTTCATGGGGATCGGACACTGCCGCTACGGTTCCATGAACCACTGCCAGACGGGCGAATTCAGAGGGCACTAACAGGGAACTCTCAATGTGGATATGGCTATCCACAAACCCCGGTAGAAGATAGTGATTCATTTGTTCAGTTATTTCCGTTATGGATTGAATTATCCCATTTGAAATTTCTACTCTGGCAGGATAAATCCGGCGGCGGAAAATATCCACAAGATTACCAGTTACTGTTTTCAATGTATTCAAAATGTTATTGTTCAGCTGATTTCAATTCCGGTTTCATTGGGTAGCATTAGAATCTGCCAGCAATAAAGAATATCAGGTATCGTCCTGCTCCTTTTTACTGACAACAGCTAATTAAGTTAGTTCGACTCCTCGGTATTGTCCAATCATTTCAATACTTTTTTGTCGGTAAATTCCATTTCAAGGATTCAATCCATATCAAATCATTGAATGAATTTCTCTCACATCCTGTTCAAGTCTCCGGAGCAAGCAACCGGATCAAGAATCGGCCTTTTAGGCGGGGGAGGGAAAACCAGCCTTCTCTTTCAACTGGGGGCTGAACTGGCACACTTCCATCCCAAAGTACTAATGAGTGCAATTACAAAAGCGGGCGCTACACCCAAATTTAACCTCCAAGTCGCAGAGAAACCCCTTGAAGAACAAATTAACAACTGGTTTGTACACGAAAATCCCCTCTATTTACTGGGGCGTAAATTGGGTCCGGAGAAATATCAGGGATTGACCCCCAACCACCTTAAAAGCGTATTAGCAACAGCAAGTGTTTGCATCTTTGAAGCTGATGGTGCCCGGAACAGACCATTCAAGGTCCACACAAAGACCGACCCTGTACTACCGCCTTGGACGACCCATGTAATTATCGTCATTGGCGCTGAAGTGGTCGATTCCCCACTGAATGAAAAGACGGTACACCGATCTGAATTGTTCAGTCAGCGATGGCAATTACCGCTGGAATCCTTACTCACTCCTCAGATAATAGCAGGTATTTTAGTACAACCGGAGGGATATCTTTCACGGATCAAACACCCAGTCAAATTGGTTTATTTTATTAACAAAACAGATGAATATCGAAAGCAAGCCCTTCAATTAGTAAAAGTACTAAAGCGACAGACAACAAATCCGGTTTTATTCGGTAGCGTAAACAAAGGTTGGTGGGAGGCAGTCGCATGAAGTATCACGTGTCGATCATTATTCCCGCTGCCGGTCTTTCTCAACGACACCCTCCGAATAAATTGCTTATTCCGCTGAAGAATAAGCCCGTGATCGTAGAAACTGTCTCCAGGTTTATTGAATTTCCAGTGAATATAATTGTGGTGGTTGGGTACGCGAAAAACAAATTAATACCGGTTTTAGAATCAGCTTTGGGCGACCATATTAATATTATTGAAAATCCAGACTACCGACAAGGGTTGAGCAGCTCAATAAAGGCGGGGATACGCGCCGCCGGAGTGGTCACCGATTATTATGGATTTTGCGTCGGTGATAAGCCTTTCCTGCACCTGACCACTGTGGGAATGCTGTTGGAAACCCTGAACCGTAAATCACCCGATATTTTAGTCCCTATCTACAAAGGAACTGTAGGCCACCCCAACTTCTTTTCAAAAAAATACCGGAAAGATTTACTCGAGCTCAGCGGTGATACAGGCGGCCGTACTTTATTTCAGACTTACCAGACAAAAACGTATTTTCTACCGGTAAAAGATAAAGGTGTTATTCTGGATATGGATCAATTTCTCGCTGATACCGATGGCATTAAACCATCCTGATTTTTCTACCGGGATTTCATTCAGAAAATTCCCGCCGGTTTGGGTCCGTGGTGCCGGTGAACTGGGTAGCGCTGTAGCATTATCGCTGTACCGTTGCGGTTTTCGTATATTCCTAAGTGAACAGAATCCTCCCCTGGCCATCCGACGGGCCGTTACTTTCAGCGATGCCATTATCGAAGCGCAAACAAGTGTAGAGACAGTGCTGGGGAGGCGTTATGAATTAGATGAGTTCTCTCTGCAGGACTGGCCGCAAGATTCCATCCCCCTCTTTCCGGATAATCCTCAACGGTTAAAATCACTAGATCCATTAATCCTGGTGGATGCCAGAATGATTAAACATTATGATAGGGACTATCGCCATTGGGCTAAGCTGGTCATAGGATTGGGCCCCGGTTTTATCGCTGGCACAAACTGTCACACAGTGATCGAAACCATGCGTGGCCACCATCTTGGACGCATCATTTGGAAGGGAACAGCCCAGCCGAATACGGGAGTACCCGGTAATATCGGTGGTGAATCCAGACGCCGGGTCATTCACGCCCCGGAAGGTGGAAAAATCACTTGGTTAATATCCATTGGTGATCTGGTCAACTCAGGGGATACTTTAGGCCTTATTAACAAAAAAACAAATATCCGGGCTCCTTTCAACGGGCTGGTTCGGGGTTTGATCAACCCTGTTGTACATGTCAATAAAGGATTAAAAATCGCGGATGTGGACCCGCGGGGTGCTGGAATTGATTTCCACCATGTTTCCGATAAGAGTAACGCTGTTGGAAGATCCGTTCTGGAAGCTGTATTAATTTTCCTTAAAAAAGTGTAGACCATTAAACAACTAAATGATTGGCCCTGAAGGAATTAATGGAACAACAATTATTGAATAAATTAATCCACTTTGATTTTTCTCAGAAAGCAGCCCTTTGCTCAGTCGTGTTTTGGAGAGGATCAGTTCCCCGAAAAGATTTTCCAATAATGTTCATCTTCGACTCCGGTCAATCCTTTGGCACCATTGGTGGTGGGACCATGGAAAAAACGACTATAGAACAAGCCAAAAAAGTTATTAAAACGGATAAAGCTTCATTAGAAAAATATGACTTCACCAACAATGATATAACCAATGAAGGTGGATTATGTGGCGGAGTAATGGAAATCCTGATTGAACCCTACCGACCTGAAATACAGGCATTCCTGAGAACACTCCGATCTAAACTTGTTTTAACCTCCGTTAACCGACAATCCTTTGAAGTTACACGGCGGGTGATCCATCCTTCTGCAATCCCTCCAGATTTACCCGTTAAACTGGAAAATTTGATCTCCAGTACAAAATCGACCGGAGAATCAGTTAGTTTAACCATTGATGATACACTTTACCTGGTTCAAAAAATACAGCCTCCGCCACTGCTGCACATCTTTGGTGGTGGACATGTGGGGAAGGCAGTAGCCGATTTAGCTCATTTCACCGAACTAAATCTGGTCATTTATGACGACCGCGCCGATTTTGCCAATAAGGAACGGTTTCCCTTTGCCATAGAATATATTTGTGCCCCCCTACCTGCCATCCTGAAAAAGATCAAGATCAACTCTAACGATTTGGCATTGATCGCCACCCGTGGTCACCAACACGATTTAGAATTATTACGGGTTATTTTACGGGACCCACCCAGGTGGGTCGGGCTGGTAAGTAGTCGACGAAAGTGGAAAATTCTAGCTCAAGCCCTTCGAGATGAAGGATACAAGCAACATGTGATTAATGCCGTCCATGCCCCTGTGGGACTGGATATCAATGCTCAAACAGTCCCGGAAATTGCAGTGAGTATCATCGGGGATATTATTCAGACCATCCGGGAAAAACACTGAGTTTACTCTAAAAATTGAAATGTAATCTATCAAGTAAAGATGATCGACGCCCCGGCTGAGATTTCATAAAATTCTCCCACTGTCAGAACTGCTTCCACTTGCTCAACCAGATCATTTGGCTGGAGTTTAAACATGTCCATGGCCAGCTTGCAGGCATAGATGTGTCCCCCGGCATCGGAAATCATTTCCAGGAATTCATCTACTGGAGGAACATCCAATTTTTCCATTTCATTTTTCATCATATTACTAGCCAAACTCGAAACTCCCGGAACTGCACCCAAAAAGGTCGGGAAAGGAGTCGTAATCGGGAATTTCATCATTGGCATTGCCAGATTTAAAGCGGCATTACCCACCGTCGCTACCTTCAATTTTTTTATCATTTTTTTCATGATTGCATTCAGTCCGAAAAAGGTAAAAAAGATAGAAGCTTCGATCCCCTCCATCCGGGCTCCATTAGCCAGAATCAAGGCGGGGTAAACTTCATCCAGTCCCCCGTGGGCACAGATTATAGACACCTTTTTAATAGGTTCATATTGTTGTTCACTCATGATTAAATCCTTTTAAATGCATCCCTGAGGTTTTTTCAGACCAGCAATGCGAGCAGCTTTCTTTGCGGGGCCCCCGGGGAATAATTGATATAGTTCCTTGGTCGGCACGACACCGGATTTGTTCAGTTTGCGGATCGATGGTGCGGTTCCATTTTGTTCGAATTCAGACCGGAAGTACCGGATGATTTCCATGTGCCTATCAGTCAGCGGATCAATTCCTTCTTCCTTCGCGATGGCGGCGGCAATGTCTTCATTCCAGACCGTATTATCGGTCATAAATCCTTCATCATCTACTTCTACAGTTACACCGGAAATTTCTCTGTTTGCCATAATATTACTCCTTTTTTTCTGTGGTTAATTCATTAGATGCGTGGGCAATATTCTTAATAAAGGTTATTAAAAACCCAATGCCACGCTTGACTTCGGGTGAATTCATTTCCCGTAAAGCGCCGAAGACAGAAATGTCTTTAACATGATCCAGATCAACATGTCGATATACTTGCACAGCATTGTTAATCGCTTTCAGCATATCCGGCTGGGTTAGATCTTTGATGGTTTCAAGGATAGTAACTACATTGTCCGCCAGCAACTCGAGATCTTTAACGGAAAAATGCTGAACGACATTATCCAGTATGCAAATTAATTCAGCAAAGAAGTCAAAATACCCCCTTCGATCCAGGCCGTCCAGCTTGCACAGTGTATCATGAAATATACTATGGCCAATGGGACGGGCATCTTCGATGAAATCCACAATACTTTCCATTTTTTCCAGCATACCAACAATATTATTAGTATTCCGTACGAGCTTTTTCACCAGATAGAGAAAGTCACCAGTCTGAACAAAAGGAGCCACATCTTCCAGTTCTGTCACCGCTGTATTGAAGATATCCTTGGCAATGATGGTCACATCATCCTTCAGCTCCTGAATTTCCTGCCGGTGGCGCCGTTGAATTTCCATTTCAGCCGTGATGATACTCAATTTGGCCTGGATATCATTAAGCTGGGTTGAAATGCTGTCCGTATTTATGTCAGACTCGTTTCCCAGCCATCAGCATTTCCGATTCGATGGGCAGCTCGGCCCCCTTCAACAACAGGTTCCAGTACATCCAGCGGAACATCATTTTGCCGTAATGATTCATTTTCGTTTCTTCCAGCAGGGAAAACGGTCCAACACCCGGCAGCGGGAATTTTCCCGGCAACGGTTCCGTATCGTAATTGAAATCAATTAGAATCCCTTTCCCGTATCCAGATTCGATGTAGCAATTGGCATGGCCATCAAACATGGCTCGCAAGGGACGGCTTTCCATGGCACAGCGAATATTCTCGAACAGAATGTCAGCCTGGAAATGTGCTACAGATCCGGCTTTTGAGCTGGGGAGATTGGTGGCATCTCCAATTACGAAGATATTCTCCCATTTTTCTGAGCGCAGAGTTTGTTTATCCGTCGGAATGAAATTCAATTCATCACCCATACCGGAGCGTTCGATGACTTCATCTCCCATATTAGTGGGAATGGTAACCATTAGGTCATAGGTCACTTCCCTTTCATCCCAGGAAATAATTTTATCATTGGCATGATCGACTCGTGCAATATTGAATTCCGGGGTCAGTTTGATGTTTTTCTTGTCCAGGAAATCGCCGAAAACCTGTGAAGCTTTCGGCTTAGTGAATGCACCTGGTAAGGGGGTAACAAATTCAATTTCAACCCTATCGCGAATTCCCTGTTCACTAAACCACCAATCAGCAAGAAACACAAATTCCAGGGGAGCTACTGGACATTTAATCGGCATTTCCGCAATATTCAGGACCAATTTCCCTCCGTCCCAGTATTTTAAATAATTAGCCAACGCTGTGGCCCCTTCAATGGTATAAAAATCGAAAATGTTCTTATGCCATTTTTCTTCCTTCATACCCTCGACTTCGCCGGGATTGATTTTAGAGCCGGTGGCAATAATCAGAAAATCATATGTTAGAATCCGGCCGTTTTCCAGCTTTACCTGGTTTCTATCCGGTTTGATCAATTCGATTTTAGATTGAATAGCCTGGATCCCCGTAGGAAAGAAATCCCGTTTGGGTTTCACCACGTCCCGGGGGGAATAAATTCCGAATGGTATAAATAAAAATCCGGGCTGGTAATAGTGAGTCTCAAACTGATCAACGATAGTGATTTCCCATTCTGATTTATCCAAGACCGGTTCCAGCTTGTTCAGCATTATTGTCCCGGCTGTTCCCGCTCCCAGAATAACAAGTTTTTTCATGTCTTGTTTCCCGTTCCCCCTGCTGGTTTTAATGTTTCCAGATCCAGGGTTTTAATATGTTTCATTAATGATTTAGGATCCGTACAGGTCTCCGGTAAACGATAAACACTACAAGTCCGGCAATCCTCCTTCTGGCACTCAACTCCTTTATAGTCCGCATTCCAGCAAGGTTCGGTTATAGCCGTATAAGCATCACAATTCTGCCGATCCGCCATACTACAAGGCTTAATTAACCAACAGGGTACTTGCGCAAACATTGCTTTAACACCAGCGATATTTAAACCATAATCATCAATATATTTGCGGATACAGCGCACCCGCATGATGTCCACCTGTGAATATAAACGCCTGTTATTAATAGTACGATGAGGTAGGATTAGACCCAGATCTACATACTGGCGAAGCGCATAAACGGAGGTATTGGTTAGCTCTGCTGCAACTCGAAGTGGATAAAGAGGCTTGGTGAGATCTTTTAGCGGATTCATGCGAGTATAAAAGACATCCCCCGCTCAAAATGATAACACCCATTAGTGAAGTAGTACATGTTTAATTCCGTTGTTATCGTTTAATAAACTTTCTGTAATAAATACAGCAGAATTTCTGTATTATTTACAGCAGAAATTAAACCAATGAAACCATAAAAACAAGATAAAAAGGTCGTATTATCAGTAAATATAATATTTTAAGCCAAATTATTTACAGAATTCATAATTCCCGCCCTTCAAAACCGGGAATTAAAGCGGAGTAACATCAATAAAATAATTTTAAACAACATGAAAGCATACTTGGCAACCTAGCGATTGGCTTCGGTAAATTTTATGGTTGGTTTATGGTTGATTGACCGTTTAATCCTCAATATCACCAGAAAGACAATGAATGCATATTAATCCTTTTATCGACAACCCATTTGCGACCAGGCATATTGGCCCCTCCACCGAAGAAATTTCATCCATGTTACATAATCTCGGACTGGAATCCATTTCCGACCTGCAGGAAAAAGTCCTTCCGGCCAGCATCTTAAACCGGGAAGAACTTAAAATCGGTGATCCTTTGAAAGAGACTGAAGCTCTAACCCGATTGAAACAGTATGCATCAAAAAATAACACTTTCCGATCTTTTATTGGAATGGGATATTATGGAACAGTGACACCGGCGGTGATCCAGAGAAATATTTTAGAGAATCCCGGATGGTACACTCAATACACACCCTATCAGGCTGAAATTTCCCAGGGGCGGTTGGAGGCGCTGTTGAATTTTCAAACCATGGTTTCTGATTTAACCGGCTTTGAAATTGCAAATGCCTCTTTACTGGATGAAGCAACGGCAGCGGCCGAAGCAATGACTATGTTTCACCGAATGGTTAAAAACCGCAATACATTCCTAGTTTCAGAGGACTGTCATCCTCAAATCATTGAGGTGCTGAAAACCCGGTCTAATCCTCTGGGAATTAAACTGGTTATCGCTAATCATTCCGCCTTCCAATTTAATGATCAGGTATTCGGTGTTTTGGTGGCTTATCCTACTACTGATGGCGCGATAATGGACTACCAACCGCTGTGTGAGGTTGCTCATTCTGCCGGAGCTTTTGTAGCGGTGGCAGTTGACTTATTGAGTCTTACATTGTTAAAACCACCGGGTGAATTCGGTGCCGACGCGGCCATAGGCAACAGCCAGCGATTCGGTGTCCCCCCGGGGTATGGAGGTCCCCATGCGGCTTTCATAGCTGCTACAGAGGTATTCAAACGGAAATTACCCGGAAGAATCATCGGTGTCTCGGTGGATAAATTTGGCAATCCCGCTTTACGGATGGCACTACAGACCAGGGAACAACACATCCGCAGAGAAAGGGCCACCTCCAACATCTGCACGGCCCAAGTTTTACTGGCCATAATGGCCAGTATGTACGCCGTCTATCATGGTCCTAAAGGGCTACGCACCATTGCCACGCGGATTCACACCCTCACCCGTTTATTAATGGAAAGCATCGAAAAGGCAGGTCATTCGATTGTTCATAAAGACTTTTTTGATACCCTCAGGATAAAACTCAATGGTGCGAGCGTTAGATCAATTCAGGTAAAGGCGAATGAATTAAAAGTCAATCTTCGACATTATGCCGATGAAACAATCGGTCTTTCGCTGGATGAACAAACCAGTGAAGCGGACCTTTCCACACTATCCGAAATATTCAACACCAAAGCTCCGTGGGAAAGCATTCCTCCGGAGTACAACGGTATTCTAAAGCGGGAATCTACTTACTTAGCCCACCCGGTCTTTAACCGATATCAATCTGAAACCGAATTTCTTCGATATGTTCATCGGCTGGAAACGAAAGATTTATCGTTGAACACCAGCATGATTCCCCTGGGTTCATGTACTATGAAGCTAAATGCGACGACGGAAATGATCCCTATTTCCTGGGATTCCTTCAATCAGATCCACCCCTTTGTCCCGGTAGATCAAGCCGCTGGTTACCAGGCGTTGATGGATGAACTGGCCAGTTGGCTGGTCAATATCACCGGTTTGGCAGCTTGTTCTTTTCAACCAAACTCAGGCGCCCAGGGAGAGTACACCGGATTAATGCTTATACGTGCTTACCACCATAACAATGGGAATCCACACCGGAATATTTGCCTGATTCCCGCTTCTGCCCACGGCACCAACCCCGCCAGTGCCGTCATGGCAGGGATGGAAGTCGTAATTGTTCAATGTGATCAGGATGGAAATGTTGATTTAGATGACCTGGAAGAAAAGGCGCACACCTATTCAGACCGGCTGGGAGCTCTGATGATAACCTATCCCTCCACCCATGGGGTTTTTGAGGAGGCGATCAAGGATATCTGTCAGATTATTCATAATCACGGGGGCCAGGTGTACCTTGACGGGGCAAATTTGAATGCCCTGGTTGGTCTGGTGAAATTAGGGGCTATCGGAGCCGATGTTTGTCACATCAATTTACACAAAACATTCGCCATCCCCCATGGCGGTGGTGGACCGGGAATGGGACCAATTTGCGTCGCTGAACATTTAAAGACTTATTTACCTAAACATCCCCTGGTTAAAACCGGTGGATTGAAGGGCATTTCAGCCGTGGCAGCGGCTCCATTTGGAAGTACCAGTATTCTACCCATCTCCTGGTCTTACATCGCTATGCTGGGTAGTCGGGGCCTGAAAACCGCTTCCCTGGTGGCAATCCTGAACGCAAATTACATGGCTCGAAGATTATCGAAGGATTACCCTATTCTTTACCTGGGGAAATCGGGTTTTGTAGCGCATGAATTTATTATCGATTTACGACCGTTGAAGAAATTGACCGGAATCACTGAGGAAGATGTTTCCAAGCGTCTAATGGACTATGGTTTTCATGCCCCAACGACCTCTTTCCCTGTACATGGCACCCTGATGATTGAACCGACTGAGAGTGAATCCAAACAGGAACTGGATCGTTTCTGTGAAGCCCTGATCAGGATTAAAGCAGAAATTATGGCTATAAGAGCCGGGAAAGCGGATCCCCGGGACAATGTTTTAAAAAACGCTCCCCATACGGCTGTTGAGATCGCCACGGATCGCTGGGAGCACCCCTATACCCGCAAAGAAGCAGCCTACCCGGCTCCCTGGCTTAAGGAATATAAATTCTGGCCGCCGGTGAGCCGTATCGATAATGCCTATGGGGATCGCCACTTGATTTGTTCCTGCCCACCCCT
>JBHHUS010000008.1:0-47719 GCA_046861615.1 Fidelibacterota bacterium
AAAATCCTGAATGCCCTGAACCAGAGTCTGGTGGATCAAGGACTAAAACCTTCGGAAGTGGTCCTGGTCACGGACATCGGCTGTGTGGGGCTCTCGGACAAATATTTTATTACCCATGCCTTCCATGGGCTCCACGGTCGTTCCATCACTTACGGTTCTGGAATCAAAACTCAGAATCCGGATCTGCACGTTGTGGTCCTGATTGGTGATGGCGGTTGCGGGATTGGTGGTCATCATCTGTTGAACGCCGCCCGAATGAACACCAATGTGACGGTGCTGGTATTCAACAATTTCAATTTCGGCATGACCGGCGGTCAGCATTCCGTCTCCACACCCCTGAACAGCATCACCGCCACCACGCCCCTGGGAAGCATGGACGCTCCCATGGACATCGCCGGTACGGCCATGATCAACGGCGGAGGTTTCATCGCCCGGACGACTGCTTTCGACAAGGGATTGCCGGACCTGATTACGCGGGCTATGGGGCATGACGGATTTGCCCTCCTGGACATCTGGGAGTTGTGTACCGCCTATTACGTCGTCCGGAATGATTTCGGCCGGAAGGAAATGGAAGCGGTCATCCATTCCCAGAATATGGAGATTGGGATATTGCAGGAGACCAACCGACCCAGTCTTCAGACCAACTACGCCCAGTTGCGGCAAAAGGCGGCCAAATTAAAACGGCTCCAGGGAAAACCGGTGGAACCCCGTTTTAGTTCTAAACTGAAACGACCCCTTCAGATTGTTCTGGCTGGGGCCGCAGGGCAAAAGGTCGTTACCGCCGGAAATATGCTGGCTACCGGGGCCACCCTCTCGGGATTGTGGACCACCCGCCGGGCAGATTTTCCCATCACCATCCAGACCGGCTTTTCCATCGCCGAATTGATCATTAGTCCCGGGCCGATCCACTATTCCGGTGTTATTCAACCTGATATTGTGGTTCTGCTGGCTCCCGAGGGTCGGGCGAAAATTGCCCGCCTGTTGAAAAATCTTAATTACGACAGTATCGTTTACTACGTCGAAGGA
Organism: Fidelibacterota bacterium; assembly: GCA_046861615.1. Classification (GTDB taxonomy): domain Bacteria; phylum Fidelibacterota; class Marinisomatia; order Marinisomatales; family TCS55; genus CAZNUM01. Next base: position 1,027 of record JBHHUS010000008.1, read on the forward strand.
CTGGAAGAATTTGATTCCCGGGCTAAAAAAGTTCCCCTGGACTTCCCGACGGAGGCGCAAAAATTAATCCGGAAAAACCTCTCCAGCCTCGCTGCCGGCTGGCTGGTGAAAGAACGGGAAATCTACCCCTTTGAAGCCCTGATCGAAGCGGTTAAACTTTCGCAAAAACCAAAGATCGCAGAAATCAATCTGGGCGTTCTAAACAGCCTGTAGTATTCCCTCCCCAATCCCCTTTATATCAAACCATCTTCCGCAAAGGAATAGTGTTCATTCCCGGCGATAATTATATGATCATGAACCGCAATTTCTACCGCTTTCGCTGCTGTTTTCAGTTTTTCCGTGATTTTCAAGTCATCCCGGCTGGGAGCGGGGTTACCGCTGGGATGGTTGTGAACGAATACCAGGGCGGCGGCATTATGGGCTAACGCTCGTTTTACAACTTCCCGGGGGTAAACTACCGAAGAAGTAAGCGTCCCTTCGAACAGTTCTTCCATTTGAAGAATCTGATTCCGGCCGTTCAGGTATATTACCATGAAGACCTCCCGGTTCCGGTCCCGGAGGTTGTGGGTCAGAAATTCCAGCACATCAGTGGAAGAACGAATGAAATCCTGCTTTACTACCCGGTCCGATAAATATCGCCGAGCCACAGCCTGGGCAATTTTCAATCCGAAAATATTCTTTGGCCCTACTCCTTTCACAATGCGCAATTCTTTCGGCTCCGCCTCCAGCACTGCCTTCAGTGATCCAAAGGATTTCAATAGTTGTTTGGCCACCCGTTTGCAATCGCGGCGGGGCGTGCCGATGGTGAGTAGCAATTCAATGATTTCGTAATCGTGAAACCCCTCCAATCCCGATTTTAAAAACCGGTCCCGCAGACGGTCCCGATGACCATGATTTAAATCCTCAGACATATTTACCAATCCCCAAAAAAAACAATCCCGGAATCTTAATTCCGCGTGTTTTATTGACTATTTTTTATTCCCGATAATTTGGTTCTAAATTCTCTCAATTCACGAATATTACCGGTAATTAATTTACCGGCCTCCCACTTCAATTGAAAATCTGCCTCATCATCCTTACCGCCCTGTTTTTGGTACAGGGGATACAGTTCATCCGCCTGCCGGGGCTTATTTTTATTCAGACTGTAGGTGATCTGATAGGCCAGGTCCTCCAGAATATCCTCAATGATCCGTTGTGGCAGATGCCGGGTTAGTAAATCCCGTTCTATCCGGGAAAATTTCAAGCCGTGGATCACGTAATCTTCAAATGCTTCCCAGGCAAAGGGCACCTGTTTTTTAACAAAGGTGGCCATGGCCTCGGCATAGACCCGGATTTCGTGCTGGGCGTGGCTGTCCGCCCGCAAATGGATAAAGTGAAGCAGATTGTGTAAATCGTTCTTCCAGTACCATTCGGTGTAGAGATTCACCGGCAGGAGCGCCCTGGCCAGTTCCCGGGCAATTCCGGCCTCATTCAACTCCTGATAAAGCTCAAAACTGCGTTGAGAATGTTCCTGAAAATATTTTAATACCTTCTGTTTTAATTCTTCCGGCACGACACCGGCCCGCCCCTGTTTGTTCAAAGCACTCTGGAACTGGATCTGTTCCGGATCCGGTAGATAGAATTCATCCCGGGCTTCGGAGTACCGCAGGGAATATTCATTAATATTCGCCGTCCGGTGTCGCACCCATTGGCGGGCCACAAAGATAGGCATTTTACAGTGGAATTTGAACTCCACCATTTCAAAGGGAGTAGTATGTTTATGCCGCATCAGATAGCGGATCAATCCCCGGTCCTGGGATACTTTCTGAGTCCCCTTGCCATAGCTCACCCGGGCCGCCTGAACAATGGCGTCATCCCCGCCCATGATATCCACCAGTCTGACAAAACCCTTGTTCAGGCAGGGAATGGCATTTTTCGGTAGTTGATTTTCTGTCATTTTACGCAGTTAAGCTTTCAGAATAAATTGTGTTTTTTCCACCGCCACAGGATCGCCGGCGATCAGACCGGGTTGAATCAATGTATCTTCCTGGTTAAAGGGGATGGGTTTGCCGTTCAAGTCAATGACCTTCCCGCCCGCTTCAGCGATTAAACAGTGCCCGGCGCAGATATCCCATTCATTTTTCGGTCGCAGGGAAGCAAAAATATCAGCCTTCCCGGCGGCAGTAAGACCCAGCTTGTAGGCTACACTTCCAATCGGTTTTAACTCACCGAATTTATCCTTAAATGGTTCCCACAGTCCACGCCTGGTTTCAGAACGACTGTTCAGAATTACCATCTCCCCGGGGTCATCCTTGGTGGCACAATGAATCTGTCGACCGTTTAAAAAAGCCCCCTCCCCCTTAACGGCCGTGAACAATTCTGTGGTCACAGGATTGTACAATACCCCTACAACTGCCTCCCCATTTTCTACCAGGGCAATGCTCACTACAAAATGGGGTACTCCTTCAATGAATTCCTTAGTGCCGTCCAGGGGGTCCACCACCCAGACGCGCTCATGGTCCAACCGCTCCCTGGAGTCTACCGTTTCTTCCGACAACCAGCCATAACCGGGATAAGCATCCATAAGCGCCTGTTTCAGGTAAGCGTCCGCCGCATGATCAGCGGTGGTAACGGGGTTATGATAACTCTTATCGCGAATCTCATAATCAGCTTTATAATACGTCAAAATGATTGAACCCGCCTCCCGGGCGGCTTCCACGGCGGTCTGGAGTTCCATATTCATGGGTTTAAAATTATGAGCCATAATTGACAGGTAAAATGTAAAAGGCGTTTTAGTGGTGAAATGACTTAAAAAGAATGCGATTTAATACTGGATACCCATAGCTGCATTTAAAAATTCCTTGAATGGTATCATCAATTTGAAATCGGCGATAATATGATCCAGGACACCCGGAGATAGTATCTCCCGGTCGGATAAATTTTCTCCCACAATGAAATCCTTGTACCGCAACCACTTGATCTGGGGATGATCGGTGGTATAACCCCGGGGGGCCGTTTTTAATTGTTCCCCACCCAATTCACCAAAAGTGGAAACGAAGGAGGTTTGCTTCACAATGGACTGCCAAGTGGCAGCTTTCTCAACAATGCGCTCCCGGATCAATTCCAGGGCTTCCCGGGAGGGGTGATAGACACCACCTCCTGCAAACGAGTTCCCCGGTGAAACATGAATGTAGTAGCCTGCCCCCACGCCTCTTCGGCCACCGGCTTTCAAACTGGCCCCGAACCAGGGTTTGTAGGGTGTCTTATCCTTTGAAAACCGCAGGTCCCGGTGAATGCGGAAGAGGCACTCCCCCGGCTCCGTGGCCACGATGCTGTCATCAAACTCCGCCATCCGATGCAAGAGAATTGCCACCAGATCGATAAAATTCTGCCTAGCCTCCTCATACTCCTGCCGGTGTTGGACAAACCAATCACGGTTATTATTCCTTTTCAGCCTTTTAAGGAACACGAGCGTATCAGGGGAAATCATAATTTTTCGAAAATGATCAATTTTTCCCGGCCTTTCCGGGAGGGGATTGATAATCCGGGAAATTCCTCCTTAACAATTTGCCACCGCTTTTTAAAGATCATTTTCACCGATTCAAGAGATACACCCCAGGGGGGTCCACCTTCGTCAATATTTTTATCCAGAGGAAACCAGAGTCCAATCAGCCAGCCCCCCGGTTTCACTATTTGGTGGACTACCTGTTCATATTCCTGCCGACGATCGGGGTGAATGGCGCAGAAACAGGTCTGTTCAATCCAGTATTCGAATGCATTGGAAAAATGATTGGGTAATGAGAATAGGTCTTCATCCAGAGTGGTCAGATTCACTTTCTCTTTCCGGGCCAACTGTTTTACCGCCTGTATGGCAGTGGAAGCAAAATCCACCGCCGTGACTTTGAAACCCCGTTTTGCAAACATTATTGCATCGTAACCGCGTCCGCAACCGGGGATACAAACGGCTCCCGGGGTTAAACTTTCAGCCAGTGCCTTAAACACCGGTGTTACACCGGAAAGGTCCCAGCCAGTTTGCTCAGAACAGTATTTTGCTTCCCAATAATCCGGAAAATTTTCTTTATAGCTCATATCCGAACTTATCTCTTTTACAACCTAATAAGACAGATAACTGCTAAGTAACTTCGCTGCTGTTTCGGGAGTGATCCCTTTTCTGGCAGCGTAATCAATAAGCTGATCCCGGTCAATCTTGCGAATACCAAAATAAACTGCCTCCGGATGAGAAAAATACCACCCGCAAACAGCGGCGGCAGGATACATGGCCCAGCTTTCCGTCAACGAAATACCCGTATTCTGTTCCACCTTCAGCAGTTTCCAAAGCTTATCCTTCTCCGAATGATCAGGGCAAGCGGGGTAACCGGGAGCCGGACGGATTCCCACATAAGCTTCTTTTATCAACTGTTCAGTTGTAACATTTTCGTCAGCGGCATATCCCCAGAATTCCCGCCTCACGCGCTGATGTAATTGTTCAGCAAAAGCCTCCGCCAGCCGGTCTGCCAGAGCTTTTACCATAATGGCGTTATAATCATCATTGGCCGCTTCAAATTCCCGCACCAGTTGTTCCAACCCGTGGCCGGTGGTTACAGCAAAAGCACCCAACCAATCCTTTAACCCCGACTCCACCGGTGCAATGAAATCGGAAAGACAATACTGGGGTTTACGACGGTCTTTTTTAATTTGCTGCCGCAGGAAATGGATCACTGCCGCCGTTTCCTTCCTAACTTCATTTTTGTAAACCAGTATATCATCCAACCTGGAATTGGCCGGGAAAATGGCTATAATACCTTTAGCCTGTAATTTTTTCTCAGTGACAATCCGGCCTAATAATGCCCGGGCATCACCCATTAATTTCTGGGCTTCTACACCATATTTAGAGCTGGATAAAATTTCCGGGTATTTCCCCTTCATCTCCCAAGCGTGGAAAAAAGGTGTCCAGTCGATAAAGTCCACTAACTCATCCAGGGGATAACCCTTAAAGATCTTGATCCCCTCCAGGCGCGGTTGCGGGGGCCGGTATTGATCCCAGTCAAACTTTACCCTGTTTTCCCGGGCCTTTTTAAGGGAAAGCAGTTGCCCCGACTGCTGGTTTTCTCGCTGAACCTTTATTTGATTGTACTCGTTTTTAACTTTCTTTAAAAACGCAGGTCGCTGATTGACGTCCATCAGTTTACTAACTACCCCCACACAGCGGGAGGCATCGATCACATGAATGGTGGCGCCAGAGTAATGCTCCGCTATTTTAACCGCCGTATGGACCCTACTAGTCGTTGCACCACCTACCAGAAGGGGAATATTCAACTGCTCCCGATCCAGTTCTTTAGCTACGTGAACCATTTCATCCAGACTGGGGGTGATCAATCCCGATAAGCCCACCATATCTGCTTTTTCCTTCCGGGCAGAGGTCAGGATTTTATGCGCTGGTACCATGACACCAAGATCTACCACATCATAGCCATTACATCCCAAAACTACGCTGACGATATTTTTCCCGATATCATGGACATCCCCTTTTACCGTCGCCATGACAATCCGGCCGTTTGCTTTTTTACCCAAACCCAGACTATTCCGCTCTGCTTCAATATAGGGGATCAACCAGGAAACGGCCTTTTTCATCACCCGCGCTGATTTCACCACTTGGGGCAGAAACATTTTCCCCGCACTAAACAAATCCCCCACCCGGTTCATACCATCCATTAATGGGCCTTCAATTACTTCAATCGGGTGGGCATATTTCCTCCGGGCGATTTCGGTATCTTCTTCAATAAAATCCACAACCCCTTCCGCCAGAGCATAAATCAACCGCTCTTCTACAGACTTCTTTCGCCAAGCCTTTGTTTTTTTCGGAGATTTACCGGTGCTTTTGAACTGATCAGAGATTTCCACCAACCGCTCAGTCGCATCCTCCCGGCGGTTGAAGAGAACATCTTCAATCCGCTCCCGCAGAACCGGATCCAGATCATCATAAACGGCCAATTGACCGGGATTGACAATCCCCATATCCATTCCCGCCTGGATTGCGTGGTAGAGGAAACAGGAATGCATTGCTTTCCGGATGGCACTGTGTCCCCTGAAAGAGAAAGAAAGATTGCTCACACCGCCGCTGACGTGGACACCTGGCAGGGTACGTTTAATCCTCCGGGTGGCTTCCAGATAGGCCTGTGCATATTCATTGTGGCCTTCGATCCCTGTTGCCACAGTAAAAATGTTGGGATCAAAAATAATATCCTCGGGGTGGAAACCCACATCCTTGGTAAGAATATTATAGGCCCGGGTACAAATAGTCGCCTTCCGCTTGTAGGTATAGGCCTGTCCTTCTTCATCGAAGGCCATAACGATCACTGCTGCCCCGAACCGGCGAATCATCCGTGCCCGCTGGATAAATTCGGCTTCACCTTCCTTCAACGAAATGGAATTAACAATTCCTTTACCCTGTAAATTCTTAAGACCCCGTACTATTACTTCCCACTTGGAGGAGTCAATCATGATTGGAATCCGGGCAATCTCCGGTTCGGAGGCCACCAGTCGCAGGAATTTTTCCATTACCGCTTCTGAATCCAGAAGCCCTTCATCCATATTCACGTCGATTATCTGAGCGCCATTTTCCACTTGATCCCGGGCCACTGTCAGGGCATCTTCATATTTTTCCTCTGTGATTAACCGACGAAATCTCGCGGAGCCGGTCACATTGGTCCGTTCACCAATATTTACAAAATTTGAATCGGGACGTATCACAAAAGGTTCCAATCCGCTCAACCTGGTATATGGTTCCAGCACAGGGATTTTACGAGGTGGAATATTTTTAACGGCCTCAGCAAAAGCCTGAATATACTCAGGCGTGGTACCACAACAGCCCCCCACCAGGTTGACCAACCCTGATTCAGCAAATTCCTTGATGATTGAGGTCATATGTTCAACCGACTCATCGTACTCCCCAAACTCGTTTGGCAACCCGGCATTAGGATAAACTGAAACGTAGGTATCACAAACAGTTGAGAGGGCATCCAGATGGGAACGGATCTGGTCAGCTCCCAAGGCACAGTTCAACCCGGCAATTAGAGGGTTGGCATGCCGGATGGAATACCAGAACGCTTCTACTGTCTGCCCCGAAAGAGTCCTGCCACTGGCATCACTAATAGTGCCGGAGATCATAATCGGAACGTTGTCCCGTCCTTTTAACTGTTCCTGAATGGCAAACAAGGCGGCTTTACAATTCAAAGTATCAAAGACCGTTTCCACCAATAAAATATCCACACTACCTGCCAGAAGGCCACGAATCTGTTCCTGGTAAACTTCCACCAGTTCATCAAAGCTGGTCTTCCGGACACCGGGTTCATTGACATCGGCACTCAAAGAAGCAGTTCGATTGGTTGGACCCAAGGAACCGCAGACAAAGCGCTGTTTCCCCGGGTCCATTACGTTAAACTCATTCACTACTTCCCGGGCTATGCGGGCTGAAGCCAGGTTCAGATCGTAAACCAGGTCCTGTAATCCATAATCAGCCTGGGAAATGCCATTGGCATTGAATGTATTAGTCTCAACTAAATCAGCTCCGGCCACCAGATAAGTTCGATGGATCTCCGTAATGATATCGGGACGAGTAAGAGATAGTAAATCGTTATTTCCCTTCAGGGGACGGGAATGCTGTTGGAACAGATCACCCCGGAAATCCGACTCTTCCAGTGCATGGGATTGAATCATTGTTCCCATGGCCCCATCCAATATCAGGATCCGATCGGTTAATAGTGTTTCCAGTTTTTTCATTCTACCGGTTCAACTCAATCTTTATTCTTCCAGATAATAAAAAATCCGGCGGCTGCCGGACGATAGTTAAAGATCGCCTTTTTAGCCTCTTTCTTTTGCGTCGCGGCAATACGGCCCAAATCACGACTTAGAAACTTACAATTCATTTCTTTTAATTTACAACTTAAAGTAATCCTTAAAATCCTTTACTTGATGGTCGCGACTACGTACTTTTAGCCTTGGATGACGATGAATTGAAGGCGTTTTTCAACAAAAATTTTTTCTGATCTCGTATTGAGATCAATTCGCGACAATTACCAGATATTTAACCTTCAGAAGATCTTTCTGATAATTTACTGAAGATTTTCCGCCTCGGTTGAGGGCCAATTTCTTCCTTCCTTTCGTCTCCCATCCAAACTGAAAATAAGAGTAACTATTGGTTTTACGGAGTGATGACATGAAGAAGGAAATTTATATTAATGTAAGCATGGGGGAATCCCGAATTGCAATTATAGAAGATGATTCATTGGTTGAAGTATATGTGGAAAAACAGGATCAACATCGCATGGTGGGAAATATTTACAAGGGCAAAGTTGAAAATGTTTTACCTGGTATGCAGGCGGCTTTTGTGGATATCGGTTTTGACATAAACGCTTTTCTGCCCTTTTCTGAAATCGAAAATTCAGCCTACCTGATAGATGGGGATGATGTCTCCGAATCGAACGATAATAATAAAAATAGTTACTCACGGAAAAAATTTAAAAATGATTACTCTGCCTCAGTTGATTTAAAAACGGGCCAGGATATTTTTGTTCAGGTTATTAAAGAAGCCTTTGCAGGAAAAGGTCCACGGGTAACCACCGAGATTGCCATCCCCGGGCGCCTATTAGTGCTTGTACCCAATGCTAATTACATCGGTATTTCCAAAAAAATATGGGATAAATATGAACGGAGACGATTGAAAAAAATCGTTTCGTCAATCAAGGAAAAAGGATTTGGCGTTATTGTCCGTACAGTGGCAGAGGGTAAAAGCGAAGAAATTATTCAGAACGACTACAAAATCCTGATCGATGGTTGGAATAAGTTAGAGAAAAAAAGCAACCGGACGGGATCTCCCTGCCTGGTTTATGAAGATCTGGAGACCGCCTCCAGCATCATCCGGGATTTGTTTACCCCGGATATCAATAAAATTGTTATCGATTCCAAAAAACTGTACCGTAAGCTACAGCACTATTTGGAAGAAGTGTCCCCCAACATGACCAACCGTCTGGAATATTACAAACTTAAGCAGCCCCTTTTTGAAAGTATGGGGATTGAGACGGAATTGGATAAACTATTAAGGCCAAGCGTATGGCTTAAAAGTGGCGCTTACCTGATTATTGAGAAGACGGAAGCCATGGTAGTCGTAGATGTTAATAGCGGTCGGTTTGTTGGTAAAAAGAATCATGAAGAAAATTCACTAAAAATCAACCTGGAAGCCACCCGTGAAATTGCCCGACAGCTCCGACTCCGGGACCTTTCCGGCCTGGTAGTAATCGACTTCATTGATATGCGGGAGGAGGATAACCGGCGAAAAGTTTATTATGAACTGAGGAAGGAGCTCCGGAAAGACCGGGCCAAGGTAGCGGTTTCCCCAATTTCCGATTTCGGCCTGCTGGAAATGACCCGCCAGCGGATACGACTCAGTTTACTTGATTCCATGAGTGAAGTATGTCCCACCTGTCAGGGTGCCGGACGTATCATGTCCCGAGAAACACTAATCACTCGAATCGATCACTGGTTACGCCGGTACAAATCAAAGCATCGTAATCTACGACTTCAGTTGGAAGTCCACCCGAAGATTGCGAATTTCCTGCTGGAAAATAAGAAAAAAACATTACGAGGACTGATGTGGCAGAACTTTGTACACATTGCCATTGAGCCCAGTTCTGAGGTGCATCGAGATGAATTCCGATTTCGTTCCGTACCCGACGGTAAATTGATCGAAACACAAGTTGGTGTTGAATCGAACAAAAGTTCCCTTTAAATTCCCCGGCTTTTTTTGGAGACAAAATGTATGCAATCGTAAACATCGCTGGAAAACAATACCGCCTTTCAGAGGGAGACCAAATCCGCGTCAATTCCCTGAAAACGGAAGTGGGTAAAAACGTATCATTCAATTCCGTTTTAATGGTTCACAGCGAGAAGGAAACCCTCACCGGGACTCCCACCCTCACCGGAGCCGAGGTTATTGGGAAAATCCTCGAACATGGTCGTGAAAGAAAAGTCCTGATTTATAAAAAGAAGCGTCGGAAAGGATATCAGCGAAAGAACGGTCACCGTCAGGGATTCACGCTGGTGCAGATTGAGAAAATTAAACTCACTTCCAGTGAAAAAAAGACCAGTGCAACTTCCAGGAAAAAACCGGTAGCAAAGAAAACAGCCGCCAAAACCGAAAAGAAGGATAGTTAGTTATGGCACATAAAAAAGGCGTTGGCAGCTCCCGTAACGGGCGCGATTCCCATTCCAAACGTCTGGGAATTAAAGTAAGCGACGGACAAGCCATTCTTGCCGGTGGGATCATTATCCGCCAGCGGGGAACCAAATTCCACCCTGGAACCAATGTTCGCCGTGGAAATGACGATACATTATTTGCCACCGAAAACGGGGTTGTAAAATTTACACAGCGGGGGCATGACAGAAAAATTGTGAACGTCATTTCAGGATAATAACTTAATCTTCATCGGCTTTAAAAACCCTGTGTTAAGCAGGGTTTTTTGTATCATAACCAATCTGCAGATGTAATTTCTGCTCGAAAATATTGCTAAAATAAATCAAAAAGGTGAAATTATGTCCAAAGCAAAAATTGCGTTGATCGGGGGTGGACAAATCGGGGGTAATCTTGCTCTATTGGCCGCACAGAAAGAGTTAGGTGATGTGGTCATATTTGACATCCCGAAAGCAGAAGGAATGGTTCAGGGAAAAGCCCTGGATATTATGCAACTGAGACCCCACGATGGATATGATATAAACTTAACCGGGACATCAGACTACACTGGGATTAAGGACTCAGATGTAATTATCATTACTGCCGGCGTACCCAGAAAGCCCGGCATGGACCGGGAAGATCTGCTGGGAATTAACCTTGGAATCATTAAGGATGTTGCCACCAACGTTAAAAAGTGGGCACCCAATGCATTTGTAATTGTCATTTCCAATCCGCTGGATGCCATGGTTTACGCTTTTTACAAGGTTTCCGGATTTCCAAAACAGCATGTCGTAGGCATGGCCGGCGCCCTGGATAGCGCTCGTTTCCGAACCTTTATTGCCATGGAAACCGGTTTTTCAGTCCAGGATGTTACTTGCATGGTTTTAGGCGGCCACGGTGATTCCATGGTTCCAATTACCAGGTTGGCAACGGTGGGAGGTGTTCCAGTGGAGGAACTCATTTCCAAGGATCGGTTGGATGCTATCGTACGCCGTACGCGCTTTGCCGGTGGTGAAATCGTAAAACTGTTTGGTAACGGTTCTGCCTTTTATGCTCCAGCGCAATCCGCCATTGAGATTGCCGAATCCTATCTGCGGGATAAAAAAAGAGTCATCCCCTGTGCCTCCTACTGCGAAGGGGAATTTGGGATTAACGGTTATTTCATTGGAGTGCCCTCCGTTATTGGAGCTGGTGGGATCGAAAAAATCCTCGAATTTGAACTTCAGGAAGATGAAAAAACCGCCCTGAGTAATACTCTGGAAGCGGTCAAAAAAACAGTTCTCAAGACCGGCCTTTAACCCATCATAAAGATCAAACTGACAGAAAACCCTCCCTTGCCGGAGGGTTTTCTATTTAAATCCGAAAACCATCGTAAATTGGATCGAGACAAAATACTACCGGAAAAGGACAACCTTTTCCTGTAACCGGGTGTCAAAACCTGTGTGACGTTAGAGACCATTGGACAAAAATATTCGACAACTAATTTTGGAGGCCCAGTCAGGAGATGCAAATGCATTCCAAAAATTGGTGTCCCTGCATGACGAAAGAATTATGACCCTTGCTTTCCAGTTAACCCGCAACCAACAGGACGCCGAAGACCTCTACCAGGAGGTATTCATTAAAGCTTACCGGCATTTGAATAATTTTCATTTCAAAAGCGAATTTTATACCTGGCTTTACCGAATCACAGTAAACACTTTTTATAACCTGAACCGGAAATTATCAAAATTCAAATACCAGGAGAACGACGGAATAACGGATAGTATAATCAATCAAATTCCCGATGACAGGGAAAATCCCGGTAAGCGCCGGGAAATCATGTCTGCCGTTAAGACGGCTGCCATGCGACTACCCGTTAAACAAAAAACTGTTTTTATGCTAAAACATTTACAGGGATTAAAAATAAGGGAAATCGCCAAGATTATGGATATTGGTGAAGGAACCGTTAAAAAATATTTATTCCGCGCCATGGAAAAACTAAGACAGGATTTACAGGAGTACCATTATGCCTAATAAATTAAATAAAAAATTAAAAGAACAGGCGATGTTGTATGCCCTGGAGACACTTTCTGAACAAGATCGTCGAAATTTTGAAAACATTTTAAGAACATCCTCTCAATTACAGGAATATTTAAATGAGTTACAGTCAACCCTGAAATTGACCGGATCCTCGTTGAAGATATCCTTCGACGAAACCTATCTCCAGGGGCAAAGAAATCTGCTAAGAGGGCGTATCCTTCAACTGGAACAGGAGTGGAACCAAAATTCAACACCCGGAAAAATTCTGAAAAGTATTAGTAATGGCGCCAGAACCCTGTTCACGCCCCGCCAGCCGGTATGGGCAGTGGCCACCTACATTGTTATTGCTTTCCTGATTGGGCAGTTCATTCCTTCAGGATTTTATCAAAAGACAAACAATCAATCAACCTATTCTTCGAGTGAAATCATGGATTTGATTCAGGGAGGTGGTTTGACCAATGTTGATCTGGAACCGGGTGACACAGGAGGAAAACTGGAAATGGCCCTGGAAACCAAAGGGAGTATCGATATTTCCGGAGGTTTCAATGACGAAACTATTCAACAAATCCTGTATTATATGCTGCTGAACGATACCAACCCGGGAAAACGGTTGAGAGCATTAAAATTTTTAACCAAGATCCCTGACTTGGATAATAAAAAACTAGTGCTCATTTCTTCGGTTTTGACCGATCCAAACTCAGGCATCCGTCTCCGGGCGTTAGAACAGTTAAGCAATTTTGAACCGGATAAAACAATTACTGAAGCTTGTACCAAATTATTACTGGAAGATGAGAATGAAGCAGTGCGAATGGGTGCTCTGGCCATATTAGGAAAAGCACCGACAACTGAAATTATTCCCGTACTCAGAGTTGTAAGTCTTATGGATGAAAATCCTTATATCCGGGATCGGGCCAGTGAAATTTTAGATGAAGTTAATGAACAGGCAGATGCAGGAAAAATTGAGGTGAAAGAATGATAAAACTGCTTTTACCGCTGCTGTTTTTAACTTGCCTATCGGCCCAAGAACTGTTCGATACTTTTGAACTGGGCGGAAAAAATAAATTCATCGGCAAGTCCACCTATGAATTTGACGTATCAGGTACAAAAGGTCCGGAAAGAACCATGGATATACAGGTTTTCGGAGATATTAATATTGAAGGTGAAGTAACTAACTCAGTGACGATTATTGAGAAAATCACCATTAAAGCCTCTTCTAAAATGAAGGCCAAATCTCTCTTTAAAGCTAATAAAGCCAAAGTCACCAAAAGCGGTTCGGCCCATATAGAAGTTATTAGCGATAAACATCTCCGCCCGTCAAGATCCCGGTTTGAATATGACATCACCCTTCCGGAAGAATTCAATGTCAGTGTCCACACAACTGGTGGTAATGTGGATCTAAATTATTTATCAGGGGAATTATTAGCTAACACCAGTGGCGGAGATATAAGTGCATTTTCAATAAGCGGGAAATTTACCGGGCGAACTTCCGGGGGGGATATTGTGGTAAAGAACATCGAAGGACTTACAGTGGTAAAGACCTCCGGGGGGGATATTGAAATCGAACGCTGTGACGGAAAAACAAATGCCACCACTTCCGGTGGCGACATTGAGATCAGTGAATGCAATGGTGACCTTGACATTTACACCAGTGGCGGGGATTTAGATTTGTCCGACATCCGTGGATTAAAAATTCAGGGGCGGACCTCCGGTGGCGATATTGAAGCGAATGATGTGGAAGGTAATCTTATCATTTCTACTTCAGGTGGTACAATTGATATCCAAAATGTGAGCGGGTCCCTGGATGCCAAAACTTCTGGTGGCGACATCGACCTGGAATCTATTTACGGTAAAGTTGATATTGCCACCAACAGCGGCGATATCACCGGGAATAAAATCCGCGGTGCAATTTATGCTAAAACCAATCACGGTGATATTAAAGTTTTAAAAATCTGGGACCGGGAACTGAATAATCATGATCTTTATCTTAAAACAAGCCAGGGAATGATACGCCTGGAACTGCCCGATGATTTCCCCGCTGTCATTGACGCTGTCATCGAAAATGAAACCTCCACCGGCGCTATCGACTCTGAATTTCCGATTAGCATCTTTATCCAGAGGGATGAAGTTCGCGGGGAAGGAACGGTTAATGGCGGTACTTATAATGTAAAACTGAGAACATCTTCAAATTCAATTATCATCGAAAAGGATTAAAAACATGCGATTTATTACCACGATAATCATACTGTTTTCCTGGGGCATGGCCCAAGGTAATCAGGTTTCTGCTGGTGAAAAAACAGAGGTTAGTCCAATCCCTGTCCTTTTCGAAACCGACTCTACCGTAGCAGATCAGGATTCTACCGTGACTTCCGGGGGGAGACTCACCACCGACGAAATTGTATTCCGAGAAGACGTAGTAGTGGATTCGGGCGAAATATCAGTCGTAAATATGCGTATTATCGGCGGGAATCTCACTGTCTATGGCACCGTCGACGGAAAAATAACTCTCTATGGTGGTGATGCCTTTTTAAAATCCGGCTGTACTCTAAATGGTGAAATCGCCACAATCGGCGGAAACGTTTACAAAGACCCGGACATCGTGATAAATGGGAAAATAATTGAGTCCAACCTCCAAGAAGGGTTAATCTATCGGGAGACCGATAAAGAGTCCAACATTCAGGGACGTTCTGAATTTAACCTGGATCAGCGCTCGGAACGATCCTCCAACAGCTGGATTCACCCCAAATGGCCATTATTTTCATACAATCGTAACGAAGGGGTTATTTTTACACCTTTCAACACCCGTTGGGATCGGCGTTCCCTTTCCAGTTTCAGATTCAGCTGGTCCATGGGTGTCAGATTGCATCCCGGAGTTCGTCCTGGTTACATTGGCCGAATCACCCTGGAAAAAACATTTTTTATCAATCGGAATCTGATTCTATACAGCAGCGGTTTTAAGGAAAGCCGCACTGACGACAACTATCGCTTACCACGCCGGGAGAATTCTCTGGCAGCCTTTCTCGCCCGACAAGACTTTTACGACCGGTGGGAAGAAAAGGGCTGGGAAGTTGGTGTCGGTGTAGATTTTTCACCCTTCTTGAGATTAAAAATAAGGGCAGTTACCGCCGAGCAAGATACACTACCGCTCCTTGATTTATACAGCCTGTTTGAAAAGAAAAGGAAATTGAGATCCACTCCACATTTGAAGAATCAGAGTTTAAATTATTATGAATTCACTCTTGGCTCCAGAACACCTAATTATTCCCATCTTTCTACCGGGATAGCTCTCCTTCTAAAAACAGAGTATATCCAGGCAGAAGGAGATTCTGCAACCTTGTTTGCAATGGATTGGAGCACTCTGAATCAGCGTAATTTTGGACTGTTGATTGCCAATTGGGAGTTCTCTAAAGGGCTAGTTTTCCGCACCCGCCTTGTTGCTGGTTCCACTGATGGATACATTCCCATTCACCGTTATTTTGGAGTTGGAGGATTAGGATCGGTCAGCGCCCAATCATACAAAGCACAAGAAGGGGATATGATGGCCCAGTTGAACCTGGCGCTGATGATTACCCCTGAATTCATTGACGATGATTGGTTGGTAACGATTTTTGCTGATGGCGGCCACGCCTGGATGCGGAAGGATCACGGGTTTGATCTCGAACAAATTAAAAACAATGGTATTTCTTCAGTCGGGTTGGGATTCGGCAATATCGAACGCGACGACGATCTGAATTGGATGGTCAACATTGCCAAACCTTTAGACCGGAACGGGCCTTATGAAACTACAATCCGGATTAATTATTCTTTTTGATATGCAGCCTAAAATTAGAATAGTACCAATTTTGATTTTGCTGGTGACAATGGTCAGCGGACAGTCCTCCGGACTGGTAGTACTAATGAATCCTGTTCAAAGCGAACAGGGACAGGACGAGGAAGAACGCTGGGTCCGGGATTATTACCACTACCGTGTAAGTGATATCGATCAGTTAGACGTTATCGTCAATTACAATCTCGGGGAACTGAATCTTGAAGCTAATCACCGAAAGGGAATGATTGATGGTTCAATTCGTTACTATCCTTCTTTGACCAAACCAAAAATACAATATAAAACCAGAGGAACCACCGGCATCCTGGATATTACCGCTAAGGCAAATGAAGATGATTCGCACCTGACTGTTTCCTGGGACGAATTGAAATCGTTTAAAGTGAATACAGAGCAATTGAAAAACGAGCTTGATTTTGCCCTACCCAGCAATATACCCACGGACCTGGATTTAAAATTCGGACTGGGAGAAGCTCAAATTAATTTAACTGATTTACAATTATTAGGGCTAAATCTGGATTGCGGACTGAGTGATGTTCAACTCCAGATCAACAAGCCGAATGATATTACCAGTCGGTACCTGGAAATAACCAATGGTTTAGGTTCATTTAAGGCCACCGGACTGGGGTATCTCCGGACTAGACATGTTAACCTAAAAGTGGGACTGGGATCTGCCGAATTAGATTTCCGCGGACAAATTCAGGAAGATCTAGAAATCAATATAGATGTTGGGCTGGGGTCGTTAGAACTGATATTTCCAAAAAATGTTAACGTTCAGGCTAACGTGAAAGAAAATTTCCTCTCGGGAGTCAATATTAATGACCTCGTAAAATCGGGGACAACCTGGACAACACCTGATTGGGATGAATCCCGGCCAACGGTGACATTAGACGTTAATGTCGGCCTCGGTTCTATAGATATTGACCTTCGAAAATAACTAGTTCGCCAGCTCAAGAACCGCCGAAACCAGTTTTTCAATTCCTACGGCTGCTTCCTTGATAGAGTGTGCTTCCATGTAAGCGGGAGTTGAAACAATTTTCATTTTCTGATCCACTACGATATCGTCCACCGGGCATAATATATGCTCGGAGCCCATCACTTCAATATCACTGGCAGTATTCTTATCCGATCCGATGGTCAATTTTGCTGATTCTTCGATCTCCCCTAGAATTTTAGCCATCACAGTCGGGGCAATACACATAACACCAACCGGTTTACCAGCTTTATGAACCTCTTTAACTAATCTGAACACGTCAGGATTGATTTCGCAACCTGCCCCCGTCATGGCATAGTCACTCAGATTTTTTGCCACACCAAAACCACCCGGTAAAATCAGTGCATCCAGTTCAGCGCTATCCACCGTATTAGCATCCCTGATATTACCCCGGGCAATCCGGGCCGCTTCGACCAGGACGTTCCGCACTTCATCCATTTCCTCACCGGTGAAATGGTTAATAACATGCATCTGATCAATGTTGGGTGCCATGATCACCATCTCTGCTCCGGCCCGGTCCAAAGCCAGCATGGTAATGACTGACTCATGGATTTCAGCTCCGTCGTTCACACCACACCCTGACAGTAAAATACCCACTTTAGACATAATTACCTCCAAATATTAATTGTCGACTATATTTTGTCGTAATGATCGATTTCTCAAAATATTCCTTTTCAAGCCTTGTAACTTTGTCCGTCTCACAGCAGAATCACGGAATAATTTACGAAATCCTTCTTCCTCTATCTGCTCCCAATCCTGGTTTTGCCATTTTAAAATTTCTGATCGTGGTAGAAACTCTTTTAGAGGAGATTTTCGGGCAAATCTAATATTCCACGGGCACACTTCCTGACAAATATCGCAACCGTAAATCCAGCCATGAAGGGGTGGCGTATCCTCACAAAACGTTCCCCGGTGTTCAATTGTCAGGTAGGAAATGCATTTTCCGGCATCGATTTGATATTCAGTAAGTGCCTGCGTGGGGCAGGCATCGATGCAGGCGGTACAAGTGCCACATAAATCTTGGTTAAATATTGGATCACATTGTAAGTCCACATCAACGATCAGTTCTCCTAAAAAAAGCCAGCTGCCAAACTCTCTGGTGATCAAATTCGTATGTTTCCCCTGCCAACCCAAACCTGCTCGTTGAGCCCAGGTTTTCTCCATCACAGGTGACGTATCCACACAAACAATTCCTTTTAGTTCTGGAATCTGCTCTCTTATCCATGCCAGTAATCGTAACAATTTCGATTTGATAATCAGATGATAGTCCGTACCCCAGGCATAATTACTAAATTTATATATCGAATTCAAATCGGTCTGGTGGAAACCGGTGAAATAATTCAGTCCAACTGAAATGATTGATTTAGCCTGGGGAAAATATTTCTGCAGATCTCCTCGCTCCCGTCGCCTTGCGACCATCCATCCCATGGAGGCATGACGGCCACTATCTAACCAGGCTTCAAGATGTTCTTGTTCCAGCAGGGTAGCCGTAGCCCGGGCAATACCAATTTTTTGAAAACCCAATTTCCGGGCTTTATTCTTAATACTGGCTGTGAGTGATAATACCATAGAAATGTAGAATAAATTAAGTCATCCCCCTACTAATAATTGACCAAAGGAAGAATCTCGTGGGTCGTTTTTATAATCCGATCAGGACTACAATAACTTACCCGCCCAAAAAATCCCAATGACCGTCTTCACATCAGTGATCTCCCCTGCCCACACCATTTCCAGAGCAGTTGGCAATTTCAAAGGAATAAAATCAATGAATTCATCATGATCCATATTTTTCGAAACCGGGGTTAAATCTTCGGCCAGGAACAACCACATCCGCTCATTGCTGTAACCAATACAGGGGTGGATTTCAGTTAATTGGGTCAACTTTCCCGCTTCATAGCCAATTTCTTCGGCCAACTCCCGTTTGGCTGTAATCAACGGCGATTCTCCCGGATCCAGTTTTCCCGCTGGTAATTCGATCAAACTTCTACCCATGGGGTAACGGAATTGACGGATAAACCCGATTGTGCCATCAGGCAATATCGGAATCATGACTGCCGCACCGGGATGTTTGATATACTCCCGCAGGGAAGTTCTGCCGTTCGGTAATTTTACCTCATCGATCCAGACATCTAATAAACGACCGGTATAAATGTTTCGGCTAGATAATCGTTTTTCCTGTAAATGTTTCATAAATAGGGCGTTACTATTCTGATCATTTATATTTATCCAGCAGGGAACGGGCTTTTTTAATCTGTTCCCAATCCTCCACCGGTTCTTCTTTGGAAGGTACCATATTCGACACTTCTTCCAGTAACCGGATCGCTTTAGTCTTTTGTCCGTCTTTGTACAGTGCCTGTGCCAGATACACTTTTTGCACGGGAGTTGCTTCACCGATTCCAATCGCCAGTTTAAGATTCTTAATTGCATCATCATTATCAGGCCAGGACAAAATAAAGGGAATGTAGGGTGATTTAAAATGAACGGCGCCAAGCATAAAATAACCACCGCCATCTTCATAATTCGGATCCAGACTGATGATGATTTCAGAATGGTGTTTCATTAAATCAGATACACCAGCCTTGGCTGCAGCAAAGATGCCGTAGACTTCTGCCCAACTGCCTAAATTAGACAAATACCAGTAACGTAAGGCTGCTGAATGGGGATAGGCAGCGATATACTTCTCACCCAGATCCTTTCCCTGCTGAAAGACGGCTTTCTGTTCATCTTTATCCAGTCCGGTGAACTTACCACGGTAGTAGTAACTTTTTAATAAATAAACTGCTGCATCCAGTTCTGAAACGGAGTCTGTAATTGCTTTTTCAAGGTAATCGATCGCTATTTGGATGGGGATCCCTTTTGCCAGGTCCTCCCGGCTCCCGTGGGCGCGGTTCTCAAACGCTTCTATTCCCAGCTCCAGAGGTGACTGCGCTGCCAAAGTTGTGATTGTCAACGCCAATAACAGAAATAGATATTTCATAATACGGTAAAGTTAAAAATATTCAATATAGGTAATTTTCAATTCCCGCTTGAAATAATCAACTTTTTCATCATCGAATAAAAGATTGTTGAAATCCATTTCAATATGTAAATGTTCAACAAACGTCCATCGAATGGCAGCATTAAGATAACCGCCTTGACTGATTGACATTGTCTTGGCCGTCATATCATTTTCGTTGAGAGCAGCGTTGTATTCTACCAACAAGGAGAGTTCCGGGTTTATTTCCATATCGAGACCAAAAAAGGTATTAACATCCTTATCGCCGTCGTCCTGTTCGGTGAAATTGTAGTTCACACCTGCATGTAACCCCATATTCCCCAGTGGTGTTGTCCAGTTTTTACTGGCGCTGGTGTAAATGCCCCAAGATTTGATATCATAACGGTTCTGTTCCTTTCCAAGATGGTAACCTCCGAATCCCTGAGTATCGATTCCAAGAGCCAGACCTGGAAAAGATCCGGTTTCATTCCGTAAACGATATTTCAAATTTGCCTCGGGTCGTGGATACCATTTTAAACTGTCATCGCCAATTAAATTTGGAGAACCAAATGAAAGACCGAACTGGAACCGATCTGTAATTCCGACACTGAGAGACGTAATCAGACCACCATCCTTTTGAACGCGCATTTGCACCGAATAACTGCCCCGCATCAGCGTGCCGGCAGATGGAATCGTAATTAAAGTAGTTGGTGGCGGATAAGAATTAGATTGGCCATCGGCCGTAACGAACAAGATTAAAAACAAGCTGGCTTTAAAGAACTTCATAAAAATTCCTTTGATATGTTTCAACGTATTTAAAAAACGTTATCAATTCAATTTACCCACCGGCATTCCAAAAAGCAACCTTCCGCTCACGGGTAAAGTTTCTCCCCATACTTGGAAACTAATGATTCAACTCTCCCCAAGGGAATTGTCAGTGTATCCGTATCACCGGCAAGACGAAACAGTAAACGATTTGTTTCCAGATTGATGACATCAATTTCAAGTTGGTCTCCGTTGGTCAATATTAAAAGATCATACTCGCTCTCGGGTATAAAAACATCAAAGGGGATCCGCAGTGGATTTGATTGAATATCTTCTAATATAACTGCCAGTTCATCCAGTCGATTCCCCCGCGGGGGCGGAGGTCGTTTATACAATTTATCAGCCGGTACCTGGACAAGAGTAACATGACTTTTTTCCTGACCGGTGGCGTCAAATTCCCATATCTCCCGTCGACCAGAAATAAGATCGTAGTTATAAGCAAAACGCCTGACGGTGAGACTATTCGGTAATTCCAGCCAATTTTCACCGATCAGAAAACCGAGATGATCATAAATAAAATCAATTTCTCCGTAGGGAGTTCCATCAACTGTTAAAAAGCGGATGGTCTGGATATTGAATTCGGGATCAACCCTGAAAATACTCTTTGACCCCTCAAAATTAATCTGCTGATTGGGCTTAAGCAGAACTTTTCGGAATTCCAGGCCCCAGGGTTCATCTTCACCGTACTGAATCATTTCTGCCATGGTTCCATCGATAGAGAAACGGTACCGTCTGACCAATTGGTTTTCATCACTGTATTCCAACCTTTCCTTTCGAATAGTAGTACCATCGGCGTCAACCCACTCCTTAATTATCGGTTGTTTCTTCTGATTGTAAAAAACCTGTAAATAGGGTTGCTTAAACCGTTCAGTTGCCAACATTTTCAAATTGGCAATAAAATCTGCTTCCGAAGCAAAATACTGAACAAATCGAATCAGTCTGGCATCCGGTTCCTGGGAAATAGATAAAGATAAAAATAATCCAACTATCAGAATTTTCCTCATGGCTACATACCGGGGAAGTTTTCCATATCAGTTAAATATGAACTGGACCAGGAATTGAAGGTACCAGCGTTAATGGTGTCCCTAATTTTTTTCATCAGTGTTGAAAAGTAAGTAAGATTATGAATTGTTGCCAGTCTCAATCCAAGGACTTCCTTGATGTTAAACAAATGGCGAAGGTAGGCACGGGTAAAATGCTCGCATCCGTAGCATTGGCATTGATTGTCCACCGGATTAAAATCTGTTTTATACTTTTCATTTCCAATATTCACGATACCATGACTGGTGAACAGCTGTCCGTTGCGTGCATTACGGGTCGGCAAGACACAATCAAACATATCCACCCCATATTGAACCGATCGTACCAGATCAGTAGGTCGTCCAACTCCCATGAGATACCGGGGTTGATCTTTCGGTAAAAGGGTATCCAGTAACGCAATTATTTCAAACATGGCAGTTTTTTCTTCACCCACAGCTAAACCACCAATGGCAACTCCGCAACTGGCATAGGAGAGTACCGCTTCAACACTTTGAACCCGTAATTCTGGAAAAATACCACCCTGTACAATCGGAAACAGGGTTTGATTCCATTGGAAAAGGGGTGGAACCGAATGTAAATATTCATGACAGCGCTTCACCCACAATGCTGTGCGTTTGACTGCTCCGAATAATGTTTTGTGGTCAGCATTTCCCGGCGGACATTCATCAAAAGCCATAATAATGTCGGCTCCCAGTTCTCGTTGAATTTTCATGGATGTTTCCGGGGAAAGAAAATGGCGGCTTCCGTCAAGGTGGGATTGGAATTCCACCCCCTCATTCTGAATTCGGTTTAGTCGGGCTAAGGAGAATACCTGATAACCCCCGCTGTCTGTGAGAATTGAGCGATTCCAACCCATAAATTGATGCAGGCCACCCGCTTTTTGCACCGCCGATGCCCCCGGTCGCAGGTACAGGTGATAGGTATTTCCCAAAATAATATTAAAATCGAGAAGACCCAATACTTGAGGATCAATTGTTTTTACTGCCCCCTGAGTGCCGATGGGCATAAATGCCGGTGTGGCAATAATGCTATGATCTGTTTTGACTACTCCAAAACGGGCGGAAGTTTTTTCGTCTGCACTATTTATTTGAAAATTCAACGGTACTGTTTTGATTAAAATAACAGCTTAAAAGCATCCCGTACTGTTTTTACCGGTTTCAGCGTAATTGAACTCATTTTTTCCTGTATACGGTTGATATTCACTGCTGGAGCTAACAATTCTTTGAAACCCAGGGAAGCTGTTTCTTTAACCCGTTTTTCAAAATGACTTACCGACCTTATTTCCCCGCCAAGGCCAATTTCCCCCACCAGGGCAATTTGAGGGGAAATAAGTATATTCCGGGCACCGGAAGCAACCGCGCTGATCACAGCCAGATCGGCAGCTGGATCATCCACTTTCAAACCGCCAACCAGATTCACAAACACATCGCTGGTACCCATTAGAATTCCGACTCGTTTTTCCAGTACTGCCAGCAGCATGGCCAGACGTTTATAGTCGAATCCGTTTACATTACGCTGAGGTATTCCGAAATTGGTTTTAGAAACCAAGGCCTGGACTTCAACCAGAATCGGGCGGCTACCCTCCATGGAGGGAAAAATAGCCGAGCCTGAAGTTTCTTCCTGCCGTTCAGCCAGAAAAATCTCAGAGGGGTTAGTCACCTCCATCAATCCTGTACGCTCCATATGAAAAATTCCGACCTCATTGGTCGTACCAAACCGGTTTTTAACCGATCGTAGGATTCGGTGATCCTGGCGCTCTTCACCCTCCAGATACAAGACTGTATCCACCATGTGTTCCAGCATTTTAGGGCCGGCGATAATACCTTCTTTGGTCACATGACCAATAATAATTACAGTAATATTCCCCATCTTGGCTGCCTGGAGAAACCTCTGCCCACATTCCCGAATCTGGCTGGCAGATCCCGGCAGGGAATCAAGACTGTCACTGTAAACGGTTTGAATTGAATCAATGATCACTACTTTCGGCTTCACCAAAGAGAACTGATCCAAAATTCGGTTGATATTGTTTTCAGAAGAAAGGAAAAGAGAATCCAGTTGTATTCCCAATCGTTTAGCCCGAAGAGCAATCTGATCTTCACTCTCCTCGGCAGAGACATAGAGTACGATTTGATTCAAATTGGGGACCAACTGTAAAGCCAAAGTAGATTTCCCGATTCCCGGGTTACCGCCCAATAAAATCAGTGATCCTTCCAGAAGCCCCCCTCCCAGCACGCGATTCACTTCTCCAATACCGGTTCGGATACGGTGGCCCGGGCTACGGTTTAACACATCTGTCAGTACCACTGAATCACGTTGGGGTCCAGTGTTTTGTTGGGCACGATCTTGTCGAACCTGATATTCACTAAGTGTACCCCATTCTTTACATTTGGGACATTGACCGTTCCACTTCGGAAAATCCTCGCCACAGGCAGAACAGAGATAGACTGTTTTTGATTTATATTTAACCATTTAGAAGTAGAAATTGAAACAGGTTCAGACGAGAATCAAGCTGAAAGCAGGGTGCCTTGGATCACCAGTCGTAGCCAATGGAGACATACCACTGGGGCTTTGAAAATTTATTCGGCAGAATATCATAGGCTGCTTCAATTCTCCACAAGAAGTAAAAGGGTACTTTAATACCATAACCAAATGTCTTGACCCAGGGACTGAATGATTTGGATATATTACTGCCGTATTTCTCCACCAGCTTATTGCGGTTGCTGAATTCAAGGGGATTATCCCAGGCAGCCCCGACGTCGAAAAATACGTGACCACGAATATTTCCCAGAATAATCCGGGCCGGAAACCCCAGTTGAAAGTATTGAATAAAGGGAAACCGGATTTCAAAATTAGCCAGAAAAACTTTTGATCCAAAGCGCTCTGAAAAACGGGCACCTCTAAGGGGGAGGGCAAACTCAGAAAAATAAATGTCCTGAAGTAAGGTCTTATTCTCAGTATCAAGTACAACATTTCGCCACCGGGAATTATCATCGCTTTTACCATCCGTTTCACCGGATCCAAAAAGCCAGTTTTCCATACCGCCCAGAAAATATTTCTGAGGATGTTTACCTGAACTAATGCCTAAAAAAGCTCTCCCCGCTAATGTATAATTGCGTCCTAATAGTTGGTATTTCCGTAGATCAATCTTCAATTTTTGATAGGAAATGCCCTTCTTACCTGTCCCGGGACTGATTTCTATAGTCGTATTTTGTCGCAGTCCATCAACAGGGCCGGTAAAACCAAACACTGAATTGTCATAGACATAACTAAGGGCCGGGTTTAAAGAGGTAAAACTATCTTTCTGATAGATAAAAGTTTTATTCAGATAAGGATCGACGTCAAATACCTTATATTCAATTCCGTGGAAAATAAAACCACCCTCCAGGCGCTGGAAACGATTAAAAGGTCTGGAAAGGGACACCACCAGACCATAGTGTCGCAAACGGGCTGTTAATTCACTAAAATAGGTCTCCTTATCTAAATATCCTGCTGAAAAGAAATCAGCCACGTGAAAACCGGTAAACAGGTAGTCAGTACGGTTCTTTAAGTACGCGTAATTCAAATAATAATCACTATTTCGTAACGTTAAAACCATTTCGGTGCCGAAAGATAACTGATGATCCCCCATGACATCACTGAACCAGAACATGGTCAAGCCCTGGGCAGAACTGAAGATATTATTATAACCCAGGTTAGCCTGTACCAAATCAAGCGTAAAATGGGTTTTATAGGGATGGGGAATATATTCACCATTTTGTTGCATCTCTGAATCAGACGGCGATTCAGCCGGTGCCTCGGTATAAGTGGCTTCATTAAACCGTTCGTAATCCCAGGAAAAAATGTAATTCGAATAATTGGCTGATTCATCCTGTTCCGATTTCCGGCGCCGATCATTCCGCAGGTCTGCGATTTCTGCTGAATCTTTCCCTCTGTTTTGACTGAATTTGGTTGGGCCAACCTCCACTGGCTTCAAATCCAGTGGTTTATTAATACGGTAGACATCCCAGCCTAAACCAGAATAGCCAGCAAAAAAGAGTGATTCATCATTTTCAGTCAAACTCAGTTGAAAAGCGCCCGTCAATAGGTTGGTTAAATTAGAAGTCGTATTCTGATCCAGGTTCTGATAGACGATATTCCAAATTCCATTAAAATCAGACACATAAAACAGGCCATTTCTGGTGTTAGTCCACAAGGGATATTTTTCATTTTGGGGCGTATTAGTAATGCGGTTAATCACTCCCGATTCCAAATTAAGCGTATAAATATCTTTCTCCGAAAAATCATGATCCAACATGGTTAAAGCCGATGTGGAATCCACATTTAACTGGCCTCCACGGTCAGAAACAAACGCAATATATTCCCCGTTGGGACTCCAGACCGGCTGGGAATCTGAAAAGGCATCATCCGTTGCTTTCCGAAGTGATTTAGATTTCAGATTATAGATATAGATATCGCTGAGACTACCTTCATTCCCGACGAAAGCCAGTTGTTCTCCATCCGGACTCCAGGCGGCTGTGAAAACCCCGTCCAGATCAAATTCGATTTTTTCTCTCTTTTTTGTTTTAACATCAATCAGATAAAGGGCATCATGGGGTCCGGCCTTGGCAGCAATCACAATTCTGCGGTTATCAGGGGACCAACTGATTCCAGGCTGAAGGAATTTCAGTTCTTCAAAATCAATGGAACGATTTCCCTTAACCAGCCGTTTTAATTGTTTTCCAGTAATTGCATCGATAATATAAATGTCCATGTAGCCGGAACGGTCTGAAAGAACAGCAATTTTACTTCCATCGGGAGAAATAGCCGGAGAAACGTTGTAGTAGTTCTTCCTCTTTTTATGATCAGTAAGCGCTCTGGCTATGTCTCCCACTGCATCCCGTCCAGCAATATCAGGCCAGTATTCCTTCTTGATATGCTTGTGCCATTGCTTGGTCAATTCTTTATAATCCATTCCCATGGCTTGTTTAAAGCCCTTTTCAGCACTCTGGGTTTGTTTCATCGCCAGGAATATTTCGCCGATCTTCTCACGACCGTATTTTTGAGCAATAAATCTCCAGATTGACTGTCCCCCTTTATAAGCCATAAAATATTCCAGTTCTTCGATGGAAGGAATGCGTTCATTTATAGATAAATCACGGATAATCATATCCGCTTGTGTGTCCCAACCCATGGATAAGAATTCCGCCAATCCTTCATTGGCCCAGAGCGGAATCCGCAACCGGATCCGCCCAGAGGCAATATTTTGCATCCGCCCGCCATAGACCATATCGTTGATAACAGCGTGGACTAATTCGTGATGGATCACGTGTCGAAATTGTTCATAGTCACCCTCAAAAGGTAGAATAACCCTGTTCTTAAACAATTCCGTTACACCGCCAATCCCTTCCTGCATATATTCATAAACAACATTGGTCTGTTGAAAATCATTATGGGAGTGATATACAATAATAGGAACCCGTTTTCTCAGGGTCCAGCGCAAATGCTTGGATATTTGTTCATAGGCCTTGGTGGCCGTTTCCATGGTGAATCGAGCCAGTTCAACCTCATCACCATAGTAATAGACGTCAAACTGGGGTGACGATATATATGACCAGTCAAATGTACGATATTGAACCTTATTCTGCCCAAAGGACTGGGAGAAAATAAATTGGCAGGAAACCAGCCAAATCAGGATGAGATTTCGCTTCATAATATTAATAGGTACGTTTACTCTACAAGTTCCTTTTTTCCCGATCATAATTAAAGACTATTGTTAAATTAGTGATGCAACGGACATTTTTCAACTTAATTACAAACAGTTTAATTATTTGCCTGTGGAAGTAGTACAAGGTTAGTTTTCCCCTCATGCATACGCCTGTCTTCTTTATTTCAGATATCCATCTCATGCCGAACTGCTCCCCGGCGGATATGGAACGTCAAAGTCAACTCTTGCAATTTTTACATTATGTGGAATCAACCGGTGGAACGCTTTTTATAAACGGCGATTTGTTTGATTTCTATTTCGAATACAATGATGTGATACCGAAAATGTATTTTCCTTTGTATAACAGCTTATTCAATCTCAAAACATCGGGAGTTGAAGTTCATTACCTGGTTGGGAACCATGATTATTGGATTAAAGACTTTATTACAAAGACATTAATGACTAAAGCATATCTGGAGGATGTAACCCTAGAAATTAATCATAAAAAATTTTATATCACCCACGGCGATGGGTACTTATCCTGGGATCGAGGTTATCGAATCCTGAAAGCATTCATTCGTAATCCCCTGTTTATCTGGTTT
Source organism: Fidelibacterota bacterium (assembly GCA_046861615.1). Classification (GTDB taxonomy): domain Bacteria; phylum Fidelibacterota; class Marinisomatia; order Marinisomatales; family TCS55; genus CAZNUM01. The sequence continues at coordinate 29,189 of JBHHUS010000008.1, forward strand.
TATCGCTGGATTCACCCCCGGATCGGTTATGCCTTTGCCCACTGGGTTTCTAAAAAAGGAGAACATTATGAACATCCGGAAGAATATAATCAAAAAATAGAGGATGAAATGAAAATCCATGCCCAAGCTAAAATTAACAGCGGCTATGATTATTTCATCACCGGTCATTATCATCAGGCCCGGGAAATCCCGGTGAATGGCGGGAAAATGTTGATTCTTGGAGATTGGCTCAACTATTTTTCTTATGGATACTTTGACGGAAAAGACATGAGATTGAAATTCTGGGGAAAAGATGAAAAATAAAACCAACCTAATTACACTATTGATTTTTTCTATGATCTTTAATGGTTGTTCCCTGCTAAGTCGCTTTTTACCCGGTGGTTGGGGTGAAGAAGAGCCCAGTTATGAGATGATTGAAAAACTTCAAGCTTCCTATAATGAAGGAAAACTGCAGGCCCTGGAAGAAATGATTGCCATCTACAAGGACAGTAATCAACCTTTTGATGTTCGCATCGCTGCGGGGAAAGCGTTGGCGAAAACTCACCATCCTACAGCTCTTAATGCCATCGCCGAGACGGTGGGTGAAGCGGCTGCTCTGGACGTGACTTTTATGGTGGCTTCCATTGAATTGCTGGCGGAATTCAAAGATAATCCCGTAGCCGCCGATGCCATGGTTCAGGCTATGAATAAAATTGAAGAAAAAACTAATAGTGTTCAGATGGCACTGGTTCGCAGCCTGAATAAAGTCCGAACCAAAGATCAGATATTGGCCTTACTAGACCTTTACGAGGTTAGTAAAAGTAACTTCAATCGGACAGAGAAACTACTGGCGGAAACACTGGGGGCTTTGGGAACTGATGAGGTAGTTCCAATCCTAGTATCTATCTCCAAGGATCCGGAAATCAATCTGGGTGTCCGTAATCGAGCCCTGGAAATTCTGGGGAAAAAAGATCCTTCACAGGTTGCCGGTGCTTTCGCTGAATTACTCGGTGATCCCAATTCCAATCTGGAAGTACGGGATTTCGCATTAAATACTATGGCCGGAGTTAAAGAAGAAAATCTGGTTTTAGCCCTCCTTCAAACCTATCAAACCGGAAAAAACCAGTATTATACCCTTCTTAATACGCTTTTGGATGCTTTGGGTGAATTTGATGACCCGGAGGTACGGAAGGCCGTCCAGGAAATTGCCAAGAATAATGATTATCCTCTGGCAATCCGTAAAAAGGCAATTGATAAACTTGGGACACTCGGCGATACTTCTATTATTCCGCAACTTTTATCAATCCTGTCAGATCCCGACCAAGTGAAATTGCACACCAACGTCGTAAATGCGATTCGCAATCTGGGGAAATACCCGCAATATGAGGAACAAATCAGACGCTTAACATTTGAAGCCCATGAAAAAGCACTTAATAAATAAACTTTTAATTTTAATCACTCCCGGGTGGCTGATTGCTCAAGACAGTGTTGCCGTCGTCAGTGAAGATTCAGCCGTATCCCTAACCTCGGAAGAATCGATTAACGAGTCATCCTCTGTTTCGGACTCTATTTCCAAAACAATCCCTGATACGCTTATATCGTTACCGGAAATTCGTGAATTGAGTGAAAAACCGGATATGTTACCACTCGGGGAACCCTTCTTTAAACTGAAGACCGATTTTGAACATATGCAACGGCAGATTGATTCACTGAAAAAAATCATCAAGATTTACGAAAAGAACCGGGGTTTACCAACGTTGGACGAAGAATTGTTGAACCTGATTAAAATTCCTCAACTACAACATCGTATTGAACTGACCAATGGTACGGTTGTCATGGGAGAAATTATTGAACAGAATGATTTACGGATTATTGTTCAAACCAGTATCGGGAAATTAGCTATCGACCGGGATAAGGTTGAAAAAATCACGGAAGAATTACCTCCCAGAGCGGAAGTTGAGATTATCGGTGATCCCAATATCCAAGTGTTCACCGATCGTGAAGAGATTTCAGGAATTGTAAAAAATACCGGGAAAAAACGTGCAGATTTTGTTAGGGTTATTGCAAATCTGTGGACCGCTTCCACTGAATTGGTTGGTCAGGATTCAGTCTTTATCACCGGATCAAAGAAAAAATTCAATACCGGTATCATATCTGATACTTCCCTGGAACCGGCAGCAACCGCTAACTTTAAATTAATTGTTCCGCTTTCAAAGGGCGAGACAACCGCTTACCGCACCTATACCGTGCACTGGGAAGAAACAAAATAAGATTATAGTAATTTAGTTTGATAGATGTCGTGGAGGCGCAGCAAACCGACACAGGTTGATCCATCTTGACCAAGAACCGGTAAAACCGAAATTTGCGACTTCCGATCTTCCATGAGAGTAATAGCCGTCTGCAACGGAGCCTCAATAGTAATAGCGACAGGGGCCAAAGTCATAACATCACGGGCGGATAATCGATCAATATCCCCATTGGTAGCTAAACACCGTCTTAAATCACCTTCAGTCACAATTCCCGACAATTCCTGATTTTCATTCAAAACTAGAGCCGCTCCCTGGGGCTTTTCAGTCATTTGGATTACAATATCCCGTAAATGCGTTTCTAAATCCACCACCGCCACCTGATTCAAAGGCTGCATGATTCTCCGTACTGTAAGGTACAATTGTTTGCCGATATCACCGCCAGGGTGGAAACGGGCAAAATCTTCATAATTAAATTCTCTGGAGGTCATTAATACAGCTGCCAGGGCGTCACCAATTCCTAATGTCAGGGTGGTACTGGAAGTAGGCACCAATCCCAGGGGATCTGCTTCCTTTTCAACTGAGGCATCCAGGACCAGATCGACCCGATTCACCAAAGGCGAATTCATATTTCCTAAAATCCCGATCAACGGAGATTTAAATTCCTGTAATATCGGAATGAGTCTCAAAATCTCCTCTGTACTGCCACTTTTTGATATCAGAATAGTGGGATCACCGGGTGCATAAATACCCAGATCTCCGTGTAGGGCCTCGGCGGCATGAAGAAATACTGCCTGAGTGCCGGTGCTGCAAAAAGTAGCTACAATTTTCTGAGCAATTAGTCCCGATTTACCCATGCCACAAATAACAACTTTACCATCATGACTCAGAATGATTTTACTGGCTTCAATTAATTTTTCAGGAATCCGCTCCGCCGCTCGAATTAATTCTTCACCTTCGGAGCGTAGAATTTGAGTAATAACTTTTTTCAATTTGGATTTATTTAAAACTCTCTTTTCAGCCGGTACCATGACCAATTACTCCATTTGACCAGTAATTTTCACCATCAGGGCATTTTGCATATGCATCCTATTTTCGGTTTGATCAAAAACAATGGAATAATCGGATTCCATCACTTCATCGGTTACTTCATGGCCCCTCTCGGCCGGTAAACAATGCATAAAGTAGGTTTTACGCTTAGTGGCAGCCATCAACTCACCGTTGACTTGAAAATCCCGAAATACGGATATCCGGGATTCAAGCTCCTCCTTTTGCCCCATGGAAGCCCACACATCAGTATAAATTACGTCTGCTTTCTTAACTGCTTCCAGTGGTTCATAGCTGATTTCAATTTTAGAAAGTCCCGCATCACGAGCCATTTGAATCGTATCCCTATCTGGTTCAAAGCCTTGGGGGCAGGCACAGACGAATTCCATTGGAATTCTTGCGGCCAAACGGAGCCAGGAATGCACGACATTGTTACCATCCCCAACGTAAACCACTTTCAAGTCATCCAGATTCCCACGTTGTTCCTGGATGGTGAAAATATCGGCCATAACCTGACAGGGATGGTTGTAATCCGTGAGACCATTCACCACTGGAACTGTTGAATACTTGGCCAATTCAAGAATATGCTGATGTTCAAATAGTCGCGCCATGATCAGGTCATTGAATCGACTGACCACCCGGGCAATGTCTTTTACCGCTTCCCGTTTCCCGACACCAATATCATTCGGTCCCAGATACAAAGCATGGCCCCCTAACTGATAGAATCCGGTTTCAAATGAAATGCGGGTCCGGGCAGAAGGTTTGGCGAATATCATCGCCAGCGATTGATTCTTAAAAGGCTGATAAAATTCCCCTTGTTTCAACCGTGCTTTTATTGATTCCGCCAATTGAAGCGTATCTAAAATTTCCTGTGTAGTAAAATCAGTGATATGTAAAAAATCTCTTTTCATTGTACTAAGGTGATTATCTGGTTATCAAATTGGCTAGTATAATACTGTTTACAATATGTAGCGGCTTAAATCCTGATCTTCTGCAATATCTTTCAGTCTGCTTTCCACTATTTCTCTGGAAATAACAATTGTTTCGGGTCTACCGCTGGCCTGATTAAATAAATGATCATCCAGAAGTGTTGTCATGACTGTATGCAAACGGCGAGCGCCAATATTCTCCATTTTCTGATTAACCTCAGCAGCGATCCGGGCAATAGCCCGAATGGCTCCCGGTTCAAACTTAAGGGTGACCTTTTCCGCATCCATGAGTGCCATGTATTGTTTAATCAATGAAGACTCTGGATGTCGTAAGATTTTCACAAAATCCTTAATCGTTAATTTATTCATTTCCACCCGAATCGGAAAGCGACCCTGCAACTCCGGAATCAAATCAGAGGGTGTTGCGGTGTGGAAAGCACCGGCGGCAATGAATAGAATATGCTCTGTTTTCACCATCCCGTACTTGGTTGGAACTGTACTCCCCTCAATAATTGGTAATAAATCCCGCTGAACACCCTCTCTACTGACATCCGGACCAGCGCCTCCGTTGCCGCCGGCAATTTTATCAATTTCATCCAGAAATACAATTCCGTTGTTCTCCACCCGTTCTTTTGCAATCCGAATAATTTCATCCTGATCAATTAATTTTTCCGCCTCCATGTCAAATAGGACACCCCGGGCATTGACCACCGTCATTTTACGTTGTTTTTTATTACTTGGCATTACACTGGAAAGCATTTCCCGTAGATTTAAACCGATGTCATCCATGCCCATGGGACCAAAAACCTGCATAACAGGTAAATTGTCGGCTGAAACCTCCAATTCAATCATACGATCTTCAAAATCCCCCTGGCGTAGTTTTTGACGAAGTCGTTCCCGTGTCTTTTTAAAGCGGTTTTCATCCTCAGGAGTCCGTTTATTAACTAATTCAGGATCATTGGGAAAGAGGATGTCCAGAAGTCGCTCTTCTGCCAGTGTTTCAGCCTGCACCTGAACTTCTTTACGCTTTTCACGTCGAATAATGCTTACGGCCGTATCGGCTAAATCCCTGATGATTGATTCCACATCCCGACCTACATAGCCCACCTCGGTAAATTTACTGGCTTCTACTTTTATAAAAGGTGCTTTCGCCAGCTTGGCTAAACGACGGGCAATTTCTGTTTTACCCACTCCAGTAGGACCAATAAGAATAATATTATTGGGTAAAATCTCATTACGCATTGGTCCCTGAACCTGTTGACGGCGCCAGCGATTCCTGAGAGCAATTGCCACCGCCCGCTTGGCTTTTTCCTGCCCAACAATGAATCGGTCTAATTCACGGACAATTTCTTTAGGTTTCAGATCCTTCATTTTACTTCCAGAACCGTAATAGAACTATTTGTGTAAATACAGAGATCTGACGCAATTAAAAGTGATTTTTCGACTATCTGTTTTGCATTAAGATTGGAATTATCGAGATAGGCCGCGGCAGCCGCCTGGGCAAAACCGCCTCCCGATCCGATGGACAGAATAGGACCGTCAGGTTCGATTACATTCCCATCTCCGGATAAAATGAAGGAACTAGTTTTATCCATGAGGGCCAGGAGCGCATCCAAATGACGTAAATATTTATCAGTACGCCATTCCTTGGCTAATTCAACAACCGACCGTTTCAAATCACCATCATATTCATCCAACTTGGATTCAAACTTCTCAAACAAATTCAGCGCGTCGGCTGCTGCCCCTGCGAAGCCTCCAAGAATACAACCATTGTCAGTTTCAAAACGCCGAACCTTTACTGCTTTCTGCTTCACGGCCATATCGCCCACAGTCACTTGACCATCGCCTCCTAATGCAATCTGACCTTTTTTTCTAATACCTAATATGGTTGTGGAACGGATCGATATTTCCATCCTTACTTTTCCCCAGTCAGCAGTTTAAAGATTTTCGAATCCAGGGGCAGTACCAAGGTTGTTTTATCGTCCAGTGACTTTTTATACGTCTCCAGTGTGCGCTGAAACTCATAAAAGGCCGGATCTGCTGAATAGGCATCTGCATAAATAGCCACAGCTTTAGCATCCCCTTCTCCGCGAATACGTTCTGCTTCCTTATAGGAATTAGCCAGAATAATTGTTTTATCCTTATCGGTAGTGGCGCGAATCTTCTGGGCCTCTTCAGAACCTTCTGACCTGAATTTATTGGCTTGGCGCTTTCGCTCAGCCTCCATGCGGGCATAGATGGATTCGGCATTTTCCTGAGGTAGATCCACCCGCCGAATCCGCACATCCACTACTTCGATACCGTATTCCTTAGTGGAAATATTACTGGCTATGGTAACTTTCTCCATAATGTCTTCGCGGTTTTGAGTAATAATTTCCACCATATTGTGTTTCCCCAGTTCCACCCGCAGTTCAGAATAAACAATGTCATCCAAACGACTTAAGGCTATCGGCACAGCTCGGACTGTTTTCAGGAATTGCAGTGGATCAGCAATAAACCAGCGGACATAGTTATCTACGATTAAAGTCTTTTTATCGCGACTCAATACTTCTTCAGGCGGAGAATCATATTCCAACAGACGGTCGTCAAATACAATCTTGTCCTGAAAAGGATAAGGCAATTTTACGTGTAGACCAGCATCTTTGACCGTACGCACCGGTTTGCCGAATTGAAGGATGACAACCTGTTCGGTTTCATTGACCGTATATATGGCTGTCCAACCAAACAGGATGGTTAAGACCAGAATAATCAGTAATAGACGTTTCATAATTATTTTCCCTCCTTCGTCTTCAGATTCAACAGGTTAATAAAATTCCCACTCTCAGTGTTAGGAACAAGAATCTTTTCTTTATTAGGTAAGATTTCTTCAATTGTTTCCAAATACAATCTGGTTTCGGTGACGCTCTTAGCTTTATTATATTCCTTGAGAATGGCTTTAAATTTTGCTACATCACCTTCCGCCCGGGCAATCCGGGCACCACGATAACCTTCAGCTTTACGAACATTAGCTTGAGCTTCTCCCCGGGCCTTGGGAATTATGTCATTCCGGTAGCCTTCTGCCTGGTTGATCATTCTGTTTTTATCTTCTTTTGCGGAGGCAACATCCTTAAATGCGGCTACTACCTGTTCCGGTGGAGAAACATCCTGCAGTTGTACTGCCACAATCAGAATCCCGGTTTTGTAGTTATCCAATATATTCTGCAATAATGTTCGTGTTTGTTCTTGGATCATGAATTTACCAGAAGTCAGTGCTTCATCGATTTTGTCACGACCGATCACCGTTCGTAACGATGCTTCTGCTGCTTCACGTACTGTTGCCTCCGGTTTCACGAAATTGAATAAGTAAGCCACCGGATCTTTTATCTTGAACTGAACAATCATTTCAGCATCCACAATATTTTCATCTCCCGTCAGCATCAAGCTTTCCTTACGAATCGTTTTGTACACATTCTTACCTACCGTCCTGAATCCGATTTCAATACGTTTCACTTCGGTAACTTTTGGTGTACTAACCGTCTCAATCGGATAGGGGAAATGGTAGTTCAATCCCGACTGCGCCTGGCGGGTGTATTTACCGAAGGTTTGAACAACGCCTACTTCATCAGGCCCCACAACATAGATACCGGTGAGTAACCATAGTACTAATGCAATCCCGACAATGGGAATCACTCCAAGACTGAATAATTTATCAGGGATTTTAATCTCCTGATCTCCCACGATAATTCTTCGATAATTCATAAAAAAACTCCTTTCGATTAAGTTAACTGTCTCCGTAAACGGGCCACTGGAAAATTCAATTGTTCCCTGTATTTCGCAACCGTTCGCCGCGCTACCGGGTACCCCTTTTTCTTCAATATTTCAGCCAATTGTGTATCTGTAAGAGGGTTGAATTTATCCTCATTGTCTATGACTTCCTTGAGTAATGTTTTTATTTTTTGAGTACTGACTTCTTCTCCGCTATTCAGTACATATCCGCCGGTAAAAAATGATTTCAATTCAAAAATTCCATAGGGGGTGTCCACATATTTACCACGGGTGGAACGACTAATAGTAGAAATATCCATCCTGATATCATCAGCAATATCCTGTAACCGCATGGGTTGCAGGGCCTGGACATTCCCGCTGAAAAATTGCGGCTGCCGCTTGATAATTGCATACATAACTTCAGACAAGGTTTTTCTTCGCTGTTCAATCGCCTGAATAAACCAGACAGCAGAATCATACTTTTCTTTTAAATATTTACGGGTGTCTCGCGGTAATTCAACCTGATTCATCATAGCCACATATTGATTACTTATATTCAGTTCCGGCAACCAGGAATCATTAACAATTACCACCCACTCATTTTCACGCTGGACAGCCAGTAAATCAGGAATCACAGCAGTACTTTGACCTGAAATTTTTCCCGCCCCCGGCCGGGGATTCAAATGCGTAATCTCTTCAATCGCTTGTGCCAGCTCCTCTTTAGTCACTTCTAATTTTTTCTGAACAGTTTCAAATCGATGGTTGGCAAAATCATCAAATGTTTCCAAAAGGACACGAAAGGCTAAACCCTCTTTTCGATCCTGGAGCTGAATCAATAAACATTCCTGGAGGTTACGAGCACCAATCCCCGGTGGATCCAGTTGTTGAACCTTCTTTAATACCTGTTCCACCTCTTGTTCCGTTCGTATAAATCGATCGGCGATTAAAGTTAGGTCAACTTCCAAGTAACCTTGTTCATCCAAATTCCATAGAATTTCTTCGGCAATTACCCGTTCCCATTCACTAAGATCATACATATCCAGTTGTTGAACCAGCCCTTCGATGAAGTCCAAATGTTCGGGAATAGGAATTTCTGCGTTAGAGCGGTTTAAATTATAAATGTTCGCCGGTTCATATTCGTCCGGATCTTCTTCGTAATCCAACTCTTTTTGCGGCTCCAGTTCTCCCTCCGCTGGTTCCTCGGTTTTAGGTTCCAATGGCTCCAAAAGAGGGTTTTTCTCCAACTCATCAACAATTTTCTGTTCAAGGCGATTGACTGTCAATTGAAGCAGATTAGCCTGTAAAACCTGTTGAGGTGATAAAGTTTGTTTAAGGGTTTGGGTTTGTCGCAATTGAGGCATTTTATAATCGAAACCGTTCCCCTAAATAAAGACGGCGGGCTTCCTGGTCATTCGCCAGGAATTCAGAGGTACCTGATTTCAGAATTTTCCCATCAAACAGTAAATAAGAACGATTAGTGATCGATAAAGTTTCCCGCACATTGTGGTCCGTGATTAAAACACCAATATTCCGATCCTTTAATGAATGGACAATTGATTGAATATCTTCTACCGCAATAGGATCAACACCGGCAAAGGGCTCGTCCAGCAGGATAAAATCCGGGTCAATAGCCAGGGTACGACAAATTTCAACCCGCCGGCGCTCACCTCCGGATAGGCTGTTACCCTTATTCTTTCGAAGGTGCTCGATAGATAAATCTTCCAGCAATTGCTCAATCTTATCTCTCTGATTATCCTTGGATAATGATGAAATTTCCAAAACCAGGCGAAGGTTATCCTCTACTGTTAATTTTCCAAAAATAGAGGGCTCCTGAGAAAGGTAGCCAATACCGCTACGGGATCGCTGGTACATTGCCCGGTTAGTAATATCTTCATTATCTAAGAAAATTTTCCCCCGGTTTGGTTTTATCATCCCTGTAATCATATAAAAAGTTGTTGTTTTCCCGGCACCATTTGGCCCCAGCAAACCTACAATCTCCCCCTTTTTCAGCTCTAGGTCTACGTCGTTAACGACCCAACGTTTGCCGTAACGTTTGAACAAACCGCGGGCTTCAAGTTTCAGGTGATTATTCTTCATTTTCATGCATGACACCGGTTGGTTCTAGAATACGCCAATTGTCCAACTCCACATCCGACTCAAATCCAATCCCATAAAGGGTATCATTGTTTTCCGTCGTTAACATAACTGAATCATCGGTATAAACCCGTTCCTGTTCATTATCCCAGGACAGGGTATCAGTATAAAGGGTCACCCCGCTATCGGAAACAACAACTACCGCTCCCATGGCAATCATAAAATCAGATTTCTCATCCACCTCTGCTATTTTTGACACCAGATTTGTAGTGTGATTCTCTTCCGTATCAAAAAAATCGGCATTAACACCCTGATCCAATAGTATACGCTGGCGTTCATTATATTTCTGTAAGTGACCCGATTTAATCACTGCTCTTTTGGAACCCTCACTTGTGAGGTTGATTGTCACCGTCCAACTTTCCTGATCCGGTCTTCCCTCCCGGGTGACCCCACTTCGTTCAATTTCCTCGTTAGTGCATCCAGTGATAATAATAACCATTAAAAAAAGGATAATGATTCCATATCGAAAAAACCAATAATTCAATTGTTTCATTCCGATTGGAGAACTCTCTCCCGCAGTCCAACCAAGACATCTTCATAACTGCCCTGAGATTTAAGAATCCAGTCAATCGCATCTCTAAAAGCGCCATCACCACCCTTTGAAGGGGTTATATAAATAGACACATTTTTTGCTTCTTGGCAGGCGTTGGGCACTGAAATAGGGATACCGACCTTTTCCATCACCGGTATATCAATAAGATCGTCACCAATGTAGGCGATCTCACCATCTTCCAGACTATATTTTTCTTTCAGCGATTCATAAGGAATCATTTTATTCAAAGTGCCATTGAATAAATCAATAATTTTCAATTCCCGTGAGCGCGCTTCGGTAGCAGCGGAAAAACGACCTGAAATAAAAGCAATATCCAGTCCAGCAGCGCGGGCAAGGGCTACTCCCGTACCATCGGTGACACTGAATCGTTTATATTCAATCCCATCAGCGCCCTTATAAATCGAACCGTCAGTCAAAACACCATCCACATCACTAATGATTAATTTCAAACGACTGAGTTTTTGTGCTAAATCATTCATCCATTTTTACTCGCTTCCCTGATTCTTATTAAAATTTCCAATAGAGGTTTCAGTTGATTCAGGGGCCACTGGGTAGCGGCATCTGACTTAGCTGTTTGCGGGTCATCATGAACTTCCATAAACAATCCGTCGACCCCGGCTGCTACGGCTGCTTTTGCCAGAATCGGGATATATTTCCTGAAACCACCAGTTTTGCTCCCGGCCGCACCGGGTTGCTGGGCACTGTGAGTAGCGTCAAAAACCACTGGAAAACCCGTCCGTTCACGCATTATTACTAGGGAGCGCATATCCACAACGAGATTATCATAGCCGAAAAAAGTTCCTCTTTCAGTCAATAAAACATTTTCATTCCCGGTGGAAGTGACCTTGTTAACCGCATGTTCCATTTTATATGGTGCTAAAAATTGCCCTTTCTTCAAGTTAACCGTCTTCCCGGTTCTACCTGCAGCCAGTAACAAATCCGTCTGCCGGCAGAGAAAAGCAGGTATTTGAATCGCGTCCACAACTGAAGCGGCCATTTCCGCCTGTTCCGGTAAATGAATATCGGTTAAAACCGGAATTCCAAACTCCGCTTTTACAGCTCCCAGAATGTCTAAACCGTCCTCAATATTTAATCCACGATATGAATCCACCGACGTACGGTTGGCTTTATCAAACGAACTTTTAAATACGAGTGGAATCCCCAATTTTGACGTAATTACCAAGATTAATTCGGCCATTTTCAATATGTGATCCCTGCTTTCAATAACACAGGGGCCGGCAATGAGCGGTAAAGAATCTTTTCCGAAAATTACTTTTTCAATTGAAACTGTTTTCATCATGACTGTTTCTTTCCTACCATATATTTAATGGACGCTTTTACAAATTCTCGAAATAGAGGATGGGCTTTCCCGACTCTGCTTTTCAATTCTGGATGGAATTGACCCGCCACAAACCAGGGGTGGTCCGGCAATTCAATAATTTCAACCAGGTTCAATTCATCATTGATACCTGAAAAAATCATACCATTCTTCGTTAATCGATCCCGATAGCGATTGTTGACTTCCCAGCGATGACGGTGACGTTCCGAAACCTGTTTTTTACGGTAGGCAGCAAATGCTTTAGTTCCGACTTTCAGTTGGCAATTATAAGCCCCTAATCGCATGGTACCTCCTTTTCGTTTAATCGCCCTTTGAGATTCCATGAGATCAATAACCGGAGCAGAAGTTTTGGGATCAAATTCGGTACTATTGGCATTTTTTAGTCCGCATACATTTCGGGCAAACTCAATCACAGCACATTGTAAACCCAGGCAAATTCCTAAAAAAGGTATTTTTTGCTCCCGGGCATATTTACAGGAAAGAATTTTCCCTTCAGAACCACGGGTTCCAAATCCTGGCAAAAGTAGAATACCATCTACCTCTTTAAATATTTCTTCAGCATCCCGATCCGATTTTATTTCTTCAGTGGCAATCCACTGTAAGGTGACCCGGACATTATTTTCCATTCCTGAATGAATGAACGCTTCCAGGACGCTCTTGTATGCATCCGGAAGCTCAGTATATTTACCACACATGGCGATTTTCACTTCATGACTGGGATTCCTAAAATGATCAATGAATGTTTGCAAGTACCCAACATTCGGAGCTCCCATTAATTCAAGCCGCTCCATGATGATTTGTCCAACATTTTGCTGGTGCAACACCAGGGGGACCTCATAAATACTTTTTACTTCAGTCCCTTCCACAACGTGTCTGGGATCCACATTTCCAAACAAGGCAATTTTATCACGGACCGATTTTGTGATTTTATGATCGGAACGGCAAAGAATAATATCCGGTGACAAACCGATCTCCCGCAATTTCATCATGGAGTGTTGAGTGGGTTTAGATTTTAATTCTTCACTTGCCTTGACATAGGGTACTAGGGTAACGTGTACAATTAAATAATTATGATAGCCAACCTCAGCCGATAATTGCCGGATAGCCTCCATGAACGGCAAACTTTCAATATCACCGATCGTACCACCCACCTCACAAATAATAACGTCATATTTCTTCGGTTGATTGATTGATTTAATCCGCCGTTTTATTTCATCCGTAATATGCGGAATTACCTGAATAGTAGCCCCTAAATATTCACCCCGTCGTTCCCGTTCTAAAACTTCACTGTAAACCTGCCCCGCCGTGGCATTGTTGCGGCTGCTCATATCAACGTCGATGAACCGTTCATAGTGACCCAAATCCAAATCCGTTTCAGAGCCGTCATCCAGAACGAAAACTTCACCGTGCTGGTAAGGATTCATCGTACCGGGATCAACATTCAAATAGGGATCAAGCTTTAAAATCGTTACTTTGGTTCCAGCGCTTTTTAATAAATAGCCTATGGAAGCTGCTGCAATTCCTTTCCCTAAACCGGAGATTACACCACCTAAAACAAAAATATATTTTGTCGGTTTTCGGGGACTCATTCAGCACCCATATAGGTTTCTAAGTCTTCCATCCGATCAATTCCCTTCAACGGTTTATCGGTCAATACAACTTTAATCGGGATTCCATTGTCCAACGCTCTCATTTGTTCTAATTTAAAAGTGATCTCATTTTGAGAGCTGGGCAGTCCGGCAAACTGTAATAAAGTCTCTTTCCGGTAAGCATAAATACCGATGTGTAGATAATATCCACCCCAGACACTCCCCTTGGGAGTCCGAAAGAAATTAACTGCATTGCTTCTCCTATCCAGTAAAACCTTTACTGCATTCTCATCCATCAGGTCCTTACCAGTCAGGCTGGTACTGACAGCCGTCGCCATCTGAACGCCATGATCCCTAAAAACATCTATTAAAGCATCGATTGTATCAGGATCAATACCCGGTTCGTCCCCCTGAATATTGACAACCACCTCAGCCTCCAACGATTGGGCCACTTCCGCAACCCGATCAGAACCAGAGCGGTGGTCTGTAGCAGTCATAACCGTTTTAACCGGAAATTGCTTTAAAGCTTCTTCCGTTTCTTTACTATCAATGGCGATGATGATCTCCTCCAGGTTTTTGGCTTTTCTGGCTTGTTCAAAAACTTTTACTACCATTGGTTTTCCGTCGATCAGATATAAAATTTTCTTTGGAAACCGGATTGAATTCAATCGGGCGGGAATAATACCAACTGCTTTCATGAACGGGATTCGTCTAAAATAATATCATGTTTGAGTAGACAAAAACCGATGTTGCAAATCGTCTCTGCCAAGGACAGGTACTTGAATAGAACTCTTGAGAAAGGTCGTATGAAATAATCGTCCATTATTATCGGAAAATTTAGCCCTTGCAGACAGCCCCCCACAAGGGAAAGGGGAGATACTTAATCGTAGTGTAACGAATCGATTGGATTAAGGCTAGCTGCCCGCCAGGCAGGGTATATTCCAAAACCAATTCCAATAATCGAACAGACTGCCAGTCCATAAAAAGCCCAGTCAAAAGGAATAACAGTTGGCACTTTTAAAACTAAGGCAATCACATTCCCTCCTAAAATACCAAATATTACTCCGGCGATACCCCCAAATTCACTCAGGAATACCGCTTCAGTTAAAAACTGAGTGAGGATGTCCTGCCTGGTGGCACCAACAGCCTTTCGAATGCCGATTTCCTTGATTCGTTCCGTCACCGAAACAAGCATAATATTCATAATTCCAATCCCGGCCACTACCAGAGCAATAATACTGATAGCAAGGGCAAACATTTTTACACCACCGGTAAATTGACTGAAGGTATTCATCAATTCAGCATTAGAAATGACCTCAAAATCATTCTCTGCTCCTGGAGGTACTTTTCGAATCATCCTGAGAATCCCAACGGTCTCATCCATGGTTTTATCGTACAGTTCTTCAGAAGGTGCCTCCACGGTGATACTCAGGCTTGTCCAACGGTCTGCATAGCGCTGTAAATAGATGGAAATAGGGATAAGAATATAATTATCTTGGCTTTGGCCGAAGGCTGTACCTTTCAATTGAGCAATCCCGACGACGTGGTAGTCCAATCCGTTTACTTGAATCGTTTTACCCAAGGGATCTTCATAGGGAAACAGTTGATCCACCACATCCATTCCAAGAACACAGACATTCCGGGAGAAGTCCACATCAGATTGAATCAAATCACGACCGTCTCCGATGAAAGTATTAAACCCTCTTAGGGTTCCTCCATCACCACCGGCTAGATCCACCCTCTTATTAATTACTCTGTTTTTATACTTAACTGAATGTACTGATGTCCCTTCCGAAACACTCACCATAATAGGTAGTTGGGCTCGTTTTTTTAATTCACTATATTGCAGAAAATCGATATTTTCCCGATTACGGTATTTTTGGTTACGCCTGGGTCCTCCAACATTTATGGCTGGCCACTTTTGAATTGTAAATGTGTTAGTCCCGAAGACATTCAACCCCGACTCAATCGAAGATTCCAGGGTTCGGATTGCCGTCATGACCCCAATTACGGAAAAGACACCGATTGAAATACCTAACAAAGTCAGAATGGAGCGTAATTTATTGTTACGAATGGCGTCTAAGGTCATGCGGTAACTTTCCCGCAGGGTGTTCTTTAAATGGCCGCGTTTTTTCTTTATTACCTTTGGTATCTCATTCATAACGTAATGCTTCAATGGGGTCCAGATGGGCCGCCCGATAAGAAGGAATCATTCCAGAAAGCACGCCCACCAGAACACTCAATCCAATCGAAATAAATGCCAGCCAGATGGGCATAGTTGATGGTAAAAATTTATTGATTAAAAAACTACTTGCATACGCCAGCAACAGCCCAACCAAGCCTCCTAACAAACAAATAGTAATAGCTTCAAATAAAAATTGGCCTAAGATCATATTACGAGTTGCACCAATCGCTTTCCGGATACCGATTTCCCGAGTTCGTTCTTTTACCGAAACAAACATGATGTTCATAATCCCGATGCCCCCAACCACCAATGATAAAACAGTAATAAACACTCCGGTTCCCCCAATGGCTAATTTGATCGCCCTATATTGTGATTCAAATGCTTCCTGCTGGTTGATGGCGAAATCATCCTTTTCAGACGGTTTTAACCCCCTTAAACGTCGCATGATTCCCCGGATTTCTTCCCGGGCTTCACTAATATTGTCAGTATTAATTTTAACATTTAAACGCATCCAACCACGTTTGGAGAATAACCGTACATAGCTACCCAGCGGTATTATGGCCTGATCATCCATGCTGAAAAGGCCCAGAAATTTGCCCTGTTTCTCCAGAACACCGATCACTCTGAATTTGTATCCCTGGATTTTAACGAATTCCCCGACTGGGTCTTGTGATTCAAATAATGCCTTGGCAATATCACTTCCGATTACAGTCACCCGGGAACCAGATCGATTTTCTCCTTCCGTAATAAAACGCCCTTTTTCAACATTAGCAGAAGTTGTCTGCATATATTCAGGAATTGTCCCAAAAATACGGGTTCCGAATGTACTTTTATCCCCACGCGTTAGGTTAGCGCTGCGGGCGGTGACCGGTGCGACAGCAGTTACATATTCGGATTGTTGTTTTAATTTTTCAGCATATTCCAATCGCATCCTGGGACGGTTGCGCATCTCCCACCAATCCAATTTACTGAACCATTCAAACCGACCGATAAACAAAACATCCCGACCTAAAAATGACATACTCTTTTCAAACGACTGGTCTAGACCTGATATTAACGTGCCCATGAGTGTAACTGCTAAAACACCAATCACAATACCGAGGGCAGTCAGAATTGACCGAGACTTATTGGCAAAAATAGAACTTAGCGCAATCCCCAGATTTTCCAGGATCAGAGAAATCATACTATAACAGAGCTGTTTTTTTGTTTTGTTCTGTCTTTCTGAACCCGGCCGTCAAACAGGTTAATGATTCTACTGGCATGTTCAGCAATATATTCTTCATGGGTGACTAATATAATTGTGTTTCCCTGCCGATGTAAGCGGTCGAAGATTTCCATGATTTCAATCCCGCTTTTAGAATCCAGATTACCGGTAGGTTCATCTGCCAAAATAATGGAAGGATTATTTACCAGTGCCCGGGCAATCGCCACCCGTTGTCGCTGTCCGCCGGAAAGTTCATTCGGTTTATGATTTACCCGCTCTTCCAATCCAACCGCTTTCAGAGCTTTCCGAGCTCGCCGGATCCGTTCCTCCCTGGGAATATTGGCATACACCAAGGGAACTTCCACATTGTGAAGGGAAGTGGCTTTGGGTAAAAGATTGAACGTTTGAAACACGAACCCGATTTTCCGATTACGAATGGAGGCCAGTTCATTGTCATCCATTTCATGGACCGGTTCACCGTCCAGCATATAGGTCCCTTCCGTGGGAGTGTCCAGACACCCCAACATATTCATTAAAGTCGATTTACCGGAACCAGACGGTCCCATGATGGAGATATAATCATTTTCCGTTATTATTAAATCAATGCCATCCAGAGCCCGGACTATTTCACCACCTACCTGGTAATAACGCTTTATCCCCTCCAGGAGAATTAAATGATTCCCTTTTTTGCTACTGCTCTTCTTCATATGCAGCGCCGATAATTGTCACTTCATCATTGTGTGATAGGTCCTTACTGATTGCCTTGTAACTACCAACTACAATCTCTTCTCCGTCTTCGAGACCGCTTAAAACTTCATAATGCGTGTCACTGGAAATACCCACTTTCACCGGACGGATATACACATATTTTACCTTTTCTTTCCCCCGTTTAATTTTTTTAGTCTTATTAGTGGAATCACTGGCAGCATTTGCGCTGCTTCCTGAATCATTATCTACTCCTTCGTCCGGTTCATTAGCCACAATAAATACGACCTCCTCCATCTTCTGAGCTTTCTTGTGCCCGGAAGATTCTTTTCTTTGACGGGGTGGTTTCCTCCGTTTCCGCTTCTTACCAGTCTGGACTTTATCTGAGCCTTCCGGTCGGACTGTAAGGCATTGGATTGGAATAGCAATTACATTTTCTTTTCGGTCTGTAATAATATTGGTAGTAGCGCTCATCCCGGGACGGATTTTATCAGGGACTGTCAACATCCTGATTTTTACCTGGAAATTAGTTACCTGCTCCTGGCTACCTAATCCTGTAGTTGTGGCAATATGGGCAATTTCATTCACCGTGCCATAGAAAACAGTGTCCTGAAAAGCATCAATCTCAATCTCAGCGGTGTCACCCAGTGCAACCGATACTACATCATTTTCATTTACGTCCACCAGGACTTCCATACGACTTAGGTCAGCAACGACCATTAACACATCGGCTTGAAACGTACCTCCCACTGCCATTTCACCTACCTGCTTATTAATTTTAGTGACGATCCCGGATTTAGGTGCCAGAATTCTGGCTTTTGAAAGATCATCCTTCCGGGAAATTAAATTGGCTTTGG
>JBHHUS010000083.1:0-4417 GCA_046861615.1 Fidelibacterota bacterium
CGATCCGGTATTTAAAACCCAGAAAATGCTTTTACTGAAGTAACCTTTCAAGTATTGACCTGGTGTCTTACAAGTGTTTTATTAACATATTTTTTGTAAGTTGCCATTGAGGAGCTTCCCGGAAATGCATGAAATGAGTCTGGCAATCAATATTGTTGAAATTGCTGCCGAAACAGCCGGAAAGGAACGGGCTTCAGCCATTTCCCAAATTGAAATTGAAGTAGGTCAATTAGCGGGTGTAATGATGGATTCCCTTACGTTTTGTTTTGATGCTGCATCGAAGAATACACCGGCAGAAGGTTCCAGATTGAAAGTGACCTTAGTCCCCGGTCAGGGTGAATGCTTTTCCTGCTCAAAAATATTCAGCATTGATTCGTTACTTTCCTCCTGCCCCCATTGTGGTGCCTACGGGGTCAGGCTGTTGAAAGGAGATGAACTCAAAATAAAATCTATCACTATTAATGAAGGAGTCAATCATGTGTGAAACCTGTGGTTGCGGGGAACCGTCGGAAGCCGTTTCTATTCGCAAACCCGGTGATCCGGAACCGTTGCATCAGCATTCTCATGACGATCATCACCATCATCATGAGCACGATGAGCATCAACGCCAGATTCATGTAGAACAGGATATTTTATCAAAAAACAATTTAATTGCTGAACGAAACAGAGGCTGGCTCGAAGCAAAAAATATTGTTGCTCTCAATCTGGTTAGTTCTCCAGGTGCCGGGAAAACCACCCTGCTGGAAAAAACAATTGCCAGCCTGAAAGATCAATTTTCCATTATGGTTATTGAAGGGGATCAACAAACGACCAGAGATGCCCAACGCATCGAAGCCAGCGGCGCTGAAGCAATTCAGATAAATACTGGAACAGGTTGTCACCTGGACGCCGATATGGTTCGTAAAGCCATTTATGAACTCGAACCAAAACAGAATTCGTTATTATTTATTGAAAACGTTGGCAATTTGGTTTGTCCGGCTCTGTTTGATTTGGGCGAAAAGCAAAAAATACTGCTGACAAGTGTAACCGAAGGCGATGATAAACCGTTGAAATATGCGACGATGTTTGCGGTTTCTAACCTGTGTATCATTAACAAGACTGATTTGTTATCCTATGTTGATTTTGATTTAAAGGTCTTTCGCCAACATGCAGCTCGTATTAATCAGAATATGAAATTCATGGAAATTTCGGCCAAAACAGGTTCAGGATTGAAAGCGTGGACTCAATGGCTGGTTGACCAAATTGTGACGGATTAATTTTTCTGCTGGATGGAACGTTGGCAAATAAAAATTAACGGGATTGTTCAAGGAGTTGGATTTCGCCCGTTTGTTTATAAATTGGCGCAAAAATGTAACCTGGCTGGTTTTGTTACCAATACTACCTCCGGAGTTGAAATTGAAGTAGAAGGCACTGTTAACCATCTTCGGGAATTCCAGAGGAAAATTCCTTTGGAATCTCCTCCTCTATCGGTTATCAGAGATTTAAAGTTTTCTTTGATTCCTCTTAATGGTGAATCAAATTTTCAAATTATACCCTCAAAAAATGCAGATGTTACTGAAACAATGGTTTCACCGGATGTGGCTGTGTGCCCGGATTGTCTGATAGAATTATTTAATCCGATGGACCGACGGTATCGTTACCCCTTCATTAATTGTACTAATTGTGGACCCCGTTACACCATTATTAAGGATATTCCCTACGATCGTCCCGCTACCTCCATGCAACCATTTAAAATGTGTACCCAATGTCAGGCAGAGTATGATGACCCTGAAAATCGCCGTTTTCATGCCCAACCTAATGCTTGTCCTAATTGCGGTCCTGCAATTTCACTCTGGGTCTCAGAAGATAAACCCATTTCTACTGATGACAAAATCAGTGCAGTTGCAAACTTATTAAAAAATGGTGCGATTATTGCAATCAAAGGCTTGGGAGGCTTTCATTTAGCAGTGGATGCCCGGAATGGAGTAGCCATCCAGCAGTTGCGGCGTCGGAAACACAGGGAAGAAAAACCGTTGGCAATTATGGTTAAAGATCTGGAAACGGTACGTCAATTGTGCTACGTCAATGAGCAGGAGGAGCATTTACTTAATTCATTTCAGAGTCCAATCGTACTCTTGAGAAAAAGAGAAGACGAAACGGTTGCAGAAGCGGTAGCGCCTGGAAATGACCGCTTCGGAGTTATGTTACCCTATACGCCGTTGCATCATTTACTACTCCACGATGCCGGATTTCCATTAGTCATGACCAGTGGTAACTTAAGTGAGGAACCGATTGCAATCAGTAATCAGGAGGCTTTTGAACGTTTGGCCGGAATAGCGGATTATTTTCTAATACACAATCGTGACATCTACCTGCGCTCTGACGATTCTGTAATGATTGTCCTGGAGAATCACTCCAGAACGCTTCGTCGCAGCCGGGGGTTTGTTCCAAAGCCGGTTTTTGTCAAATCAAAAGGGTCTTCCTTATTGGCTGTGGGGGGAGAATTAAAAAATACGATTTGTTTATTAAAAAATGATCAGGCGATAGTAAGTCAGCATATTGGTGATTTGGAGAACCTTCTGGCTTACAATTTTTTCATTCAAACCATTAATCATCTGGAACGTCTTTTCCAGGTTGAGCCAGAATTAATTGTTCACGATTTACATCCCGATTATTTAGCTACCAAGTGGGCCCGGGAGCAGAATGATTCGACACTGTTAGGAGTGCAGCACCATCATGCTCATTTAGCCGCAGTGATGGCGGAAAACCAAGTAGACCAACCTGTAATCGGCTTGATTATGGATGGAACCGGATACGGGATCGATGGAACTGTTTGGGGAGGGGAGGTTTTGGTCGGTGACTACCATCAATACCATCGTTTTGCTCATTTTGAAACCATGCCGCTACCGGGAGGCGAAGCAGCAATTAAAGAACCCTGGCGAATTGCAGTCAGCTATCTCTTCAATACTTTTGGTAAAGTACCGCAGCTGCCCTTTCTCGAAGGACGAGAAGCCGATTCAATTGTTGAAATATTACAGAAAAAAATCAATTGTCCCCAGACCAGTAGTTGTGGAAGATTGTTTGATGCTGTGGCGGCAATCTGTGGAGCGAAACCTGTCATTCGGTATGAAGCCCAGACTGCCATCGAATGGATGCAATGGGTTGAAAATTTGGAAGTACGACCTTTAGCCTATCAGTTAGAACAGCAGGGCGAGAAATGGGTGATGCTTATTAAGCCTATCATTCGGGCGGTGGTAAGGGCTTTAAACAATGGTGAAGATGTGTGCCGTATCAGCAGCCGGTTCCACCTGACATTAATAAAAATGTTTATGGAAGTTGTTCATTTGGCTTCTCAGGAAACTGGAATAAATTCCGTTGTTCTGAGTGGGGGTGTATTCCAGAACCGGGTACTGTTCAGTGGGCTTTTACCAAGATTGGAAGTTGCCGGGTATCAGGTGTACACTCATAAACAGGTACCGACCAATGATGGTGGTATTTCATTAGGCCAGGCCATGATTGGCCGGCACTATTTAGCAGGCCAGGCATAAGGAGGCAATATGTGTTTGGGAATCCCCGGAAAAGTAATTTCGATTTATGAGGAACATAGTCTCCGGATGGGGGATATTGATTACAGCGGGACGGTTAGTAAAGCCTGTCTGGAATATGTACCGGAGATTGTAGTCGGGCAATACACGATTGTCCATGCCGGGTTTGGGATATCGATCATTGATGAGGAAGAAGCTCTGGCCTCCTATAAAGCCTGGGAAGAACTAAGTGACGCCGCTGCTGCGGAGGGGGTAGATTTGTTCGGAAACCCCATTGAGAAATGATCGAGTGAGCTAATACGGATTATGAAATATCTGGATGAATTCAGGGATCCGCAAGTTGCCCGTAAACTGCTGAAAGCAATTCACGGGATTGTCACTCGTCCCTGGGTTATTATGGAAATCTGTGGAGGGCAGACTCATTCCATCATCCGGAATGGGATTGATCAACTCCTGCCCCGGGAAATTGAACTGGTTCATGGCCCCGGTTGCCCGGTTTGCGTGACACCCCTTGAAATGATTGATAAAGCCATTGCCATCGCCAGTCTGCCAGAGGTTATTTTTACCAGTTTTGGCGATATGTTACGGGTACCGGGAAGTACTAAAGATTTGTTAACCGTGAAATCAGAGGGCGGAGATGTTCGGACGGTTTATTCTCCGTTAGAAGCAGTGAAAATTGCCCGGGAAAATCCCTCCCGTGAGGTGATATTCCTTGCGGTTGGATTTGAAACCACTGCGCCAGGGAATGCCATGGCGATTCATCAGGCATCCAGGGAAGGGTTAACCAATTTCAGTGAATTAGTCAGCCATGTTTGCGTACCCCCTGCCATGAAGGTTCTTCTGGATTCTCCGGATAACCGTGTTCAGGGTTATCTGGCGGCGGGACATGTGTG
>JBHHUS010000084.1:0-4415 GCA_046861615.1 Fidelibacterota bacterium
CTAGTATTCAAATATTAAATCGAGTTATTTAGCGTTTCATCATTCCCGTACTGGTTGATTTATTAGAATAGAAAACACCTCCGTTAGTCCCGGCAAACAGAAACCCATTTTTATCCATTACCAGTGCCCGGGCATTGGTATGGCTCTTTAAACCGGAATTGATTTTTTCCCATTCCTGCCCGTTATTAAAGGAGCGGAAAACGCCTCCGGAGGTACCGACATAAATATGATTCATCCGGTTGATAATAATCGTCCATGCTGACAAATTAGAGAGACCCTTATTAGCGCTTACCCATCTCACGCCATCGTCAACTGATCGAAAAAGACCCTGATTAGTGGCGGCAAACAGGTGGCCGATGCCGTTGACAACTAAATCCCGGATCACAAAATTCGTCATCTGCGTATCCACCCGCTCCCAGGTCTGCCCATCATTTCGGGAGAGGAAAACACCTTTCCTGGAGGTCCCGGAATATATAACACCCCGCTTACTTTTGGCAAAACACATAAACCGAATATCCTGGACTTTCGATGCAGTCGGAGTCCAGCTGTTTCCACCATTCTTTGAAATAAAGATTCCGGCATTGGTTCCGGCAATAATTTGTCCCCGGGGTAAGAACAGATAACTGTAAACATTTGAAACCGGCAGTTCCGCAGCAACCGACTCCCAGGTAGTCCCGCCATCAAGGGAACGGTAGGCGCCGGAATTGGTCCCTAAAAATAACTGGTCTTCAGGGCCGATATTAAGGGTGTAGATTGTTTGTCTTCCCAGGCTTTTACCTATTGGTACCCACGAACGGCCGTCATCTGTTGACTTGAATACACCCGTGGAAGACGTCCCGGCAAACAGATTCCCCTTTGAATCAATAACCAGTGAGCGAACAAATCCACCATAAGGACCAGCGCTGGCTTTCCAGAAATCCTTTGTCTGTGATAGTATCTGTCCCGTTCCGATTACGAAACAAAATACCAGCATTAATCTGGATGAAATGTTATTCATTTTCGATCCTTCCTTCCCCCGCCTGATAAACTTCCCGATACCACATGACCTACTCAATATCATCGATATCAATATAATAATATTCATCCTTTTCATAGTCGTACAACCGTACTTCATTCCCGGTAATACTTTCAACCTCGGCATACTTAAACTTTCCCGATTTGTAATCAAAATATTTCAGGATATCGCCGGGATTAATCTGTTTATTCTTCAGATAACCATACCAGAAAGGATAATTGAACGGAATCGCTTTCTTTTTGCCCGCTTCATCCGGTGTAATTGTAATCATTTTCGCTTTACGAATGACATTGGCGAGTTTCCATAAGGTCTCCTTATCAACGATTCCGGTTGGTGTAAGCAGATGCTCCTTTTGAAACTCCATTATTGCCTGTTCGGTCTTTTCATCCCACAAATCAGTAGTTGTGTTAACATCATAGCCGAGGATCAGTAACATATTCTTCAGAATCATGCGCTCTTCTTTTGTAAAGCGCTTATTATGGAATTCACTTTCAGAAACGCGAGTCAACTCCTCCGGCTTAATAACTTTTTCCCGGTTAGTACCCAAGACCAGATTTTCACCCTGATGGTTTTCTATATCCGGTCGGTTATTCTGGGAGTTGGAAGAACAGCCGATTAGGAATACCGATAACAACAGTAATAATATTTTCATCGTTGCCGTTTTCCGGGATTGATGTGGTTACGGTCTGAAGCAACAATATAAGCGAATTGCTGTTGAAATTGCTCCATTCTACTTTGTCTGTTTCTTCTGGTTATCATCGGAAATATCAATGTAAAAATTTTTAATTTTATAATTATCAGTCCGGACCGATTTCTCATCCTGGTACTCAATTTCAGCGTATTTAAATTCACCGGTTTCATAATCGTAATATTTTAACAGTTCGCCCTTTTTAGCGTGTTCTCCCTTGACGTAATTCACCCAGAAATCAGAATACACCGGCAGCAGGGTGTAGTCCTGCCGGGAAATGGACACTACCGCTTCTTCCCGCATTGAATTCTCCAGCGAAAATAGGGTGATAGGACCAATCTTTCCATCCGGTGTCAATCCGTGGTCAGTCTGGAATTGACGCAAGGCTTTGTCGGTTCGTTTTACCCAATCCGCTGATTCGGGATCCACATCGTAACCTAGATAAGCCAGTGTTTTTTTAAATGCGATTCGTTCTTCCGGCGTATATCGGTCGTGGTACAAACTGGTGGGCGATTCATATTCAGCCGTTTCCTCCTCATCGTAAGTTGCTTCCGCCCGGCTTTCCAGCGGCAGCCTGAATTTAACCGGGATACTGACCCAGGTACCCACGGGCTGATTATTATACATTGCTGCTTTAAAGCGTGTTTGTCGGATCGCCTGGACGGCAGTTTCATTCAAACCGAAACTCGGCACTCCTTTGGATACTTTCACATCAGTGGCAAATCCTTCTTTATTAATATAAGCCACCACTATAACAGTACCCTCAATCCCATAGCGCTGTGCCCGGACTGGATAGCGCACCTTTCCCATGGCCGTGGGAAATCCTTCCTCCGGGATGGGCGGTGTATCGTATGTAACAAAACTCTTGTCAACAACTACCGGAGCGGGATTAACGGGGACCTCAACTACATTGGTGCACCCGAATAATAAGAAAACAACTAAGGCTGGAATATACTTTTTCATGCGATTCAAATTAAACAATCAGGCTGTCCAAATCTGATTTATTGATGATCGGCACCGGGACAATAATCTTTCCATTGCAGTCTTTAATTTACTTTGCACCTTAAATCCGGACAATACATTAAACGGAATTCAGTTGCCAAGCGGTTTTAAAAACGATTACCGTTCCTTAAGGCTGTAAAGGCCGGCTTTGAAATTAAAGCCGGAGAAATAATGGAGCGGGTAATAGGGAATAATATTTAATATGCCTTTTTTAAGTTTACGCTCCTCAATTTCGTGTACAAAAATATACCCTTCCAGGAATGGTTCAGTATGGTGTTCGGCCTGGAATTTCAATTTAGCCGTTGTATATATCAAACCGTAGACACTGCCCTTCAATTCCACGTCACCACCAGCATAGATCTGCGCCCAGACCTGGGCATCCTTCTCAATTTTCACTTTTCCTTTGGAAAACACTTCATTGACTGTCAGCGGCCTGTTAACCGGCAGGAGTGAAGAATGATCCACCCCAAATTGAGTTTGATTTTTAATTTTCACCTCTTCATCAGAAATAAAAATCAGATTATCACCGATCGAGGATTGATCATGGTGTTCTTCCTTAATTTCGATTTTCCCCGTAGTAACAATAAACCCCGGTTCCATCAAGATACCGCCGGTTACAGCGCCTCCCGCTATCGTCAGGTTACCCTTGATGAAAAAAGTTTTATTGTCATAAGCGCTCAGATCAAAGGTGCCGCCGTTGATTGTCATGTTTCCGAAGTATTTATTGCCGCCGGTGGAAGTAATCGATTGAGCAATGGCGATTAAACTGTCATATTCGCTATGAATAAAACTCGGCAAACTGGCAGAACCGTAGGAATAGACAGACCAGCTGAAATACTGATCAAAATCGCCGGTCACCGTGCGCCCGGTGGGCACCCAGATATGAGTCGGGTCTCCGGGAGGATCTCCAATGGAAGCGTCTTCATCCGCAACGACATCATCACCAATATACAGTGAACCGTTGAGTTGGAAATCTTTTTCAATTTTAAATTTATCTTCATCATCGTCATCTCCCGAACCTGAACCAACCGGACACAGGTCACCACCGTTACGGCTGCGACCGTAAATAACTTCAAAAGCACCGCTGACTAAACCAGGGCCGATGGGTTGGGAACAACTGGTGTGAATTTTAGTATTGTAATTCCCATTGATATAAATCTTGATCTCCGTACCGAGCGTACCTTTTTTATCAATCCCGGAAAAGGAGAATTGTCCACCGGCGGAAACGATACCGTTATAAACAACACCTTCTTTTTTCTGTTCCACCCGTATCAGGGCACTCTGGGAACCATTGTATTGCAGAGTCAGGTAAGTAACCTTTCCATCGCATTCATCACATTCGCTGGCAATTCCTTCCCCTTCAATAACACTGGTATCGGGCCAGACATCCTGATCATGGTCGACGGCCATACTGATATCCAGAATCCGTTTCGTCTCCCAATGTCCACTGATACTCTCCACCCGCACCTGATCACTGCCCAGGGGATTTCCCTGGGGATCGGTGGTATAAACGCTCAGAGCTACATCACTGTTGAAAAAGCCATAATTACCAGGAATATCCTGCAAGCCTCCCAATCCCTTTTCCAGAGCATAGTCGATCCCGGAGAGGGCACTCCAGTAAGACTGGCTGGAAGAGTATGTTTCCTCCGCTACAGAGAGGTGCAGATTTACCGTGTTGGAAAGATAAAGCGACGTTAATCCTAATATCAG
>JBHHUS010000039.1:0-18320 GCA_046861615.1 Fidelibacterota bacterium
TGCACGTTCCTGGGAAAAACGAATGCTCAAACGCAGTGGGTATAAGGGTGGAACCGCTGGTAAAGGCTGGAAATTCGGTTATATTTATACCATTACAAATGATACTAAAGAGTAACCTTAACAGAATGTTCATAATAAAAATATTTGTAGTTTTTAAAACAAATCGAGGATGTGAATCTCATCCAGGTGGGGATGATCCGTATGCCCGGTGGTAGGCATTTTTGATTATTAATGCGCCAAGCCCTTTGGCTAATATTCACGGATAAGAAATCACTGCATTAACTTTTTAATGGTTTTTAATAATGTTAAGCGATCAAAAGGTTTAGCCAGATAATCAGTACAACCGGCCTCCAGACAGCGACACATATCTTCGCTTAAGGCATAGGCAGTGACAGCTATGATCGGCAGGTGTTTCCATTTTGGTTTAGTTCTCATATAACGCACTAAGTCGAAGCCGCT
Organism: Fidelibacterota bacterium; assembly: GCA_046861615.1. Lineage (GTDB taxonomy): Bacteria > Fidelibacterota > Marinisomatia > Marinisomatales > TCS55 > CAZNUM01. Next base: position 460 of record JBHHUS010000039.1, read on the forward strand.
TTTAGGGCCATTTAATTTGATGTCCAACAGGATCAAATCAATTTTTTCCTGATTTAAAACGTTCAGGGCCGTATCAAAAGAATCAGCAATAAAAGTATTGTACCGGTCTTTTAGAATATATTTAGCCAGCAGTTGATGCGTCAAATCATCTTCAACAATTAGGATGTTCTTTTTCCTGAGACACATGGTAAAAACAACTTACAGGAAAAAGAAAATACACATTGTGATTGTAATCACAATGGAATCTCAAGTGTTTTATCGCAAATATTAACAACTTAGTAATATATTTCCCGCCGCAACCCGGAGTTGGCGGTAAGTTGATTTGGTCGATTCACGCCACCAGACCTATTTTTAATTCAGGGATTACAGGATCTTGTAGTACCTTCACAAGAGGGGACTGAATTGCGAAATATTGAAAGATGATTTATATTCACCAGGCTACGAATGGTAATTATGGCTGACGTCAGGATAATCTTAGACAACTATCTTTTTATGTGGTAATCTGTGGCCTCAGTAAAGCGGCGTTGAAAACAATCAGTCAAAGGAGACTGTATCATGATGGAGTTAATTTTAACCCTGCGCGTTATTCATATTATTACTGCCATTCTGATGGCCTGGCCGTTTTATGCTTTAGTGGCGGTTAACCAGCGGGTCCGCCTGGGACCGCCCCTGGGTGACCGCACTGACACCTACATGGAGAATATTGTCAAAAACCGGACGATTCCCTGCTTTGTATTCCAGGCCACCGCCCTGATTACCGGGGTAGCCCTGATGTACCTGCGCGGGATGGGATTAGGGGCCTTATTCACGGATGTAATGTTAGGCTTGAAGTTCTGGTTGCTGTTATTGATCGGCGGTCTGTTGACCTATGTTCATATCAGTTTACAACCGCGGATTGATGCGCTTTTCGCTCAGCTCGGCACTGGTAACGGGGCTGAGGAAACCGCTAAAGAAATTGGAAGTCTGCGTTTACGGCGTAAACGTTTTGCCACCGTCTGTATGTTTGTTGTACTGTTAGTGGCCATGTTCGGCGTGCAGGTCTGGGAACCATTCCCGGTGTGGCTGACCATTGTTATGGTTATTGCCATCGGATTATTCACCTGGCGGGCCTATTCCAGCGAAACATCCTACGGTTGGGTTTGAACGATCGTCGTATAATCAATAGACTAAAAAAAGTGGCATTGTGAAATAATGATTTCACTGACCGGAATAGTGTAATTTTCCACAACCGGAACCAGAAGGTTAGTCAAAAAAAGGGTTTTGAATTTATTTTGCTTCCCTGGGCATAATCGTTGCGGTTAGAATTTGTGGATCAGTTTATCAAAGATTAGTGGTTCATATGTGGTTGTATCGGCCGCTTCCCGGTTGTACTTTTTAAACTCATGAGCAGGTTAGTTAATGGATAATACAAATGTCATCATCTGGAGTATGCTTTTCGGCGCCGTTGGCGTGGGGTACATCGTTTATGGCCGTAAACAGAAGCGGGCAATCGCTTTCCTGGCGGGTGTCGGGATGGTCGTTTTACCGTATTTCATTGCCAGCGTGTTTATTTTGATTCTCACCGGGCTGGTATTGATGGCAATTCCCTTTTTTCTCAAATTTTAAAGAATTCAGTGGGCTGATATCCCGGGAAATGATGCGAAAAATAAATATCGATCGTATATTTGTATCTGTTCAGTATTCAGATTTAAGAGAAGTATGACCACTAAACAACCGACAGCAAAAGGTACACCCACCGGCACAGCGCCGATATTTCAGATCCTGGCCAGCGAGCAGCAGATTTTACAACGTACTGACCAGAAAGCCTTCACACTCATGTCCATTTTAGGCGTGTTCATGGTATTTTTCATCGTCCATTTTCTGAAGGTTCAGATGGACTGGTTTAAGTTTATCATGGTTATTGTTTATTTCTTATCAGCACTGGTGGCGATCATCAATCTGGTGATGGTGATTGTACCCCGCATCCGGAAGGAGGAACCTTCCGGGGAAACTTCCGAAGTCAACGCCACTTTCTTTTCCGGCATTAGTCAGTTTAAATCTCCTGCCGATTATGCTGATTATCTGGAAGACATTTCCAGCGACTCGCAAAAAATCTACCAGATGTTCGCCACTCAACTTTATGCTTTGGGGCAAATCAACGCCTATAAGAATAAAGCCCTGAAACGGGCGATTGTCTTCTTTGCCACGGCGATTATTTCAGAACTGCTCATAATCATGTCCATGACCTGGGCCCGGGCATTACCGTACCTGTTTCCCCATTGATGCGCCTTTCCATCCTGATTATTTGTTTGTTGCTGGTTGGTTGTATTCCCCGGTCGGTTCCCGGTCCACCGGGACCTCCGGGAGCAGCTGGTCCGCCGGGGTCACCCGGGCCGCCGGGCGAATCGGGACTGCAGGGGCCTCCGGGAGTCAGTGCGGACAGTACGGTATTAACGAAACTTGAAGAGCAACTTCAATCCTTAAAACAGGAAATCAGTAAAAACAGTAGTACTCCCGCAAAAGATCGGATCGTCAGCTCCGTATATTACACTTTCGGAATTGCACCCCCCATTATGGGTTTTGTCGCCCTTACGGCCCATGGAAAACTTTTTCAAATGGAAAATAAAAATCCCCTTATCGTCGGTGATACATTCAAATTCCTGACCAGGATTGACGATAAAACTGATTTTGTTTCACTGAGTATTCTCCAGGGTACTGACGGGAATAAAGAATTTTTCCTGGCCATGACCGCCTCGGGTAATTATTATATTTCTGAAGATTTAAAATCCTGGACCAAAAAAGGTACCCTGAACACCGGGGATAATTAATTTTACTTAAACCAGTATAAGACCGGGAACTTTTAAAACTCAGTAGTGTATTTGTTCTTCTACAGGTGATGAAGAGATCCGAACATACTTATAGCGATTTAACTTTTTACCGGAGTAATCCTTGCCCGGAATAAAAGCCCCCACTAATTCGATTGTTTTCTCTACTGATCCTGATTATCGGCCGGAGTCATCCAATGTCGAATCTTCAACGTCATTTCCACCGGAAAAGCAGGAATTACGCCTGCATCTGGATCGCCGGGGCGGGGGGAAGGTAGTGACAATTGTCCGGGGGTTTCAGGGTCCGGTTGAAGACCTGGAATTCCTTGCCCGGGTGTTGAAAAAGCAGTTGGGTACGGGTGGCAGTGTCAAGAATGGGGAGATTTTGATTCAGGGTTCGGTGCGGGATCAGGTGTTGAAATACCTGCGGCAGAATAATTACCAGGTTAAAAAAGCAGGAGGTTGAATTTGAGCCATTGGGTTGCTGAGCGAAACAGAATAAATTCAGGCATGAAATTGCTACAGTCCATATTGCTATTAGTGCTGGTGACAGGCTTCTGGTCCTGTTCCAAAACACAGGAAGCCAGGAAGGCTACCTTATTAGTAAGCTCTAACGTTCGCGGTCAATTGGACCCCTGCGGGTGAAAGACTAATCCCCTGGGCGGTCTGCCCAGACGAGCCACTTACATTAATCAGCTTCGGCAGGAGGGGCTTAATCCTGTTATCCTGGACGCCGGGGATGCCTTCTTCGATAATTATTACCTGAAGCCGGGAAAAGAAGCCTCTTCAAAGCTGAAGGCTCAGGCGGTAATCAAAGGCAGCGAAATCATGGGATACGACGCCTTCAACGTTGGACAGTACGATCTGGCGGCCGGACTGGATTTCCTCAAGGGCTTGATGGATTCAACCAAGGCCCACTTTATTTCCGCCAACATTTATGACACTGAAACCAACCAGCCTTATTTCGAAAGACACCTGATTATCGAGCGCAACGGTATTAAAATCGGTATTACGGGTCTCACTACCCAAATCCCCGGTTCTGAAAAGCGCCTGGCAGTAAAGGATTTTCTTCAGACCGGTTTGGCGGAAGTGGATCTGCTTTCCAGTCAGGTCGATATTGTAGTAGTGCTGTTGAACGCACCCCGGGTGGAGGTGCTGAAAGCTCAGAAAACTTTCCTGAAGGCAAACTATATTTTCGCCAGCCGTGAAACCGGACGTACCCGCCCTGAAAAACCCCAGGCAGAAAAGGGCCCGTTGCTGTATTCCCTTAATATTCAGGGTAAATATCTGGGACGGTTTGACATTGTGATTCAAAGCCCTAATAATCCACTTTTAGATATTAGCGGCGCCCAATTAGCCTATTCCAGGATAACCAAGCGCATGGAAAATCTTCAGAAACGGGACGTTAATAAACCGCTGGAGGATATTTATAAGGATAAACCTAACATTTTAAAAATGATTTCCACCTACCGGGATAAATTAAGTGAAACCCGATCCACTTTAAATCGGGCCGTTAATACTTCCAAATACACTCTGGTTTCCCTCAGTAAAAAGCTGGAAAGCGAACCGTCCTTACTTGCTTATGTGGAGCAGGTCCTGAAAACCTGTGCAGATCTGGATAAACAGTCCGCCAGGCAGGAGTCCTGAAATGCAGCGCCTTTTTACACCCCTTTTGACACCCCTGGGACAAGCCCTGATTCTGATAATTCTTTCCGGTATCATCGGTTTAGGCTCCAACAGCCTGCGCTCTGATTCAATTCCCCTGCTGGCGGAAAAACTGACTGAAACCACTACCCTGGAGCCGACTTCTTCAGAACCAGTGCTGGTGGCGGTTAATCTGGACCAGGCTAAACAATTGTATGACGAAGGTGTTATCTTCGTAGACGCCCGCCCTGATGAATATTTTGTTCAGGGGCATGTCGCCGGTGCCTGGAAAAGCGGTTTTTTGCTGGAGTTAGCCTTCAATCTGGAGGAAAAGCAGGGGAAGCAGGCACCGATTGTGATTTATTGCAGCGATGACGGCTGTGGTGACAGCGAGGAGGTGGCCTACGATTTACAATCTCAGGGATTCACCCGGATCTACGTTTTTAAAGGCGGCTGGCAGGAATGGAACCAGGCCGGTTATCCCACGGCGGTAGAATGAACTGGAATTGGAAATCAAGCCTTGTAATTCTGAGCCGGCTGGTGCTGGGGGTTGTTTTCATTTACGCCAGTGTGGATAAAATTGCCCATCCCGCCGACTTTGCCAAGGCTGTGGGGAATTACCACTTGTTGCCCTGGGGACTGGAAAATTTCATGGGACTGATACTACCCTGGTTGGAATTGCTGACGGGAATCGCTCTGATCACCGGCATCATGGTGGACGGTTCGGTACTATTGATAACGCTGATGATGATTATGTTCATTGCGGCTATTTCTCTGGCTATGGCCCGTGGGATAGATATTGAATGTGGCTGTTTTTCCGTTTCAGAGGCTGATGGCGCAAAAGTAGGATTCCGTCGCCTGTTCGAAGATTTTATTTATTTGGGTCTGGCCCTGGTGATTATGAACCGCCGGGAACGGTTGTTTGAATTCTTTCCAAAATCCGATTGAAAGCACCGACCGGAAAAGCCTAAATTCCGATCGCTCTTTTCAACGGTTGAAATCATAATAATCTGCGAGAGTAGCTCAGCTGGTAGAGCACAACCTTGCCAAGGTTGGGGTCGCGGGTTCGAACCCCGTCTCTCGCTCGCTTAAAGCTCTGGTTTCCGGGGTTTTTTCATTTTTTTCAGCATCTCCCTTTTTGTTTTATCCCAAAATTCAATATCGTATTTTCCGCTTTAATCAGAATGATTTAGGAGTAGGATCCAATGCAAATAAATACCGCCTTCCTAATTGTTAATACGCTATGTTGTTTTGCTGTCCTAAGCGCTCAAAACAGCTCACCCAAATCAGTCTCTCTGACCGACCAATATCAAACCCGGACTGCTCGTATCATTAAAACGGCTCTGGCAGATTCAAGTGGTTTCGACCAGTTGGCCGAACTGTGTGATACTTTCGGACCGCGCTTCAGCGCGACGGAAAATCTCGAACAGGCCATTGAATGGGCACTGAAAGGGTTGCAGGAGAACGGTTTTGACAATGTCCATGGTGAACCGGTTATGGTGCCCCGCTGGGTACGGGGGGCAGAATCAGCTACTTTGTTAGTCCCCTGGAAAAAGACGTTGCACATGCTGGGATTGGGCGGCAGTGTAGCTACGCCGCCGGAGGGGATCACGGCGGAAGTCCTGGTAGTGGGTAGTTTCGATGAGTTGGAACAACGGGCTTCCGAAGCAACCGGGAAAATCGTTCTGTATGATGTTCCTTTTACCAGTTATGGTAAAACGGTGCGTTACCGCTACGGTGGAGCCAGTGCTGCCGCTAAAGCCGGGGCCGTGGCCAGCTTGATTCGCTCCGTGGGACCCTATTCCATGAATACGCCCCACACCGGCGCCATGCAATATGAGGAAGGCGTTAAGAAAATACCCCATGCTGCCATTACTGCAGAGGATGCAGCCATGCTTCATCGTCTGGCCGATCGAGGTATTAAAATCAAAATCCAGTTGAAGATGGAGGCCAAAACACTTGAGGATGTTCTCTCTAATAATGTTGTAGCTGAATTAAAAGGCTCTGAAAAGCCTGAGGAAGTGATTGTAATTAGCGGCCACATGGACTCCTGGGATGTAGGTCAGGGCGCCATGGATGATGGCAGTGGTTGTATTGCTGCCTGGCAGGCAGTGAAAATTCTGAAAGATTTAAATCTGCGGCCGCGGCGAACGATTCGAATTGTATTCTGGACTAACGAGGAAAATGGGCTGCGGGGAGGCAAACGCTACCGGGATGACCATAAAGATGAACTTGGTAAGCACGTGGCGGCTATTGAAAGCGATAATGGCGTCTTTTCACCCCTTGGTTTCGGCTTCACCGGTTCAGAAAAAGCCCGGGAGTTATTGAAGGAAATCAGCAACCTGTTAACCTCTATTAAAGCAGATTCCGTCTTTGACCATGGTGGCGGTGCGGACATTGGTCCCATAATGGAGGCAGGGGTACCTGGAATAGGCTTGAAAGTTGACACCAGTCGTTATTTCTGGTATCATCACACCAATGCTGATACCTGGGATAAACTTGATCAGGATGAGTTCAACCGCTGTGTCGCAGCTCTGGCGGTGATGTCTTACGTGATTGCCGATATGCCTGTCACGCTCCCACGCTAATTACGAATCTATTCCCCAAAAATAAAAGAATCCCTCCAGGATTTTCCCCTCTGAATCAGAACCAACAATTACACTGCCGGTTTAATTATACGGTGGTAATTTGTTAAGATGAGGATATTTTGATTTATTCTACTTGCAGGATGTTCGCTTTTTGGTTGAATATTGCTCCTCTTATTATCAGGAAGACGGTAGTAATACACTTATGAAAAAGTTAATCATTACTTTAATAACAATTACACTGGTTCAGGCCGGGGCTGAAACCAGAGCCCGGATTGGCAAATCGGGACCAATTGATATCCTGGACATTAAACCGGTGAAAAGACAACTCTGCGGTGTACCGGAAATTGATCTGGATCGGGAACAGGCCATCAATGAATACATGCGCCAGTTCCATCCGGATGTTTACCGAAAAATGATCCTGCCACCAGTGCGAAAACGAACCTTTGCCGTGGGCGATACAGCGACTTTCTGGGTTCTACAAGATGACGAAACCGGTGGAACCAGTCGTGTGCAGGTGGGCGCTAAATTAGTGGCCCAGGGAACCCACACTGCCATTTGGGTGGATACTCTGGTGCTGTATTCCTCTAATAACATTTCGGAATCCCTGGCCCAGGAGTATTTAGTTTTGCTGGAAGAAACAACTCCAGCCCCTTCGGTGGATTCCTCTCTGGGCGTCTATGATCTGGAACTGCAATATTTCGGTGAACCGCCCAATAAGGATGGCGATGGGATTGTGGATTTCCTCTTTTCCGATTTGTACTCGGGTGTGGCGGGCTATTTTTCACCCCTGGACCAGACCAGTCAGGCTGGCAGTAACCAGCGGGATATCGTATACATTGACAACAGTTCTTCCGTTTCCTACACTGCCGCCACCCTCAGTCATGAATTCCAGCACTTAATCCATTATAATTACGACCCCAGCGAACTTGCCGAATTCAACGAAGGTTTAAGCGAAGCCGCTACCATCATCTGCGGCGGTGATTATATTTCCCATGCCTATTATTTGCGGAATCCCTCCATCAGTTGGAAATGGGAGTCAGATCTGGAACATTATTCCATGGCCTCCCTGTTTTCCATTTACTATATCGAGCAGTTTGGTTTGGATGTGATAAAACAGTTTATTACCCTGAAGTCTGGCAGTAACCCTTTGCATGGTCTTACTGCCTTTAATACACTCCTGACCAATGAAGGAACAGGGATGGATTTTGCCGCTTTTCTAAAGAACTGGCTGGTTGCTAACTATTTTGATGACAATACCTTTGATTCCCGTTACGGCTATGATATGTGGATGCCGATGCGGGCTCAACCAATGGTATCATACCGTTTGGCTAACGAACAGTCCACCGGAAACGTTATTCTGGGGTATTCCGGTCAATATATCGAATATACTTCTTCCGCAGATTCCATGGAAATCACGTTCATGGCCACTTCCTTGACTAAACCGGAATATGTGGACATGGAGTTCATGGATTCCAGTAAAGCAGTAAATGCTCTGGTCGATGGTCAGACATTTTTAGTCGATGATGCCGATGAAAAGATTCATAGGGTTGTTTTCCTGGTGGCCAATGGCAGTGATTTGAATCTGACCTATGGTTATGAATCTACGGGGATTGATATTTCTGAATATTCTGTTTATGATGAAATTGCCTACGATGACGGTGAACCAGATATTTTCACTTACGATGGTGGTAGTTTTGGTTGGCTGGGCTTTGGCAATGGTAATCAGAGCCTGGGCTGGGCCATGCGCTTTGACCCGGCTATGCCGTTGAATCAATTGGTGGAATTCAAGGTGATGGCTGGTTTTGATCAGGAATTCAGCAATTCCTCTACTCCAGCGGATGCGGATAAGGATTTTGAAGTCCACGTATGGAAACCGGTTGGGACGAACGGCTCTGTGGAAGATGTGATTACACCCTTCATTTTTTCTACCCAGCGACCCAGTCTGTCCAATGATTTCCTGGTTGTGGATCTGGCACCCTATGCAGACCAGTTGAAAAATTATTCCGAATTGTACATTGGGATTGTGGAAGATGATACAATTGGCACCTATTTTGCCATGGATAATACCACCTCCGAGAATTACACTTATGCTTTCAATTATGACGGTAACAGTAAACTGGATTCCATGTCTAATTTCAGCGTCGGCGGTGCCTCCCTGGCAGGGTGGAATTACATGATGCGGGCAACCTTCTTTTATTCCGATACCACTCAACCGGAGTTTTCAGCCGGCTTTTTCCAGAACCCCGTTTTTACCGACGAACTGGATTTGTTTATGTTAGGGAATTCGCTCTTGGGTCCCAGTAAATTAACCGCCACTGTCACTCAGGGAAGTGACACTACAGTATTGAATACCCAGGTTTTAACCGGAAATGACAGTATTCTGATTGCGAACCAGTACCGTCTGAAATCCTCCGGTCAACTTCAGTTCCGGATCAACGGCTCCCTGCGTTATGGTACCTTGGTGGAAGATACCACCTTTACCTTTAATGTGAATTACACTTTGGCTAAAGCAGGTGGTCAACTAACAGCCGGGAACGGTGATTTTAAACTGGTGATTCCGGCTGATGCCCTGAAAGAAGATGTCTATTTAATTGCCGGAGAGGAGGTGGCCACTTTGGATCAGGCTGAATTAGTGGCGGCCCGTGAAGAACCGGAGAGTCCGATTTTTACCGTGAGCCCACTGGGCAAGAAATTACAGCAACCAGCGGTAGTAACAGTGGTCATTCCGGAGGTGTTTCGCAGTACTGACCCAAAGAAGTTGGTCGTTGCTTACTGGGATGGGAAAAACTGGCGGGAAATTCCTACTGAACCAGGACCGGATCCCAATTCACTCCAGGGTTATACTCTGAATCTGGGTCATTTCACCGTCATGCGGCAGGGCAGTGGTATTCCCATGGAAATAGATGCAAATATGCTCCCAACCGAATATTCCCTGGTCCAAAACTATCCTAACCCCTTTAACCCGGAAACAGTCATACGGTACGAGTTACCAGTGAGTGGGCAGGTGCAACTGACTATTTACGATATTCTGGGTCGGGAAGTGATTACTCTGCAACATGCTCAAATGCCTGCTGGACGCCATCGCGTAACCTGGGATGGGAAGAATGCTGCCGGGAAACAGGTAGTGAGCGGACTTTATTTTTACCAGTTGCGAGTAAACGGATTCCGGAATACGAAAAAAATGATTTTAACCAGGTAATTCAATGAACAGACGACAAATAATCCCCTTCCTGGTATTGCTGTTATTCACTGCTTGCGAGGACAAAAATTCAAAAACGGTTTATGATTTAACATTTCAACCTGCTGAAATTAATTTCGATCGTGTGGAAGTGGGTACTTCGGTAGACACGGTAATTACACTCACTAATGAAAGTACTTCTTCCGGTACATTCGATGGAATTCTAAAAGTCATGGACACAAATGGTTATTCTTTTAACAGCAACCGGGAAATTACCCTCGAAAAAGGGGCATCTATCGACATTACCCTCACTTTTACTCCGCTGGCTTTGCAGGATTATATTGGTCGGTTTACCATTATTCGGTCAGACCTGAATCCGGACTATTTTTATGAAATGCCCATTTCCGGAATTGGTGCCGGCCCAATCCGCTATGGTGTCACCACCAATACCTTAAAATTCGGACTGGTAAAACTGGGAGCATTTAAGGATTTGGATGTAACGATCCAGAATTATAGCAATTCTGGTTTTGATATGGATATTACCGTTTCCGGCGTTTCCGGTGATTTCTCACTACCGGATGGTGTGACTGATTACACCATCGCCATCGGGAGTTCAGTTAACATTATCGTACGTTATTCTCCTACCGAATCCTCAACTTCGGCTAACATGAAAATATACCATAATTCATCCCTCGGGAGTAATCCGATTACCGTTGATCTTTCTGGTACCATGGATCAATCTGATTCTATTATTAGTAACATTCAAACTGGCTGGACGAAATTCCAGTCTGGCGATTATGGTGGTGCATTAACTGATTTTCAGTCGGCTTTGACCACCACTACTACCAGCAGTTTGTATGATAGTCTGGAAGCGGAAGCCTTATTAGGAAGTGGCTGGAGTCAGGCTTATCTCCGGGAATATAATATGGCCCAGGCTGATTTAACTGATGCCTATCAGAATCATAATACCATTGCCAGTGAAACACTGTTGGATGCTCGAGCCGGATTAGCAATTGTAGAGAATTTACGCGCTAAATACAGTAAAGTGATTGAACACGCAACCTTCGTACTGGACACCGATCCAAACTATGTTTTTCAATACAACAATTCCATCGATCATTTCGATATTCTACTGGCCCGGGCACAAGCTTATTTCAACAGCGGTGATTTTATCAATGCCGCCCATGACCTGGATAGTCTTGATCCCGATAATGCACCCCATTCCACCGATCCCCGTTTATTGTTGGCAGCTCTTCAGTCCATCTCCGGTTCATTTTAATTTCCGGTGACCTGCTTCCATTGCTAAAACCAACCGTGGCTGAATGAAAATGGACTGGATCGGGAAAAACGCTGTTGTCACCGGTGCTTCCAGAGGGATTGGTGTTTACATTATTAAAGCGCTGGCTGAAAAGGGGGTTTCCATTGCCGGAGTTGCCCGAAGTGAGACGGGTTTAATAAACGCTCAATCGATTGCAGTTGATGCCGGCGGAAGCTTTTATTCCTTTCCTTTTGATTTGACCCGGACCGAAAAACTTCCTGAATTAATTAAATCGATCTTAAGTACTGTCGGGAAAATTGATTTTCTGATCAACAATGCAGGGGTTGAACAATACCAGTATTATCACCAGGTACCGCCGGAAGATTTACAATCGATCGTTCGTACTAATTTACTGGCCCCGATGGAATTAACGCGGGTTGTATTAGGGTCAATGCTGGATCAGGGTTCGGGTCATGTAGTCAATATTGCCTCTCTGGCAGGAAAAAAGGGAGTAGCATATAACAGCATCTACTCCGCCACTAAAGGTGGATTGATTCAGTGGACTGACGGCCTGCGTCAGGAATTGGTGGATACACCAGTTAACATTTCAGTTATTTGTCCCGGTTATATTGCCGAAGCGGGGATGTTTTATGATTCCGGTGGAAAACCACCGGCTCTGTTGGGAATGTCCAAACCGGAGGCAGTAGCGAAAGCAGTGATGAAAGCGTTACAGAATAATTCTTCTGAAATCATCGTGAATAAAGGCCCCATTCGACCGCTTTTGGCCCTGGGTCAACTGTCTCCAAAACTGGGGGATTGGGTAGTTAAGAAGTTTGGTGTACCGGCCATGAGCCGGAAGCGTATCCGTTCCTAGGATTTTTTTCGTTTAAAGCGTTTACCGATCCAACTTTGTTTTAATTTTTTCCTGACTGGTTCGGTTTTATCGCCGATCCATTCTTTAATTGAAAAAACAAACATTGAATTGGGAAATAATCTTCCCTGGTAGCGGGGAATAAAATAATTGGAACGTTTATCCTTGATATAATCGTAAGTCGTCCAACCGATTGTTAGCAGGGGGAAAGTGATGATCATGGTTTGGTACTGATTTCCGGTGGCTTTCATTAACGGGGCCGGAAGGATGCTGGTAACTGGTTTCAGTGACTTTTCTGTCAAAATACGCAGGCTGATGAAACCTCCAATCACACCTACGCCGGTCCAAAAGCCCTTCCGGACGGAATTTTCAATGTAACGTTCATCTGTCCGAATTGAATAGACCTCCAGAAAAGGATAAAATTCGGGCACCGGGTTTGAGCCTTTGAAAATCGCTAATTGGGGATTGATCATGGTTCTTTCGAACATAATGCGGTCATATTGGATTGTATCCCCTGAAACGGTTACCAGGGTACCACCCCGCCGTTCTAAATCACGCCAGCGATCCTCCAAACTGCGGCTTCGGTACATCATTCGGCCATAATCGTTGTATGCCAGATACAGCACGCTTAAGTCGACAGTGTCATTTACGCTTGAATCCGTGGTTGTATAGTAAAGTGTATCCCCGGTAATTGAATCAATGCTGGTGATGCGGGTATTACCATCCAGAAAAACAAGAACATGTTTAACGTTGATGGAATCCCGGCTGTGAAGTTTGGTGGGTATGGGGTGCATTTTGTAAAGAAGAGAGTCCGAATATTCCGGAACGGCATATTTAGGAAACTCCTTAATTGGTCGTAACCAGCCCAGATCCAGGGATTTCTTATCTATCTTAAGTTTTCGTTTGATGTCTACAGGAGTGCCAGTGGTGATCTTCAGCAGGTATTTTCCCGGAGGGACGTTAGTGAAAGTGAAACTTCCGCCGCCGAAGCGTTTGAGGGTCTTTTTAGAAGTCCAGGTTTGTTGAACTACCCGGTTAGTAGTATCAATCAGAACCGCCTTGGCATTTTCCAGTTTTTCACCGGAGGCATAAAAGGCGGTACCGCGAATAGTGAAGCCATTTTCCCCAGGCTGGGCCAAGACCAGGGTGACGGAAAGAAAAAAAATGATTCGATTGAAGTATCGCATGTAAGTAAACTGTCAGTCGTGGAATTTAAACCAGGACAGATTAATGAAACACCCCCGGGAGAATACCTGCAATTCGACTTTATCCATCGTAATTTTCTGTTTCTGTTAAGGATAAGTCGAGCATTGTTGAAAAGCATCATTGTTAGTTTTAGTCTGTTGCTGTCGGTTCTGTCGGCACAACCGCGCCTGTCCGGTTACGGCGGTATCGGACTTTACAGTCCATCCCTGGTGGGGCTGGATTCCGATTCTAATTCCGTGATTCCTAACACCGGTTCCGGCGCTAAAAACCTGTTACTGGATTGGGGTTTCCAGTACCAGTTTTATCCCAACGCCCGGATCGGCCTGAGTATGTTTTATTCCCTCCACAGCGGAAAAATAGGCAGCTCTGATTATTTCCGGGTTCTTTCCTATCGGATGTTGACACTTGAGACATTTTTCTTTTTACGGAAACGCATGGAACTGAATTTCACCCTGGCGCCTATGTGGAATAAAGGGCGTATTTCCCTTACTGCCAGTACCTCCACCGACGATTGGGATAATCTCCTCGCCAGTTATGGAAATGGAACTGTTTCAGTGAGTTCGGGCGGTTCCATGGTGAAACGCTGGTTCGGTCTGGGTAGTACCATCGGATTCCGGTACTATATTTTCACCTGGCTGGCGGTTGATGGAAAAATTGGTTTTTTCCAGAATTATTACAGTAAGAAGAACTGGAAACTAGGGAAGAAAAAAATAACCGGACCGGAATTGAGAATTAATAAATTACCAGTATATACTCTTCATATGGTAATTGGTTGGTAATGCGAATTGGATTAGTAGTCGTTTTCCTGATTGGTGTAGCAGGAGCCCAGGATGGAGCGTCCAAGGCCCCTTGCGAATCAAAGCTGGTAGCGAAAGTACAAGCTAACGGGTTACGCGCTCTTAAAATCACTGAAATCCCCCGTTACTATGCTGATTTGAAAAAATGTAAGAATCAAACCCTGGCAAAACGGATTCGTCGTTATAATGAATCCCACCAGATAAATCAGGATGCGGAAAATTCCCGGAGAATGCAGGGCTTCACCTCGGGGTGTGCCTATTGTACCGTCGCCCTCATTCTCTATCTGTTATTGATTTGAAGTAAGAAAAATTGAAAGGATAACCGGATGAAACGATCAAAATTGATGCTGATAGTATTGGGAATCTTTATTTATGGCTGTACTTTTCTAAAACCGGTTCCACCTTCACCAACTAAAGAAAAAATTGTCGTCCAGCCAATAGTTGAAGCGGAAATTCAGCCGGTTGAACAACAACCAAATCCATTGATAGTGAAATTCAATGAATTGAACGATTTTGCTAATCTGAAAGCGGAACACGTGCCGGAAGCAGTTGATTTTGCTTTGAACAGTGCTGATTCGATTCTGAACCGGATATTATTAGTCCCGGACAGTTTACGAACTTTTGAAAATACAATTGCGGAACAGGATAATATTGAAGCGCTCACCGGAAGAATCATTGACCCGGTTTATCTCATGAGTGAAGTACACCCGGATAAGGAAGTCCGAACGGTGTGTGATTCCGCCATTATCCGTTATGAAAAATGGCACAATGACCTGGTGTTGAATGAAGACCTATACCGGGCCGTCACCGCCTACAACGTCCTACCGGAGCCCAAATCGCTCACCGGATTGAAGAAAAAATATCTGGAAGATGTACTTAAGGATTATCGCCGTTTGGGATTTGACCTACCGAAAGAAAAGCGCGTAGAATTAAAAGAAATCAAGAACCGCATCAGTGAAGTCGGATTGGAATTTGATAAAAATATTACCGAATACACCGATACGCTGGTAGTAACTGAAGCGGAGATGGAAGGACTGCCCCAGTGGTACAAGGATAAGATGCGGGCCGAGGACGGAACTTATAAGATCGATATCAGCTATCCATCCCGTTCCATGTTCATGAAATATTCAAGATCAGAATCCGCCCGCAAGGCGTTGACAGAAAAATACCTCAACCGGGGGAAAACCAACCTGGGGGTCATCCCGCGATTGGTAAAAGAGCATCAAAATATGGCTCAGGTCCTGGGATACCGTTCTTACGCCGAGTATTTACTGGAAGACAGGATGCCTAAAAATCCGGAGACGGTATGGACTTTTGAAAATGATTTAAAAACTAATCTTCGACCCAAGGCGGAAGCGGAGTTAGCTGAATTACTGCGGGTGAAAAAAGAAGTTACGGGGATTGAAGACAGTGTGATTAATTACTGGAATATGTTCTATTATGAGAATATTCTGAATGAACAGAAGTACCAACTGAATGAGGAAGAAATCAAGGCCTATTTCTCCCTGGAAAATGTATTGCAGGGGATGTTTGAAATCACTGGGAGAATATTGGGGCTGAAATATGAAAAAGTGGAGCAACCCAGTGTCTGGCATCCAGACGTATCACTCTATGAAGTGACCGATGTAGAAACAGGGAAACGGATGGGGTATTTTTACCTGGACATGTATCCACGGGAAGGAAAATACAGTCATGCCGCTCATTTTGGACTATCAAAGGGTAAGTTAACGGTAGATGGTTATCAATATCCGGTTGCAGCCCTGGTAACCAATTTCCCCAAACCTACGGAAGATCGCCCTTCGTTGTTGCTCCACGGACCCAACGGGAATGTGGAAACCTTTTTTCATGAATTCGGGCATTTGCTCCACGGAATGGTGACCAATGTGGAATACTGGACCTATTCTGGTACGGCTGTGGATCGTGATTTTGTGGAAGCACCTTCCCAGATTTTTGAAAACTGGATCTGGGAACGGGAATCGGTTAAATTATTTGCCAAACACTACCAGACCGGTGAACCGATTCCTGATGAATTACTGGATCGAATGTTGCAGGCTAAAAACCGCTCTTCCGGTAATGATTATTCCTTTCAGGTGTTCTTGGGTTCGCTGGATTTGACGCTTTACGATTTATGGGATCCTGATGGCCCTGAATCTGTACTGGATATTGCCCGCCGATTACATAATGAAATTCTGCTATGGGAGGAAACTCCCAATACTGCCCGGGTAGCCAGTTTTGGCCATCTGAACGGCTATGCCGCCAGTTATTACGGCTATGCCTGGTCACGGGTGCTGGCTCAGGACATGTTTTCAGTGTTTAAACAAGAGGGTGTTTTAAAGCGCGAAACGGGTCTCCGTTTCCGTCATCAGGTACTGGAACCGGGAGGATCAAAAGATCCTATGGAACTAGTGAAAGATTTCCTGGGTCGGGAGCCCAATAGTCAAGCGCTGGTGGAGAGTCTGGGCATTTGAGGTTCTTGCGCACGCTGATATTGGCCGGTTATTGCTGCACGCTTTTGGCCGGTGGAAATCACCCTGATTTAAACGTGGTACCGACGCAACAATTACGAAATTCAGCTCTGCGTCTGAAGTTGAAGTTAATCCACGACCCCCGTTATTATCTGGATGAACCGGTCTCCGCCGGGATGAGGGTGCTGGCACAGGATTGCGAGCAGTTGTTGGATATTCTGGATCAGAATCCGGTCTCGAACTACAAAGTAATGGAACAGGTGGCTCTGATTAAAATGGCGGCGAAACAGTTAAAACAGATCCGTTATGACCATACGCTCCCTGTCAGGAAGCGCTCGATAGTAACGGTGAATTATTTTTCAGCGGTGGATTGAGTTGTGCTGTGTTTCACTTCCATCATAATGAGATCGGCTACTTCCCGGGCAATTTCATCGTGGTTAAGTCCGGCTTCATCCATTTCATTCCAGGCTGTTACCAGGATATTGACATCGTCCTTACTGGCGAAAATTTCATCCAGCACTACTACAGGGACATGGAAGTCCCGCAGGCGTTGGTATAGGTTCAATTTCATAAATTCCATGAAAGATAATACGGAATATTCCGTATTGGTCGAAAGGAGATAGTCTATGGAGAAACATATCAGGATATTATATATCCTCGTAATTGTCGGTTTTTTATCCCTCTCTGCTCAGATCTGGTTACAAGGCCAGACGTTGAACGAGTTAAAAGTGAAAATGGAGTCGGTCCGGGAGTTATTATTCCGTTTTGCCTGATTGTGCCCGTTATTTTAAGGATGTAAATTTGCCCGTTTTTTAACAGCAGATTATGGCGTCGTACCCAAGCGGTCTAAGGGAGCGGTCTGCAAAACCGTTATTCGCCGGTTCGAATCCGGCCGACGCCTCAACCGAATCCAATCACTGAAACTGAATGGCCCGGGTGGTGGAATTGGTAGACACAAGGGACTTAAAATCCCTCGAGCACTGCGCTCGTGTCGGTTCGAGTCCGACCCCGGGTACACCATTCATCCTTAGTAGGATGCCATTTTACAGA
>JBHHUS010000085.1:0-4220 GCA_046861615.1 Fidelibacterota bacterium
ATTTCAGCCACTGGGCCATTAACCGGGCCTTATCTGAAAAGGGTGCAACCTTCAACACCGCCCTGAGCGGTATGGTGATCGCCAATCGCATCATGACTTCAGTCTCGGCTACGGCCGCAGATTACACCTATGAGGAAGCTGCTGCCTACCCTGTAACCGGTCCGAGGGTATTTAAAAATGAATATTTTATTACCGGACAGCAGGATACCATATTAAGTTTAGAACTGGAGCGATTTGCCAGTCAATATGTTAGCGTAGTGACTTCCACGCCGGTAAAAATTGACCTGACCCATATATCCGGTCCCGCCAGCGATTTAATCATGCACGCTATCATGAAAAAGGAAGACGGTTCCTATAAAATTATCTCCGGGCCCTCGCTTAATATTGATCCGGTGGGAGTTCAATCCATTTATCTGGCAGTGGTCAGTCAGGACACCACTGCAAAGGAATGGGATTATTACCTCGTTTTTCAGGATGGAAAACCGGGTACTAATCCCCTGGTGCCGGAGGAATTTTTACTTTCCAACCCCTATCCGAACCCCTTTAACGGTCGCAGTCAATTTTCCATTTACATGTTTGAAGATCGGATCGTAGATATCGATGTTGTAGATCTTTCCGGTCGCCAGATTGCCCAAATCTGGAATGGGGAGCTTACGGCAGGAAACCATATTCTTAGCTGGAACGGGAAAACTAAACGGGGGCACCGGGCCGCCTCCGGTGTTTACTTTCTGACGGTCAGGGGGACAAAAACGCAGGAGTGGAAAAAGTTAACGCTGGTTAAATAATATATCCTGTTCCTTACCCGTACATTTCCCGTTTAATGCGTTTCTTATCCACCTGTAATTCCTGAAGTGATTGTAACACACTTTCCATGAACCGGGGCCGGGGTTCAGTCCCCGTTTTCCGGGCACGGAATTTATCGTATTTGGAAATCGCCGGGCCACAGACAAATATCAGCGGATCATCCATTTCCCGCAAAACCCCTTCAAGTAATTCCCGGTTTACCCGTCCCTGTACAAAATTTCCGGGAACATTCTTCGGCCCTGGCTCCCGGGTGACCGAAAATATTATTTCCAGTCGATCGGAGAACTCCTCCTGTAACTGTAGGAATTGCCGGGCGTAAATGGTATCCTCCCAGGTTTTATTACTGTACACCAGCGTATGTTTTAAATCGGGATAATTACGGAGGGTGTACTTGATGATGCTGTAATTAGGAACTACACCACTACCAGCACATATATGGAGGATTTCTTCCGGCAATCGATCATCCGGGGGTAATGTGTAGGGGCCCGTAAAACCGGTTACAATCATTTTACGGCCGGCAGTGGTACGCTTGGTTAATATGGGGGACAATAGAGGTGGATATTTAGTTACTCCGGTGACATATCGTTCTTCTTTAATCGTGATGGCCAGATAGGGTTCATCAGGGGCGCTGGCAATGGAATAGGCCCGGGGTAATTCCGGTTTCCCCTTTAAATCCTCCAAGTAGGCCACCCAACGCTCCAGCGCTTCAAACTGATGCGGTTCAATCGTGAGAAAATGGCCCGGCAAATAGTCCAGATGGTCATTACCGGTGAATAATACCAGGGTGGTGGTTTCGGGTGTTTCGACAATCGTCTCGGCCACCATGACCTCCATGGTAGTGATTTTGCGACGTTTTTCAATATTCATTCCGAGCTTCAACCTTTCAGTTTTTTATCCAATTATTAGAATTTTTTCGTCACTGTAATGGCGAAATTGCGCTCTTTCCCCATGTTCCGTTCCAGTTCAGTGTAATAGTATTGAAACAAATTCTCGACTCGGAACAGTAGCTCCCAGCCTCTGATGGAATAGGCCAGACTTCCATTCCACAGGTGAATCGGAACCCGCCGGTCCTGTCCTGTCAAAGTATTTTCATCGAACAGTTCCACTTTTTCAATGCGACTGGAATAACGGTATTCAACTGTTGCAGTTAACCCCCGCAACCGGGTCGCCGTAGTCGTTACCAGTGAATGCCGGAAACGGTAGGATAAAGTATCGATCACCTTTCCCTGACGATCAATTTCCACGGGATTTAACCAGGTGTAAGCCAGATTGAGTAGAAAGCGGTTCCCCAGCAACCCAGCCTGAGTGCCCAGTTCGGCACCGCTGATCCGGGCATTAGTAATATTTTCAAAATGAATGATCCCGGTTTCATCGGGTGTCGGTTCCACCAGTTGATCAAAGGTGGAGCTGAAAAGAGCGCCGTCAATTTTCAGATTGGACACCCACCAGTTTCCGGGACTCATAACTGTACTGCCCAGTTCGTAAGAAGTACTGGTTTCAGCCACCAGGTCCGGATTTGGTTCCACCTGGAATACATTCAACCGGGAATGGGTGAACATTTCCGCCACCGTTGGCACACGGAACCCCCGGCTGACGGATCCCCGGAAGGAAAGCCACTCTGCCTGACGCCAATTGAAGGCAATTTGCGGTGCCAGGGTCTGGTCCAGCAGTTTAGTGTCCACAGAATACCGTTCGTACCTCCCGCCGGCTGTCAGCGTCAATTTTTTCAGTGGCCGGGCCTGGGCCAGAAAATAAGCTGCGGTGGATAAACTGGAATGATTACCGAAAATCTTAGCATCGATTCCCGCCTGCTGGAAGACAATCCCAGAAGTGGTCTGGATGTTTTTCCCCAAATTGGAAGTCACTTGCACTTCTTCAAACCATTTCCGTTCATTGGAATAATCCTGATTGGTACGACCGTAATTCTGCCACCAGACATCGTAAATAGAAGTTCGGAACTTGATATAGGTTTGGTCGGAATACAGAATATTAAAAAAGCCGTTCAGATTCAATTTAGTGCCCTTGGCATAATCCTTTTCATCGCCCCGGGGAGCCTGAAAAGGATGGGCGGCATTTTTCCACTGGGAACTGAGACCACCCTTGTCGGCATAATAATTACCATAAAGGGAAGCAGTGTAGCGCTGACCGAAATTAAATTTTATTTTTCCCGTCAGGTTAGCCGCCTGATTCCATTCCAGACGTGAATAGCTGTCATCCTGTTTGGCTTGGATACGTAACCAGGCACTGTGGGGACCCAGGGGGCGTGAGTGGGTCAATTCCACAACATTGAATTTCCCCGGCTGGTTACGCCAGCGCCACTGCTTGTATTTCGGATCGCTATAAAATCCGGATTTTACAAAAAAACGGGTTTCTGGAACGGCAGGGGCGTTGCGGGTTAAAATGTTCACTACACCTCCCAGGGCGCTGGAGCCATAGAGAGCTGACCCTCCGGATTTAACGATTTCCACCCGCTCCACTTCGGAAGTGGGGATGATCGACCAGGTAATATTCCCGGCGGCGGAACCCAGGAGCGGTACTCCATCCAGCAACAAAAGCGAGCGGTCACCAGTACCCAGGGAATAACCCGAAGCGCCACGAATATTCAGTTGCCCCTTCACGGTATTTATCCCCGCTTCGTAGGGCAAAACCTCGTTCAAGTCGATCGCTCCCTTCTCCTGGATTATCCGGGGAGAAATTATCGTCACAGAAAGGGGAGCATCCATGATATCCTGCTCCTTACGGGTGGCAGTAACTATGACCTGAGGAGCTGATAAAACGTCCTGTTGGAGCGTTACAGTAACCTCTGAAATTTCACCGACTCGAACAGTGATATCTTTCCAGGTCATTTTCCGGTAACCGATCATGGAAATCATTAAATCATAGGTGCCGGGAGCCAGGCCGGCCAAGTCAAATTCTCCCTGCACATCAGTGGCAGTCCCGAAAAAAGTATTCTTCACCAGGATATTCACTCCTTGCAGTGGTTCCCCGGAAATTTCATCCGTAACCGATCCAGTTATACGCCCAGTCTGAGCTACCAGAACCTGGAATAACATAAAAATCAGCAGAAGCAGTTTTTTCATGGGTTAATAAATGATTTTTTGATCGGTTTGATTTACGCTACCGCTCCGGATTTTCATCGGAAACAGGATATCCGGTTCTTTGTCTAATATTACCAGTGGCAAGTTCCCCGAAGCGACAATAGAATCAAAATTGGCAAAAAATAATACAGGGTCGATCAACAGACCAACAGCGGCAACGAAATAAACCCCCGGTTCCAATTGAAAGAAGAAATCACTTTCCTCCGTTCCGGGTAAATCCGGTGTGCTATAGGTAACCAGGTAATCTGCCAGATGCTGTTCATCCAAACCAGTCAATACAATCAACGCAGTGGCTTTAATGCTGTCCGGCCAGGCACC
>JBHHUS010000086.1:0-4190 GCA_046861615.1 Fidelibacterota bacterium
CACTGGTCCCTGATCATTCCCGAAGATCAGCATCCCATCGTAAACGCTGTGGATGAGCGGCGGAAACAGGGGGAAAGCAGTGTCTACGACCTGCAACTGGTCCGGAAAGATGGCCAGCGTCTGGATGTCCGGGTCAGTGGCAGTCCACGCTTTCAGAACAGTGAATTCGTTGGCACCATGGCGGTGTTTACCGATATTACGGAACAAAAAAGGACCGACAAAGCCCTGAGAGAGAGCGAAGAAAAATTCAAGTCCATCTTTGAATCCTTTATTGATGTTTACTATCGCCAGGATAAGGATAGGCTAATAACCATGGTAAGTCCTTCGATCCGTCAATTTGGCTATAAGCCGGAGGATATTATTGGCACTCGGGGCAGGGACTACTATTATGATCAAGCTGAACGGGAAGAACTGGTTGCGCTGCTGGAAAAAGAAGGAATCATTAAAGATTACCGGGTAAAACTTAGAGATGCCCGGGGCAATCCGGTTTGGACCTCCGCGAACCTTAGAATGTTACGGGATTTAAAGGGGAATTTTGCTGGGATCGAAGGAGTCTTGCGGGATATTACCAAGCGTAAACAAGCCGAGGAAGCCCTGCGGGACAGTGAAGAACGGTATCGTAATATATTGGAAAGTATTGAGGAAGGGTATTACGAAGTTGACCTTAAGGGAAATTTCACCTTTTTCAATGATTCCCTGTGCAAAATGCTGGATTATTCGCGGGATGAGCTAATGGGAATGAATAACCGTCAGTACATGGATGCAGAGAGCGCTAAGAGAGTATATAAAGCATTCAACGAAGTCTATAAAACCGGGAAACCAAGCAAGACGCTTGATATCAGAATAAGAAGGAATACAGGAGAAATAAAATTTGGTGAGATCTCGATAACATTGCTGAGAGATCGAAATAGTAAGTCTGTTGGTTTTCGGGGTATTGTGCGCGACATTACTGAACGAAAGCAGGCGGAGGATCAATTGCGAACTTCCGAGGATTTTAACCGCACAGTGCTCTCCAGTATTAGTGAAGGGTTTGTCGTATTCGACAGGGATTTCCACTATGTTGTCTGGAATCATTTCATGGAGATAATAACTGGTTTAAAAGCGTCGGAAGTGATCGGTAAAACGCCCTTTGATCTCTTTCCGTTTATTAAAGAACATAATCTTGACAAACTCTTGAAAAGGGCATTGAAAGGTGAAGAGTTAATTAGCCCTGATTTTCAATACAGTATTCCCGGGACTGGCCGCGAAGGATGGGCAATTTCTACCTACGCCCCACATCGCAACTCTGATGGTGAAATAATTGGGGTCGTGGTATTAGTACGGGATATTACTGAGCGCAAACGGGCCGAGGAGGAAATACAGCGTTCGGCGGAAAACTTGGAAAATTTATTCCGGTTTACTACCGATGCCATTATCATTCAAAATAAAAAGCGGGAAATTCTAGACTGCAACCGGGCGGTGGAGGAATTGTTCGGCTATACCCGGGAGGAACTACTCCAGGATCAGTCCATCCAGCTCGGGGACCAGAATAAGGTGGACCTGGAAAAGCGGGATGAAGTTATGCAACTTGCATTCGACGGGCAGCCTCAACGGTTTGAATGGTGGGGGAAAAGAAAGGATGGTACTTCCTTCCCGGAGGAGATTCTCTTAAATCAAACTCTATATAACGGTGAAAAAGTACTTTTTATCACTATACGTGATATTACTCAACAGCAACAAGCACGAGATAGAATTGAACAGCAGGCAGCTCAACAGCAAGCCTTATTGAATATCGGGCGTCAACTTACAGCTTCCTTGGATACCAATGAGATTTTCAATAATATGTTGGAAAGCGTACGTAACCTTTTAAACTGTAACGGTGTGACTATTTATATGTTGGAGGAGGATGATCAAACGCTGGTTCCGATTATGACCTATGATCCTCCTTTTGAAAAACAGGTAATGAAAACAAAACTGGATATTAACCATAGTTTAACGGGGAAAGTGATTAAGGCAAAGCAGGGGATGATTTTTAATAAACCTATTTCAGAAGAGGGCAGTTTTCAAATCCCCGGAACGCCGGAAGATGAAGATGACCGGATAATTTCTGTTCCCATCGTCGTAAAAGACCGGGCTGTTGGTGCGATTACCATTTATCGGAAGGCGACTGCGTTTACGAAAGATGATCTGGCTCTAATGGAGACATTTGCCCTGTACTCCGGTACGGCTATTCAAAATGCTGAGAATCATCAGATGGTAAAGGAAAAAGAAAACCGGCTACGCCAGGCCGAGGAAGTCGCCGGTATGGGTTTTCTGTACTGGAATTTAAGGACGGATGAAATTGAGCTTTCTCCCCAAGTGATAAAAATGTATGGACTGGAAGCTGAAAAACGATGGGTCACCCCTGAATTCGTAGAACAAGTTTGCCATCCAGAAGATCTTCATTATGTTAAAGAGCAGTTGAACTCAACCTTGACCGAAGAACAACCATACGATATTGATTACCGTATTGTTCGACCGGATGGAAGTATTCTTTGGGTTCATGCCCAGGCAGAATTGGAGAAAGACAAGGATGGACAACCTATCCGACTGTTAGGGACAGTTATCGATATCACTGAACGTAAAGAAACGGAACAGGCTTTAGCAAAAAGTGAAAAACAGTATCGAACGATGATTGAAACGGCTCCGGATATAATCATCACAGTGGATAAGACCGGATATATTACAAACGCCAATCCTGCTTTCACGAAACTTACGGGCTGGGAATTGGATGAAATTCTTCATAAACACTTTACAAAATTGCCCTGGTTCCGCGCTAAAGATGTTCCCCAATTTGTTAAAATCTTTAACACTATGGTTCGGGGTCAATTACCGGAACCTTTTGAAATCCATTTAAAACATGCAGATGGTTCCATCCACATTTCCGAGGCACGGGTATCCTCCCTTTACTCTGACCAAGTATTGGCTGGATTCCAGTTTATTCTTCATGATATCACTGAACGAAACGTAGCACATCAAGTACTAGAACAACAGGCGAAGTTTCAAAAAGCGATAGCTGAGATTAGCCGAGAAGCCGTTATTACTGTTACTTTAGAAGAGTTTATGAATTTTACTGTCAGCAAGGTAGCGAATACATTGGATATGGAATATTGTAAAATTCTGGAATTCCAGCCGCGGGAAAACTCTTTTTTACTACTCGCCGGTTTCGGCTGGAAACCTGGTTATGTCGGTAAGGCGCGGGTTGGTGCGGAAAAATCTTCGCAAGCGGGGTATACCCTGTTGTCTAAAAAACCGGTTATTGTTGAAGACTTAAGGACGGAAAAACGATTTTCCGGACCGAAATTATTAACGGCTCATAACGTTATCAGTGGAGTCAGTACAATTATTGGCGATCATTCCGAGCCATGGGGTGTATTAGGGGTTCATTCGGTAGAAAAGCACGTTATGACTCCTGCTACGGTCGGATTTATTGTCAGCATTGCAAATATCCTGAATGAAGCCATTATAAGACATCAACTTGAAAGTAAATTCCGTAATCTGGTGGAAAATTCACCAACGGGCATTTTATCGGTTAATGCAAACGGGCAGGTTATGCAGGTGAATCAAAAATTGCTGGACATTCTTGGTTCTCCCTCAGCGGAGGAAACCATGAAAATTAATGTTCTGGAATTTGAACCGCTGAAAAAAGCCGGTGCTTCGGATGGATTTCGCAAGGTTCTGAAAACAGGGGAAACGATCCGATTGGAGCATGAATATACGTCCAAGTGGGGTAAAACGGTTTATTTGCGCTATCAGGTTGTACCTATCTGGGACGAACATGATCAAATTGTTGGTGCCCAGGCCAACATTGAGGATATCACGGAAGAAAAAAGAACACGACAGGAGATTAATACCCTGGCCAATGCCATTAAAAGTATTCACGAAAGTGTCAGTGTTACGGATGATAAGGACAGAATTCTGTTTGTGAATGATGCCTTTTTGAAAACTTACGGGTATGTCCGTGAGGAAATAATTGGTAAAACGATGGAGCTTGTCCGGTCACCAAAAAATCCGCCCGAGGTGACGCAGGAAATATTGCCGGCAACCTTGAAAGGTGGTTGGCAGGGAGAACTGCTCAACCGGCGGAAGGACGGGAGTGAATTCCCTGTAGCCTTGTCCACGTCGCCCGTCCTGAATGAAAAGGGTGAAGTAGTAGCCCTCATCGGGGTGGC
>JBHHUS010000040.1:0-17351 GCA_046861615.1 Fidelibacterota bacterium
CTGACTTCCGTAACCGCTGACAGCTCCCTTGAAGTTCAGGAACCGGAAGAAAAGGCTCCGGTCAGTGAGGACAAGACCATATCCGTGAGTGAACTGTTTGGTGAAACCGAAGAACCGGAAGCCCTTTCTGCTGCCGATACTGCGGTAGTTGATCAACGCCTGTTTAAAGAGCGGCCATTCTCTTCTTTATTGCGAAACCTGGGTCAAAATATCGGCATACCGGAAAAAAATGTTTACGCCGCAAAAAAGATCCTGAAGCTTCCGGAGGTCCAGGAAAAACTCGTCGCTGATAACGGACAATTCTTATTCAGTGACAAGGCTCAGGAGTACTCGATTGCAGATGGCGGAACTGAAAAATTATTTATTCTTTATTATCTGGAGCGCAAAGCGGAAATCACCGGTGGAGTCATTGAAGATGCCAAAGCCAATCTTGGACAGCAGGGTTCAACCGCCGGCGGTCAGCCGGTAGTTAATCTTTCCATGAATTCCGAAGGTGCCCGGAAATGGGCGATTGTTACCGGTGCCAATGTGGGTAAAAAGGTAGCCATTGTGTTGGATAAAAAAGTTCACATGGCCCCAAATATCAAAGAAAAAATTCGCGGAGGCGGAACTTTGATCGAAGGCTTCGCCGATATGAATGAAGCCAAGGATATTGCTATTGTCCTGCGAGCCGGTGCCCTGCCCGCCCCGGTGGACATAATCGAAGAACGCATCGTTGGTCCTTCCCTGGGAGCCGATTCGGTCCGAAGAGGAACCAATTCGGTTGTTTTGGGTCTGGCACTGGTCCTGGTCTTTATGATCGTTTATTACAAGTGGTCCGGTATGGTGGCAGATTTCGCCTTGATCTGGAACATCGTTTTGGTACTTGCTATTCTGGCTTCACTGAAAGCAACACTGACACTCCCGGGGATTGCGGGATTGATCCTGACAGTGGGAATGTCCATCGATTCTAATGTAATTATCTTCGAGCGAATACGGGAAGAATTAAAGAAAGGGAAAACTCCCCGGGCCGCCGTTAACGCCGGTTACGACCGGGCATTGACCACAATTGTGGACGCCAACATTACTACGGTCATTGCTGCATTAGTCCTCTGGCAGTTTGGAACTGGTCCTATCCGGGGTTTCGCAACGGTCCTGTTTTGGGGGATTATCATTTCCATGTTTACAGCGATCTTTGTCACCAGAACCATCTTTAATTATTTTACCGGCCGACAAACTTCAATCAAGCTAAGCATATGAGACTTATTAAAGAAACACACATCAATTTTATGGGTCAACGTTTGACCGGTTATATCTTATCAGGTATTTTAATCCTGGCA
Source organism: Fidelibacterota bacterium (assembly GCA_046861615.1). Lineage (GTDB taxonomy): Bacteria > Fidelibacterota > Marinisomatia > Marinisomatales > TCS55 > CAZNUM01. The sequence continues at coordinate 1,320 of JBHHUS010000040.1, forward strand.
GGATTGATCTCGCTGATTGTGAACAGCGGACCCAAATTAAGTATTGACTTCAAGGGCGGTACGTTGGTAGCGGTTCAGTTTACACAGCCGATAGAAATCACTGATATCCGCACGGCTCTGACTAACGTTAATTTAGCCGGTCAAACCTTTGATTTCAGTCAGGAAGAAATAAAACACTTCGGCGACCCCACTGAAATTTCAGTCCGTTTACCCCACCAGGAGGATGAACCGGAGGATTTTGCCAACCAGATTGTGGAATATTTGTATCGCTCGTTTCCCGGTAAAGTACCTGAAAGTACCTCCAACTTTATTCTTGACATCGAGCGTGTGGGACCTAAAATCGGATCGGAACTCAGCGGAAAAGCCTTCATGGCAATCCTTTCCTCGCTCTTGCTAATTCTACTGTATATCTCCGTGCGATTTGAATTTCGCTTCGCCGTGGGAGCTATTGCTGCTCTGGTGCATGATGTAATTATTACACTGGGCATATTTTCGCTTCTGGGCTATGAAATTTCACTTTCAATTATCGCCGCCTTTCTAACAATTGTGGGATATTCTCTAAACGATACTATTGTTATTTTTGATCGGATTCGGGAAGATATGAAAATAAATCGCCGGGAGCCATTCGTTAACGTAGTAAACACCAGTATTAATGAATCATTGAGCAGAACGATTATTACTTCTTTAACCACGTTTTTTGTGGTTCTGGTTCTGTGGTTAGCCGGTGGTGAAGTAATCCATAATTTCGCCTTTGCCATGATTGTAGGCGTTGTGGTGGGAACTTATTCCTCTATTTTTATTGCCAGTCCGATTGTTGTGCAGTTTCAAAAATCAATTCATAAAAAATAATCCGGCCAAAACAGCTGAAATAAATAAGCCCCTGCGAAGGGGCTTTTTATTTTCTAACATATTTTCAACTACGGAAAATAGTTTCTTCCCGATTAAACCATTTTACACAAAACCAGATGGACAAACCCGCTAAAAGGAATAAGGAAAAATAAACTTCCAGCATATAGAAGAAATCCACTGTTCCGGCAACAACATCTTTGGCTGCCAGGGAGACATTTAAAACCGGTATCAGGGCAGTTACAGAATTTAATTCGACTCCCGGCATGGCCCCAATCAGAGCAGGGAAAATAATGACAATATTTAGCGGCGCCACAATACTCTGGGCCTCTTTAAATGAACGGGCATAAATGGAAAGACTCAGAATCATGGCGCTGAAAAAAGCCGATATCGGTAAAACCAGGGACATGATCATCAGAACCATTTTCCCATTAAGCAAGGTTTTGATTGCCGTGAGGAATTCCTGGGGAATATCGGGGATACTTTGGACGGCATAAAAAAGACCCGCCATTGCCAGGAAGGCCGTCAAGACCGCAGCCAGCAGGACGACCAGGAATTTCCCGAATACAATATCCAGGCGCGAGGCCGGCGAGGATAAAAGGGTTTCCAGGGTCCCCCGTTCCTTTTCTCCGGCACCCAGATCCAGTCCCGGGTACATGGCACCCATGAATCCAAAAATAATGAATAGATAAGGCAAATAACCGCCGGCAATTTTACCGATCATCTCCTGTTTGGAGGTAATATCCTGATAATTGACCTTGTAAGCTTTAACTATATTCCGGTCCAGACCCATTTCTTTCAGGCGTACCTGGACAATTTCCTGTTCCTGTTTATTCACCAGACTTTGAATTCGATCCTTGGTAATCCCCAGCGATTCAGACCCCTTGTAAACTACTTTCACCCGTGGACGTTTAACCTGTTTCGGACCGGCAGAATCATCCGGAGTTACAATAATCGCTGCATCCAGATATTCTTGTTGAATGTAGGCGTTAATACTGTCCTCCGGTACCATGTCCAGCAAAATGATTTTATCAGCGGTTACAAAAGTATCATAAAGATCCGGAGTATATTCCTTGCCGACAAACTTTATTTTCAGCTGTTTGTCCTCAGCTTTCTTAACCTGATTCATCTGCACTTTGGTCACAATACTGATCATTCCCGGAACCAGTAATAGCGGCATCACTACCATCATCAGAATGGTACGGCGATCCCTTAATACATCTTTCAGGTCTTTTCGAAATATGGTAAATATTCGCATCCTAAACCTCCCCGATCCGATGGATGAATTCATCCTCAAAGGTTGGTTGAGTCATTTCAGCTTTGAAGGTTTTCAGGGTATCGTTGAAATACAGTTTCCCTTTATAAATGATGGCAATATCATCACAAACCTGATTGATCTCCCCCATCCGATGGGTAGAAAAAATGACTGTTTTCTGTTCTTCCCGGCAAGAGCGGATCAGATCCATAATAGCTCGGGAAGTCATTACATCCAGTCCTGATGTCGGTTCATCAAAGACCATGACCTCCGGATCGTGAATAATCGTCCTGGCGATGGATATTTTCTGTTTCATTCCTGAGCTCAGGCGGGCAATCCGGCGATTGGCAAAACCGTGCATTCCCAGCAGATCAAAGATCTGGTCACGCCGCTTTTTAAAGGTCTGTTTATCCTGACCGTGGAGATCAGAAATATACTGCACCATTTCATTAGGAGTCAGGCGATCATACAGAGCTGTTTGACCGGTCATGAAACCGATTTTTTCCCGTACTTTCTGTCCTTCGTTGATATTGTCAAAACCAGCCACGGTGATACTACCCGCAGTCGGCTTTAACATCGTCGCAATCATCCGCAGGATCGTGGTTTTTCCGGCACCGTTAGGGCCGATCAAACCAAAGATACGTCCTGGGCGGCATTCAAAACTGATATCATCCACCGCCCGCAGTATTTTGGCATGCTTATATTCCTCTCCCAGCTCCCGGCGGTGGCGACGATTCAACTTAAAATCTTTAGTCAGATTTTCAACATTAATCATAGGACCATCTCAATAATTAGGCGGGAAATTAGTAGTTTAAGTGATTTAAACCTATCATTGAAACAGTCCAACTGAGACAGGATTTAAAATGAAATTCTGGTCTCCGTCAGGGAACCGAAACAACCGTATCCACCGGTTACCGTTGTAACCATCTGCTGATATGTCTGGGGCTTAATGGTAATGTCAGCCTGGAGATAAGCGGCCAAATTTTGATCGTAGGCAAACACTTCTAATGCGATTAACTGTCCCAGTTGGTCATTTATATCAAACTTCATTGTCAGGGGTTGATTATCCCGGTTAATCAGCCGTTTAATATCCCGGCCATTGGAATAGATTAAATAAACATCTACCATTGCGGTGAATTCGTCCGGAGTCACCGTAACCACTACACCGGAATCAGGTGTTGCTTGAATCAATTCCACCTGCGGGGGTTCCGGAATGATAGTGACACCTTCCAAAACGGGAAACTCCGACGAAGTGACTCGGAGCTGATACTCATGACCCGTCTGGGCGGTAAAATCACTATTCCGGTAAAATCGATCTCCGGACCAGTAAAATGAATCCGAATCCTTTGTCAGGCTATCTTTCACAACAATCTTGGCATCCTCCTCCAACGGAAGATAATATTTCATGTCTTTCGTGAGTTCACTCAATTCATATGCCCGTTCCACCCGGAAAAAAGAACTGCCTGCATTACCGTCCGCTCTCAGAATCCCCAGAATATTCAACCCCGGAACAAACTCGGTCTTTTCAATATCCGTTGGCATGGGACCCGGATCCCAGGGAAAATCGCAGGAAACCGTCAATAAACCCGCCAGTAAAGCCATCAGGGTAAACTTTGAAAATCCAAACCTATGGCGATAAAACTGCATTCCTGATTTAATCCGTCTCAAAACTTGATACTATAACCCATACTTACCGTTGGCAGGAAAAAGGGATCATAACCATAATAACCATATTCCGGTAAATAAATGTATATCCAGGGATTCCGCCTTAAAAATAAAATATTCTGGACGGTCATGGTAAAATAGGCATCTCCAGTTCCCAGAAACTCCGCCAGACGATAACCAAAACCACTGCGTAATTTCTTTTTCCACCCTAAATCAATATTCAACCGTGAAGGATAGCGAACATTATTTTTCACGGGTGTAATGAATTCCTGATAAGTACCAACCTTATTTTCCACCGGGTCATAGGTGTAATGATTCACCAGTCCTGTCTCCCAGGTCTTGGGGTAACCGGAGGTAAATTGAAGGGTGGTACTGGCAGTAATATCCCGGTTAATCCTTAATGTAACCAGTGCTTTCAGCCGATGAGTCTGATCGCCATCCGCTAAAAAGGATTTCCCCTGCTGTAGCGACGGGTATCGACGGGTTGAGACCGAGTAAGCATAGGTTACCCACCCCGACAGGCGTCCCCACTCCCCCCGGAGCAGTGATTCCAATCCATAGGCTTTGCCGGAGCCCCGTTCCAGGGAGGCGCTGTAAGATAATAATGTCCGGGTAGTATTCTGGTAATCATAGCGGTACAAAGTACTCAAATCCTTGAAATAGGCGGTCAGGGTGTAATCCAGGTGATCCGATACCCGCCGTTCAAAGCCCAGAATAAACTGTTCCGATTCCAGGGGCTCCATCGTCTGAAGGGGATAATAGTAATCAACAGACTGGACAATTTCAAAATCCTGGGTATTCATGGAGGTGAGGAATTGATGGTAGCGGCCCCAGGCTGCTTTCAAAGTGCCAAATCCCAGATGAAGGGCTAGGGATACGCGGGGGTCCTGAATCCATTTCTTTTGAGCGGCAAAGCGGGAGTAGCGTCGCCCGATTTTCACCAGTAAATGCCCCAGATCAATTTTATCCTGTAAATACCAGGCTTGAAGGTCGGCCCGGCGAACCAATTGAAACCCCTGAGAAGAAAGCAGGCCATAACCATTTTCGAAATTATAACGGGTTAATTCTGTCCCCAGATTAAGCGCCTGGCCCCAAAAGGTAAACCAGACCAGTTTGGCCTTCAATGTGCGATCCTGAATCTTATTCAGAATTCTGGTCTCGTAGTTCATGGTCTGGCTCAGATCCAGGGTTGTATCGCGGAAGGAGAAATTCATGAAAGAGCGATTGGTTACCTCAAACCCGGATTGGTACATCCGGGCCTCAAAAATCAGGGTTGGGGAGAGGATGGTTCTGGATTGAAGACCCAGCACCAGGTTATTGGTTATGGTTTTGAAGCCAAAGCGGTAATCTTCCAGCTCCGGAGTATTCATGTACATGACAAAACGGGAGGCGTCGTAATCCATATAATCACGGGCCGTAAAGGCCGAGAACCGGATCCTCGTTCTGCCCATTCTGGACTGAAGCGCAAAATTGAAATCATAGCGGTAATTGGGTACGCCCAGGAGAATCTGGTTCACCCAGGAGGTATTGAATCGTCCGGAAAGCATGGCCGTCCCTACCGACCGCACCGGAAATTCCACGGCACCCACAAGCCCGGAAATAGACGGTTTGAATTCACCAAGGGTCTTTTCCTGGTGCCCTTCCCGGGTAGTGATGTAAAGAATTGAGGCATTCCGTCCCCCGTATTCAGCGTCGAACCCGCCCACTAAAAGTTCAATATTTTTTATGGCATAGGGATTAAATATGGCCTCCCCGCTTAAAAAATGCTGGGGATTGTAAATTGTCATTCCATCCAGTAAAACCAGATTTTCACCAGGATCGCTGCCCCGGACATTGTACAGCGGTGAAAATTCCTCCGTAATGGAAACACTGGGGGAATATTTAATTAACTGAAAAACATCCTTATTCAACTGAGGAACTTCTTTCAGCAGAACCGGATCAGCTTCGAAGCTGGCAATATCCATATCCCGCTGGATAACGGCTCCCCGGTTGGCTACTACTTCAATGGCCTTGGTTTCCAGCGTTCGCTGCTCCATGGAGACCTGACTTAAATAACCATCTCCTTTTCTCAGGTCTACCTCCTGTCTCAACTCCTGATAAGCAATATGGGAAAAGATGATGGTCATCGTATCCGCCGGTAATCCATTGATAACAAAGAAACCGTTCACATCGGTGGAAGCGCCATGATCTGTGCCGGCGATGAAAACATTAACGCCAATAACCGTTTCACCGGTCTCCTGATCCACTACATAACCGGAAAGAGTCGCCGCCGAACTGACTTCGATCAGCAGCAAAACCGACAGGAGGAAATTGTAGCGGGCTTTCATAAAATTATTACCCCCACCGAAATCAGCAGGCTGGTTTCAAAGCGGTTGATAATAGAAGGCCATAAATTCACGGACTGGTGGATGCCCACACCCCCGAACAAACCATGATGATAAGCCGGACGGTATTCCAGGCCCAAGCTGAAATCAACCTTTGCCAGCAGAATATTTTTCAAATCCATGAAGTCATATTTATCGGGACTGAAACTGTTCATTCCAAGATAAAAGCCGTATTTCAGACGACCAAGCAATGAGGGGCGCAACCGTTGAAACCACTGTTCACCAAAACTCCCTACCGAAACGGACTGGTAGGAACCGTAATTCTGGTACATGAATCCGAACCCCGAAATTCCCCGTACATATCGCTTTTCCTGATTCCGGGGATAATCCACCGAAAAGCGCCAATCCAGAAAATAACCGTGGAGATTAAGACCATAATCAAACCTGCCGATTAACTGCCGCTTGTAGGGGAGTGATTTGTAAACCGGTTTAAAATCTGCTTTTAGTGCCCGGGATTGCTGCTGCAGCCAGGTATTTACAGCGCGGGAGGTCCACCGGGCAAAGGACTCCTGCTTTTTTTTCTTCACGCGGGTTTCCCACTGCCAGCCCGCTTTCGGCTTTCCCTCGGAATCGATTAAATGCGTGTACCCGTTTAACACCCAACCCTTGTGGAAGAGAGGGCTGTTATCATACCACCAATCCAGGTAATCGACGGAGAGGGTCGCTGTTGTCAGGAGAGAATCTCCGGACAAAATCTGTTGACTCTCCTCCGCTAATGGATGCTCCAGACGAATAACCTGATCGATGGGAATATAACCAAACAGTTGTTTCAGTAAAATAAACTTCAATTTGCCGGTAACACTGGAATCTACGGTTTCCAGCGTTTTTGATTTCATCACCTGACGGATCGCCAGAAATGATCCCGGGCGGGACCGTTGATCAATAATATTCAGCGATGAGTCCGGTTGAAAGGGAATTGAATCGGGCCGGAGCTTGATCACCAGGGTATCGGTCATGAAATCCTGGTCCGGCAGAAAACCAGGTTCCTGAGAGAGGGAATAATTAATCAGGAATAAGCCGGCAATGATTAATCGATTCAAAGATTCATCCTGTTTTACAGAAGTAGTTCACAGATATTGAAGCGTTAAATTTAGAATACAATTCCTAAATTCCCGCTCTGATAGTGAACATGAAACTGAAAGTATACATTCTTTACGCCCTCCTCTGTATTATCTGGGGAACCACCTGGATCGTTTTAAAAGTAAGTCTTCAGGGAACACCGCCATTTCTGGCCATCGGGTTACGGTTCATTTTATCAGCGCTTATTTTATGGGGAGTTTTCTTCGTGAAGAAGGAAAAATTACCCACCTCCCGGACGGCCCTGAACATTTATTTCCTCTTTGCCGCATTTAATTTCATTGCCGGGTATGCCCTCACCTATTGGTCCACCCAGTTCATTTATTCCAACCTGGGAGCGATTCTCTGGTCCGGCTTTCCCCTGGTCATCGCCTTCATGGCCCATTTCGCCCTGCCGGACGATAGACTGACCCCGCGGAAATTCATCAGCATTCTGATTGGTCTGACAGGCGCGATCATGATCGTTTACAACGGGCAATCTCTGGGCTCCGACAAAGCCATCTATGGAATTCTAGGCACCTTGACCGCTGTAGTGGCGGCCGCCTGGCCCAACGTCTATTTGAAAAAGCACCGCCAGGTTGTAAATCCGATTCATTTGAATGTGGTTGCCCAGAGTATCGCCGGAGTAGCCCTCCTGAGCCTCTCCCTGATCGTGGAACAGGATCGTTTCATGGTAATCAATTGGTTTAATATCGGCGCGCTGTTTTATCTGGCAATTTTTGGTACCGTTATCGCCTGGCTGATCAATATCTGGCTCTTTGACCATATTTCAGTGACCCAAATCAGTTACATCACTTTTTTCCCACCCATGATTGCGGCGATTCTGGGTTGGACGATTCTGGGCGAACATCTCTCGTCTCTGGCGATTGTCGGAGCCATCCTGGTACTCACCGGAGCGATAATGATCAATTTTAAATTCCGACGACGAGTATTGGAACCCTGATTTTTGCCCGGGATGTCAAATCATTCACCAAAAAACAAAACAGGAATATTCTGGAACAGCGTATTAAATTAATCGGTACTAAAATTCCACCGTTAAAATGATTCATTACACTACTTTTGATACACCCATCGGACCCCTGGGTCTGGCCCGGACGGAGCGCGGTCTCGCCCGGATCCTGTTTGAAGCGGAAATTCCTTTTCTGGCGGAAATTGTACACCGGAAATTCCCGTATGAACTGCTGGTGGAAAATGCCGCTGTTTTAGAACCGACAGTCAAGCAACTGCAGGAATATTTCCACGGAGAGCGGACTGTCTTTGAGCTGGAAACCGATCTGGTGGCACCGCAGTTTTACAAATCCGTACTCTTAGAGGTAGCTAAAATTCCCTACGGGAAAACAGCCTCTTACAAGGAAATCGCCAGTCGCGTGGGAAACCCCGGAGCCGTACGGGCCGTGGGGGGCGCCAACGCTCACAATCCGCTGCCGATCATCATTCCCTGCCACCGCGTCCTGGCTCACAACCGGGGATTAGGCGGTTATGGCGGTGGACTGGAGCTTAAACAGTATTTGTTGGAATTAGAGGGCATCCTTTGATCCTGAACAGAAACACATTGCGGAGTCGATAATCATGTGGCAATCGTTAAAACGTATTATTCTTGCCGGTTTATTTGCCGTGGTACCCATTGCCGCCACGGTATGGATCCTGCAATTAATCTTTTCCTTCCTGGAAGGACTCACGGCGCCGATCCTAAAAGGTATGAACCTGGAAATACCCGGTTTAGGATTCCTGCTGACCCTGATTATTATCTTTTTCCTGGGTCTTTTCATCACTAATGTCCTGGGGCGGCGGTTGTTCAGCTGGGGCGAACGTATCATCCATAACATTCCCCTGGTGAATACGATTTATTCCACAGTAAAACAGGTCACCACGGCTTTTTCCGGTGCTGCGGCCCGCTCTTTCCAACAGGTCATTTTTATTCAGTATCCCCGGAAGGGATTGTGGACCATGTGTTTTGTTACCAACAAATCAAAGAATGAGAATGGCGCTGAATTTTATCATGTATTTGTACCCACAACTCCCAACCCCACCTCCGGTGTATTTACGATTGTACCGAAAGAAGATGTCATCCATGCGGACCTGACGGTGGAACAGGGTTTGAAGGCCATTATTTCCGGTGGAATCCTGGACCCCGGAGATAAGCCCATTAGCTCTTTTATTCCTAAAGAGCTAAACTAACCCTGATCCTGCTGATCTATGGCAATTGAATACCTGGATGGCATTCGTCTTTACCGGTCCATTACGGCGGGTTTGAAGCGAGTGGTTTCCCGCCAGGATTATTTAAATCATATCAACGTTTATCCCATCCCGGACAGCGACACTGGCACCAATATGGCCTGCACCCTTCTGTCCATTGAGGACGGGATTCAGGAAAGCGTCCATTCCAATGTGCACCGCATGAGCATGGCCATTGCCGACAGCGCGCTGGATGGTGCCCGGGGGAATTCCGGCGCCATCCTGGCCCAGTTTTTTGTTGGCTTCGCCGATGCTCTTCAGGACCTTTCCACCATTAACACGGTCCAGTTTGCCCAGGCGATTGAAAAGGCCCGGAATTACGCCTACGAAGCCCTGGTACACCCCCAGGAGGGGACAATCCTGACGGTCATGTCCGATTGGGTCAAAAAAATTCGTCATTTCAGCGAGAAGGTTGCTGATTTCAGATCCCTCACCGCTATTGCCCTGGAACAGGCGCAGGTGTCTCTGCAGGAAACTCCCCAGAAACTGGAAGTCCTGGCAAAAGCCGGCGTCGTGGATGCAGGAGCGCAGGGTTTTGTGGACATGTTGGAGGGCATCCAGGACTACATCAATGACGGGACCCTCACCCCCGCCTCCTTTGCCCGATCCCTGGAACAAACCCAGGCAGCAATCGCGGCCACGGAGAAATTCCGCTACTGCACCGAATGCATTATTACCGGCACGGCCATCCGGCACCGTCCGCTACAGGAGCGACTGATCTCCTGCGGTAACAGTCTGGTTCTGGCGGGCACCAAGACCAAGGCCAAAGTCCACATTCACACCAATGATCCCAAGAGTGTATTTACCATTTGTCAGGAGTTCGGCCAGGTGACGGCGGAAAAGGCCGATGATATGATCCAGCAGCAACGGGATGCCCGGCAGGAAGACGGATCCATCGCCGTGATTGTGGATTCCGGTTGCGATCTGCCAGAGGACATTCTGGAAAAGCTTAACATCCACGTGATCCCGGTACGGTTGAATTTCGGCAACGCCCACTACGTGGACAAAGTCACCCTGACCAATGAAGAATTCTGGCAGGAAGTAGCCACCAACCCGGTTCATCCCAAAACATCACAGCCGACACCGGGTGATTTCCGTCGGCAGTACCAGTTTCTTTCCACCCATTACCAAGCAGCTGTTTCAATCCATTTACCGGCCAATTTAAGCGGCACATTGCAATCAGCCCTGGCGGCCAGTCGGATCTTGAGCGATTTCCCGATTCAGATACTGGATTCCAGAAACGGTTCCGTCGGGATGGGCCTGATTGCCATGCGAACGGCTGAAGCCATCCGCGCCGGCAAGGACCTGGATAAGGTGGCGCAAATCACTCACCAGGCAATTACCAACACTAAAATTTATATCGGATTGGATACGCTGGATTATGTAGTGAAAGGTGGCCGGGTATCGCCATCAGTGAAAAAAATTGCCGATCTTTTACGAATTAATCCCATCCTGACCTTTTCCGATGGTGGCGTTACAAGTATCGGGAAAACGTACGGGCGCCGGAAAAAGATAAATAAATTCAAATCATTCGTGGCTCAGCATTTACCCTCGGACAAACCTTTCCGGGTTGGTCTGGCCCACACCAAGGCCGTGACGGCAGCCCGGGAATGGGAAGCGGAATTAGTTGAACAACTAGGACAGGATAAGGTAATTTTAACTGAAATCGGTCCGGCGTTAGGTGTACATGCGGGCCCCGGAGCCCTGGTGGCGGCAATTCAAATACTGGAGGACGATCTTGCTGATGAATGAATATTTACAACTTTTCCTGCTTTTATTTCTGAGTTATCTGGCCGGGTCGTTTCCCACCAGCATCATAATCGGTAAAATTACCCAGGGGATCGATATCCGGGAGTATGGCAGCGGCAATGCCGGCGGCACCAATACTTTCCGGGTTCTGGGCTGGAAACCGGCACTGGTGGTGGCGGCGGTAGATATTTTCAAAGGCTGGCTGGCGGCGGGCTGGTTCGCCACCCAACTCTTTCAGGGGCAACCGATCCAGGATACGGGGATTATCCAAATCTTATGCGGTTTTGCCGCCGTTCTGGGACATACCTACACTATTTTCGCCGGATTCAAAGGCGGTAAGGGTGTGGGCACATTAGCGGGAATGCTGATCACCCTGTTCCCCATCGCCCTGCCCCTGTGTCTGATCGTGTTCGTCTTAACCCTGATGCTCACTGGATACGTCTCCCTCAGTTCGATCCTGGCCTCGGCCTCACTCCCGGTGTTTTTATTTCTACTACCACCCCTGGCGGGTGTAGCACCGGCTTCATTATCGCTGATGATTTTCAGTCTATTAATTCCCTGGTTTATTATTTACACCCACCGCAGTAATATTGTCCGCCTACGGACCGGAGAAGAAAACCGTTTCGAAAAGGCCATGATCCTCCGGCGTAAGAAAAAATAAACCTCCTCAGGGATAATCTTTAAAACAGGCGGGAAAGGGGTACTCCATGGTAGTGGAATCGCCGCAATTCCAGAATTGAACTAAAGGATTCCGGTTTAGACTGAGAACTGTATCGGCCTGGATATATTGCACCTCCACTGCATCCTGATAGTGAAAGCGCCCATGGACGAAAATACTGTCGCGCTCGGGCTCAATGGAGAATACAAAAATCCGGCTTTCACCGCTTGGAATCTGTGGCCGGTCGGAGCCTTCGTACTGCCAGAGCCAGTCACCTGATTCCAACTTAAAATTCACCTCTACAAAATCCTGGTAGTGGTCTAGGCCATTGCTCTGGTAACCGTTAAAAATAAGGATTGACCGCTCCACATTTATCGGTTCACTACAATCGTTGAACAGGACCGGGAACAGCCCGATTAGAAGATATTTCCGGTATTCCTGTACCGAATTCATTTAAAAAGCAGGTCTGACAGCAGGAGTTCGGTCCGGGCCCGGGGTGTCGGTGACCCGCCGGAATTTCCCGCTTTCCAGATAGAAGGTGTAAACGGCGGAGGGACTGTCGCCAATCCCCGCGGCAAATACAAGCACCTGCCCATCGGGTGACAGACTCAGGTCCAGGGCTTTGGCAAAATCGAAAATCAGCTCCGGGGCGCTATTACCATCGGCAGCCGCCCAATAGATATCTCCCCTTAAAATGTTAAAATAATAGAGTTTGGTTCCATCAACTGACCAGACCGGGTTGTATTCATCGGAGTTGGGTGTGGCCAGTTGAATTGAAGTCCGGGCGGCTACATCCAGAATGTAAACGTGCTCATCGGATGATTTCCGGTGGCTGGTGAAAGCAATTTTTTCGCCATCGGGGGACCAGGTGGGTTCCAGGTCCACCCGGGGATTATCGGTCAGGCGCGTCTGATTATTCCCGTCACTGTCCATGACGTAGATCTCAGCATTCCCATCCCGGTGACTCACAAAGGCAATCCGGTTTCCGTCGGGCGACCAGGCCGGGGAAATGTCTGCCGCCGGGTCATCCGTCAACTGAGTGCTCTTCTCAGTCGGCAAATCCAGGATAAAAATATCGCCCAGGCCCAGAGAATCACTCTGGTAGGTGATTTGATTCCCATCGGGCGACCAGGCCGGCTCGGTACAGTGACGATTCCCGTGTGTCAATTGACTGAGGCTGTCAGTCACCAGATCGTATAGGAAGAGTTGCCGATGACCGTCCCGGTTGGAAATAAACAGCAGGCGTTGACCATCCGGCGACCACTGTGGTTGTTCATCCCGGGCGGGATCGGTAGTGACTGAAAGTAGGTTTTCGCCGTCGGAATCGATGAGAAAAATATCTGCGGCCTGACCGTTAGTCTGGGAAGCGAATGCAATTTGAAAGACCGGGAATATTTGTTGTTCAGGCTGATCCTGGCAACCCGCCAGCAGCAAGGCGAAGATTAAAACGGAGCATTTAATTAAATTTGGAACGACCTTCATTTCCCCTTCCGGTAAAGTTATGGGGAAATAAATCAGAATATCAACGAAAGCCTAGAATTTCTGTTCAAAGGCGAAATGGAAGGATTGGTCAACTTGCGTTCCCTTCCGGAAGCCCCAACCGTAATCCAGGCGGATAATATCAAAGAAGGGATAGGGCATCTGGACGGAGATACCGGTTCCTAGAAGCGGTGATTGGTCGGTTAAACGGCTGAAATCATTGGCCGCCAGTCCGGCGTCCAGAAACCAGGCCAGGGTCACGCCGAATTCGGTATTGAAGCGGGTAACATGGCGGGGAATGACCGTTTTCCGCAATTCCACCGAAGCGGTTAAATAGTGGTTTCCAAAGCGGTAGTTTTTGTTACCGTTGGCAAACATTGCCTGGTCTGGAAAGGACCAGCCCCGGACGGAAAAGGAACCACCGATGGATTCCTGCCAGACGGGATCCCGGTCCCCCAGGGTGATTCGGGAAGCCAGATTCAGGCCCAGAATTAAATGCCGTCCTGCGGGATTATCGTACAGCATCCGGAACAGACTGTAGGACTGACGCCAGAACAAAGTTACCGGCCGATTGCCCTTCAAATCCAGAATACTATAGAACGACTGAATAAAGTGAACACCATGGGTGGGTTCGATGTAAATGTCCCGGGTGTCGTACTGGAAACTGCCCTGGGGAGCAAAATACTGGTAATCCAGTTTTACCGAATCGTTCGCAAATACTTTTTCTTCCAGCTCAAATCCCAGGCTGGCTTTGCGGGTATAGCCGAAATACAAGCCCATATTGACTTCAAAGGAATTGGTGCGGATTTCATAGGGCAGGAATGGATGATGATTCACATTGCGGCCGGTTTCGATGCTCAGGGAGAGATGGTCGCCCGTAATCCAGGGATCGGTGAAATTAAGGCCGTAATTACGCCGGCCGCCAAAGGTGCCGCCGCCCATGAGGGTTTCATTCCGGCCGCGGAAATTCTTCCAGATCAGGCCCACGGAGAGCGACCAGCCCGTATCCTCATCATACACCGGCATGGGACCGCCGATAAAACGACGGGATTCCACCACCTCGTACTCCAGAATGACGCTGTTATTTTCCACCGGAATGGCCCGCCAGTACACATCGGCAAAGATATACAGATTCAATAAACGGTTCCGGTCATCCTGGGCCAGGGCGCTGTCCAGGGGGGCATTCACCGGATGTTGAATTTCCCGTTCAAGAATATAGCGTTTGGTGACTTTCACCCCTTTGAAGGTGATCTCCGAAACCAGGGGCGGCTGAGCCTGAGCTAGGGTGAGAAGCAGAAATAAGAGTGCGGTCAGGCGGCGCTTCATGAAGGTGAAAAAGGGGTTGTGGACCGGCTAAAGTTTACAGGTCGATGCCCTGAAGCAACTGTTTCTTCTGATATTCAATTCCTTCTTCAGAGTACATTTCATTGATCGCCTGCTGCATTTGTTTTTCCACGGTTTTGCTGTGGAGCTGTACCTGGATATGTAAATCGTCAATTACCCGGACTTTCATTTCCGTCTTTGAGTCGGTATACTGGTGGTACACGCCGTCGAAATCCTTGGGCGTGCCATATTCCATGAGAATCTTGTATTTCAATACATCATCGGCCGTTAGCTGGGGAAAGCCTGTGGGTTTCAGTTCGGTGGTGCGGATGACGTCCTCCAGGATGTAGTGGGAAGGTTCGTAATTGGAAGCGCTGTAAACATAATTCACATTCACAAACTGCAGTTCAATCGTTTCGATTGTTAATCGGGTGATCACCTGGTAAAACACTTTGGCCCGTTTAACAGCCAGACGCACGCCGATGGGCAGGGACTGAATATCGTCCCAGTATTCAATCGACTGGGCGGAATCGGGGACGGTGGAAAGGACCGTAGGCAGACTCATGCCCCATTTAGCAATCGGCTGCCGGTCCAGGACCCAACCCGTGGGCAAGGATTTTAAGCGGACCTGAGGGCGAATAGTTTCCTTCTGTATTCCAGTGGCCGGATCCGGTTCAGTGAATACGGCCTCCGGTGCAACGGAGGGCGGCGCCGAGCAGGCCGTCTGCCAGATTAAGGCGAACCCCGAGAGAATTAATAAATTTCGTTTTGTTATCATCTTGGATCTTTCCCGAATTTCTTCTGCAATCAATAGTTTTGTTTCACAGCTAAATTTATTTGCTGGCGCCGGAGACCCGTTCTGGTGGCATCCGGACCCTGAAAACTGATATTTACGAAGGGGAAAGCTACATAATTCAGTTCAAAAGTAGAATCAGGAATTACAGCCATGGGGGCAATAAAAAAGCCCTCCCGAGGTGGAGAGGGCTTTTTCAGTTAAAGGAATTGGTAGTTATTTACGACCCCGGGCCATTTTTGCACGGGAGACATTGCCATTTTTATCGATGAAATAAAGATAGCCCTGTTCACGCTGTACACCGGCATGAGCCACTTTTTCAGCATTCCCGCCGCCCTTACCGGCACGGGCCATTTTGGAACGCCAGACATCGCCATCTTTGCCGAGGTAGTAAAGATAACCAGATTCTTTTCTTACGCCTGTTGATTTCACAACTTCAGCCATTAAAGACCTCCTTTGTATGTGGTTAGGATATTTTAAATTTAATCTGTCGACGAGAAGTGTACGTTCCTTCGTCGGTAATAGTCAAGATTTTTCTCGTCGAGCCCCCGACGAGAAAATTTCACCC
>JBHHUS010000087.1:0-4061 GCA_046861615.1 Fidelibacterota bacterium
CATTCCCAACTATAAAACACATCATTCTCTTCTTGGCGGACAGGTATTTTTTTCTGAGAATCAAATCACAATAGGTACTTCGATCCTGAGGGATATCGAAAAACATCCCATACCGTTTAATCAGGTATTTTTACCCGATACACTCACTGTTCGGCATCTTTTGATTGGGCCGTTTGTCGAATGGGCTGGAGCCCAATTTGATATTTCCCTGGAGGTGAATAAAAAGAGTACTAATGAACAAAATCCAAACCAAAATGGTGCGGGATTTTACACTGACTTTAATTATTACCTGGGGCGTTGGTCTTTGAATCTGGCCTATAAAAATTATCATTTTTTGAGTTTGAATCCTGATGAACGTTGGGATACTGTGAACTATGCCAGCGGTGTGATTCCCTTCCAGCAATTTCCAACGGTCTTCCACGAACATTCAACTCGTTTATTGAACCGTATTACCCACCAAATGGACCCCAATGATGAGTTAGGATACCAACTACGCATTTCAGGGCCCCTTTACAGGCAGCACATTCTATCGTTTGAATTCTCCCGGGCCAGTCGCCATAATAACTGGTTATTGGATTCAGAAGGTATCTGGAAAAAAGAACGTGGTCCTTCAGCGATTCCTTTGCGAACCGCCACGGCCAATCCCTTTTCGGAATGGTTACTGGGACTGGAGGGAGAAACCCAAAATAATCGTCTCCAATACAGCATTGGACTGGCAAAAACAAAGGATCTGTATAATCTCGTAATGGCCAGCGAAACCGACAATCAGAATAAAACCTTTCTGTTAGAAATGGTAAGAGCCGTAAGTGTTCCGCTGCAGGCCACAATTTCTATTTCCGGTGCCTGGAGTCTGGACCTTAAGTATGAATATCAACATTTGACCAAAGGAACCTGGAACCGGGTTTGGAAAAATAATTCGGTAATTCAGGATACGATATTTTCAAGTTTCCTGAAACCGACACAGGTGAATCAATTCATCAGTTTTGGTATCGGTTTAGCCCCCCGGTGGTCCGTGACGTTGTTAATGGACCTTTCATCTACTGAGGAATATTTGGTGGTAGCTGAAAAACAAAGTGCCAAAAAACAGTTTCTGGAATCTCTGTTGGACGGGTTTATCGGTTCAAGCCTGTCCTGGATCAGTCTGGAAATGGTATTCAATCTGACCGATCGTAATCGAATCACTTTGATGGCAGGTTCCCAACGGGGCGGTATATTATGCAGTAATGGCATCTGCCGTTACATTCAGCCCTTTCAAAACGGGATTAAAATTGGTTTCATATCCCTGTTTTAATGTAAGTTTTTCGCCGTGAACGTAAATCTGAAAAGCATCATATTGTTGAGTCTGGTTGTTTTGGTATTCTGGTCCTGTGAAGATCAGAAAGCCGGAGGACCGAAGGTAGGTGTCGTGGTTATTTCACCGAAAGAACAGGCCCTGTTACCGGGACAATCCTATCAGCTCAGCGCGCTGGTGACGGATAAATCCCATGCCTCTCTTCCGGATGTGGAAGTAATATGGATTAGCAGTGACAATGCCATAGTTACTGTGTCAGAAACTGGTCTGGTAACTGGGATCCAGCCCGGCCTGGTAACAATTTCAGCTTCAGCAGGAGATGTGACTGGATATTGTGATGTAATGGTCACAACCAGCCGTCGGAAAATATTGAGCGAATTGTTCACTTCAAGTACCTGATCACCCTGTGCTTCCGCGGAGCGGAAGTTTAATAAATATCTCGATCCTGCCGGTGGGACGTATGTGGGTGCAGGCATGGATTCTCTTTGGCTGGACCTCCGTTACCATGTCTGGTGGCCCGGCAGCGGCGATGATCCCATGTGCTGGGCCAACAAGGACATGAATACAACCAGGAATAATTATTACGAAAACAATTACACTCCTCACATGTTTACCAATGGCTCTGATTCGGAATCTAATCCAATCAATTGGGCTCAAACACCGCGTTCCCTTGCAGGAGCCCTTTCACCGATTAAAATTATCCTCTCAGGCAGTCGGACGGGAATGGATGTTACGCTTTCTGTTTCTGTCTTCAGTCTGAAAGACTATGGGAACCAGGATTTGCGTCTGTTCGTGGCCGCTGTTATGGACACAGTCCAATACCCTGATTCTCCTAACGGATTGCCAGAACATCATAATGCTGTAATTGGAATGCTTACGGCCGATACTGGTCAAACTATTTCACTGACGGCCAACACTCCCCTGGAGAACAGTTTTGACTGGACCGTCCTCGCTTCCTGGCAACAGGCCACCAGTTACGCCTGGAATGTGAATGATTTGCGCCTGGTTGCCTGGATACAGGATTATTCCAGCCAGGAAATCCTCCAGGCCGGCGATCTGGCATTTTAATTTCTTCCGGCCGACTATCTGAAAACCGTTGGTCAACCAGCAACAGGCCCATTAAATTCCCCCCGCTTTTTCAAGCTTAAAATTGGGGAGTCGTCTAACGGTAGGACAGCAGATTCTGGCTCTGCCGGTCGGGGTTCGAGTCCCTGCTCCCCAGCAAATGCGCCCGTGGCTCAATTGGATAGAGCGCCTGGCTACGGACCAGGAGGTTGAGGGTTCGAGTCCTTCCGGGCGTACAAAATGGTGAACCAGCCGGTTTGCTGTTTTAATACCCGGCATGTCCGGAAATGAATGGCCCGTTCGTCTAGCGGTTAGGACGCCGCCCTCTCAAGGCGGTAACATGGGTTCGATTCCCGTACGGGCTACAGCCGCCTATTTTAATATTACCTGTATTGTACCGATTCCCGTCGAGAAACCAATAGTATTTAGTTACAATGTGACCCTGACCACTGGCCTTTTAGCCGTCTTTAGGTTAAAATCCGGTAAAAATATTTACATTTGCCATACACAAAGAGCAGGAATTATATTTTGCGCCGGACAACGTACATTTTCGAGGTAAGTACAACATTCCAACCATTACCCCCGGTGGGGTAAGAATAAAATGGGTACGGATATGAAAGCGGAATCTCAGAAAAACGAATTTTTATTAATCCGTCACCGGTGGCTTGTGCTGCTGGTGAGTCTTGTGTTTTGTTTTTATCCCCTGAATCGACTCCAGGCTCAGGATGAAGAGGGTAGTACTGAAATCTTCTGGGGGGAAGAAGATACGACTGCTGAAGAAGACTTCAATCTGGAAGACTTTGGGTTTGAGGAAGAAGATACCGGTGCGGCGGAAGAGGACCTGGGTGGTTTTGAATTCGATGAGGAACCGGTGGACGCAGGTCTGGAGGAGGAGACCAGCTTTGATGATGCTTTTGCCGAAGACGAATTTGTTGATGAAGAACCGGTAGAAGAAGACCTATCTGAAGTCGCCCAGCGTATGGGCTATACGTTGAATCTGGTAGGGGCTTCCCCGAGCTTTGTCAACCACCAGTTAAACACCTATAACTCGGCAGTGGATTTCAGGGTTGCCTTTGAGTTCCCCATGTTACTCCAGTTAGGACCGGTACGCTTCCGCCTGGGGGCCGAAGTTGGTACCTTCAAATTCACTAATTACAAACCGGTGGGAGGGACCTTTTCGGGAATAAGTATAAATGGTATTCTTTCGTTCCCCGCTGGTCCGGGACAGGTAAAGTTAGGCAGTGGAATGATTGGCGGTAACATTGGTTTTATCGCTGAAAATTCCTACGGATTCACGATTGGCAACAGCCTTGACGTTCGCCTGGGGATCCGTTCGACTACTGCCTTCAATGTTGTGGACAGTAAAAAACAGAAACTGGGGACTGTGAGCTGGATGGACGGGTTGGTAATACTCGGAATAAGTATCTAATCTTATTATTCTAATTCTCATGAGGAAATATTTATTTATTCTGATTTCATTTGAAATCATTTTATCCCAAACTTTGGATTACAAATCCGGGCAAACCACCACCTATGCAGAAAGTGCTGGTACAATAACATTATACATTACTGCAGCCAGCTACAGCTCCTTCCCGGTAACTGTTCAAGTTACCGATGGTCATACGGACGATGCTGACAGTTATGATTATACCTTCAATACACAAACATTGACATGGAATTCCAATGGAGATCAGCCATTTACAAT